>CALABV010000152.1 GCA_937886325.1 uncultured Geobacter sp.
CAGGTATCGGCCAGCATCTCGTTCGAGTGTTCCCCGCATGCGCGGGGATGAACCGCCGGCCACGGCGACAATGAGCGCGTCATTGAAGTGTTCCCCGCATGCGCGGGGATGAACCGCGAATCCTTCATCGGATGGCTGTCGAACAGTAGTGTTCCCCGCATGCGCGGGGATGAACCGAGGCAGCAAAGAAATTTCGCGTTAGGCCGGATGTGTTCCCCGCATGCGCGGGGATGAACCGGACGGGCAGGTATCGGCCAGCATCTCGTTCGAGTGTTCCCCGCATGCGCGGGGATGAACCGATCTATACGCAACAAAACCTGGCAGATGAGTAGTGTTCCCCGCATGCGCGGGGATGAACCGGGGACCGATACAGGCCTCCAGGAGGTCGGCAAGTGTTCCCCGCATGCGCGGGGATGAACCGGTGTCGTAAGGATCGGTGTCGGGCGGCTCGACGTGTTCCCCGCATGCGCGGGGATGAACCGCTCTTGCGTCCGTCCTTCGCTTTACAGGGTCTGTGTTCCCCGCATGCGCGGGGATGAACCGACACCGGTATGTTTATCAAGGAATGTGATCGAGTGTTCCCCGCATGCGCGGGGATGAACCGGCGTGGAGGTATGGTGAATGGGACATTGTTGCGTGTTCCCCGCATGCGCGGGGATGAACCGAAGTTAGACGAGGGGAAGCAACCCTGGTACGCGTGTTCCCCGCATGCGCGGGGATGAACCGCAGACGTATCAACTCCCTCACCCCGCGTCGCCGTGTTCCCCGCATGCGCGGGGATGAACCGTTTATCATTGACACCATGGGCGCAAATCAGCGGTGTTCCCCGCATGCGCGGGGATGAACCGGAGTACATCAAGCGGGAAACCGTCCACGAGCGGTGTTCCCCGCATGCGCGGGGATGAACCGGTAACCATGGATATGAATATGAGAATTTCTTCGTGTTCCCCGCATGCGCGGGGATGAACCGGGCCGGGCGTATCCCGCGCCGTTGTCGCCCACGTGTTCCCCGCATGCGCGGGGATGAACCGAAGGTGTGCACGCTCATCCTGTCCGTCGACACGTGTTCCCCGCATGCGCGGGGATGAACCGCAGGCATCCTCAACGGCATGGTTGCACTTTCCGTGTTCCCCGCATGCGCGGGGATGAACCGGTCGCTAACGGACTTACCTCTATTTCAGACCTGTGTTCCCCGCATGCGCGGGGATGAACCGTTCCTTACGCCCTATAACAAACCGCAGCAGACGTGTTCCCCGCATGCGCGGGGATGAACCGTCCTCGCCGTAGAATTCCCTTGCGCAATTCTCGTGTTCCCCGCATGCGCGGGGATGAACCGCAGCCTTTCTAGCAAGGCGATCTGGGTACAGCGTGTTCCCCGCATGCGCGGGGATGAACCGTTGCGTTCAACCCTACCGCTTGCTACGGCATAGTGTTCCCCGCATGCGCGGGGAAGAACCACCCTGACACGCCATTTCTGAGCCTGTTCATCGGTGTTCCCCGCATGCGCAGGGATGAACCGGTAAAACAGGGGTAACTATGTTTGATGACAACGTGTTCCCCGCATGCGCGGGGATGAACCGGAAAATGAAGTCTTGACCGAAGCCCTGGCGCGTGTTCCCCGCATGCGCGGGGATGAACCGGTTGAATTGACAATCGGCATAGTGGGTATCACGTGTTCCCCGCATGCGCGGGGATGAACCGATGCAGGAAGATGCGGAATGGATTAGCGACACGTGTTCCCCGCATGCGCGGGGATGAACCGGTTTCAACGTGATTCTTAGCAAAGAGCAGATTGTGTTCCCCGCATGCGCGGGGATGAACCGCCGGAAATGATCCTTTACTGAGGCCAGCATGAGTGTTCCCCGCATGCGCGGGGATGAACCGGAGGCCGTGCCGTGGAGTTTTCGGAGATTGACGTGTTCCCCGCATGCGCGGGGATGAACCGTCTGCTATCGCCATGAAACTGTTCGGCAAATCGTGTTCCCCGCATGCGCGGGGATGAACCGCTGTGGGACGTCTCCCCGGTGACTTTCCCGGCGTGTTCCCCGCATGCGCGGGGATGAACCGTATGCTGGGGTGCTGTACCGGGATGATGACGGGTGTTCCCCGCATGCGCGGGGATGAACCGCTAGTAGAAAAATTCGGAGAACAAGAAACGGCGTGTTCCCCGCATGCGCGGGGATGAACCGCCAACGGCGGGCGAATTTGCATCCCTGGCGGTGTGTTCCCCGCATGCGCGGGGATGAACCGGCCTGGAACACCGGCCACCCCGGCGGGTGCGCGTGTTCCCCGCATGCGCGGGGATGAACCGCTACCGGAAGCGTTACAAGCTTCGCCACCGTGGTGTTCCCCGCATGCGCGGGGATGAACCGGTTGAAGGGGCATATATGGCTCAGAAGGCCGAGTGTTCCCCGCATACGCGGGGATGATTACAACCTTCTCGCAGCATAGTCTGGTCTGTTCGTCCCGGAAAAGGGATTATAAGAAAAAACTGCCGGGTCTCCGAAACCCGGCAGGTCCCAGGTGAACATCCGGATGAAGACAGTGTTCTGCGTGAAAAACATGCCGTGAATGGGTTGCCAAGGCCCGTGATGAATGGTAGTTCTTTTTTCAGGGCCTTCATGTTCTGACCGCATCAGCAGGTTATTCCCGATACACATCCGAGAAGTGCCTTTTCTCGCGTGCCGGACTTGATGCAATCTAATGACGAGAGGATTACATTCAATGGGTCATGCACGGCATTCATCCACTGGTCTCATCATTCGCCGGATTGTCTTTCTACCGGCCGTACGCGAAATTCTGGTTGTCTTCGTCCTGTCTTTCCTCGCGGCATCCTGCGGCGGAGGCGCGGGGACGCAGCCGACGGATAAGAAAACCATTCAGCAGCAGTATTCGAGCGCCGTGGCGGATGCGCGGGTCGTGACCGCCGATGAAATATCCACCCATCTGACACCCATTGTTCCGTACAACGGCAATCTCGTCTGGGAAAACAAGATCGTGGGCTCACGGCTGCTTGTCGCGACGGTGATTGACGATGCCGGCAAATATTACCGTTGCGAGGAGCCGGCAGGGTGCGCGGGAGACACCTGCAAGGAAGGCGGCAATTGTTCCACGTATCGCTGGGATTCCTGGGTAACGGTGGCGCCTGAGATGAAGCAACGCTTTGCCGGGACAGTGCCTTCCCTGTTGCGGGTGGTTCAACTGCTGGGACTCCCGCCCAGTTACGCGACTAAGGGCAATCCGCGGGAGGCGAAGTACGTTCTGGAGCTGTGGGTTTCACCCAAGGACCTTTTCCGCCCCTGTCCGGACAGCGAGATTTCCGACACTGCCTGCGAGATTCAATTTCCTGCCGACCCTTTCCGGATTCTCGATGCGAGCAACACGATACGGGCCACGGAAGGTCTTGAGGCGCCTGTCTTCAAGACCTATACCGCCTGGTTCAACAACCGCGCCCGGAATGTCTACACCACCACCCCCTCATCGGATGCCTACCCCTGGACACGCCTCGGCTATACCTATGACTGGGGCAGTTCTCTCCGCTTCGGCCTGAGCGAGTTCGTCGTGCACGGCAGAAAAGAGGATGGCTCCACCATTTCCGTGGGCATTCACTCGGTTAAAACAATCAGCGAATACTTCCAGTAGGGCGGTGAGACGCGGGGCGCCTGCTCCGTCATCGGCACGGTCAAGAAATAGTGTCGGATTTTTGGATGGTTATATTTTTTGTTCGACGTAAGTCGACAAAATCATTGACTTGGAAAATCGGTTTTGCTATAAAGCTAACACTTGTCGCGCGGGAATAACTCAGTGGTAGAGTGCAACCTTGCCAAGGTTGAAGTCGCGGGTTCAAATCCCGTTTCCCGCTCCAGAAAATCAGAGGCGCTGGATAAAAGTCCGGCGCCTTTTTCATTAACAAAAAAGGGATCAGCCATTGTGCCGATCCCTTTTTCGTTCAATGGGTCTCCCTGGAAAAAATCGTTACCTCTTCTCCATTACGATGGCCCCCTCCGGGCAGACATGGGAGCAGAGAGAACAACCTGAACATGCGGACGGATCGATACCTATGCCGTTTCCTTCCCGGATGATTGCCTGATATCCGCCGTCCCGGCAGGAGACGATGCAGGCGCCGCAGCCCGTGCAACGAGAGGGATCGATGCGCGGAAGAGCAGGGAACTCCGCATCCAGGTTGCCGAACGAGGTCACGCTGTCACGACAGGCGCCGAGGAAATCGGAAAGCGCCGTGAAGCCATGCCACCCCATGAACTCCCGAAGCTCCCCTTTCATTCTTTCGATAACATCAAACCCCTTCAGCATCACCTCGGTGCATACCTGCGCCACCGGCGCTCCCAGGAGCAGGAATTCCGTTGCGTCGAATCCGCTTGAGATTCCCCCGCAGGCCATGACCGGCAGTCCCGGTTCGCGGCACAACTCGCTTACCGCACGCAGTGCAATCGGTTTTATCCCCGGACCGGAATAGCCGCCGTACGATGTCGAGCCGCCGATATCGGGGCGTGGGCGCAGGGTTTTCAGATCGATACCGAACAGGGAAGGAATGGTGTTGATGGCGCAGATGCCGTCGGCGCCGGCTTCAGCCACCGCCTCCCCGATTGTCCGGATGTCGGCTGTTGCGGCGGTGAGTTTGGGAACCAGCGGGATGCTTATGTCGGGGCACTGCTTCAGCCATCCCGTGATCAATGCGGAATACTCGGCGTTCTGTCCGATGGCGGCGCCTTTTCCTCTTTCCGGATAGCCGTGGGGGCAGGAGAAGTTCAATTCAAGGAGATCGGCGCCCGCCTCCTGGCATCCCCTGGCCAGAAAGAGCCAGTCGTCCGGAGAGCGGGCGTCTCCCATGATGCTGCCGATAACGGCCTTGTCCGGGAATTCCGCTTTCAGTTCGGATATGGTCCTGAACCATGCTTCGGGCGGAAGTTCGCTCAGCAGTTCAAGGTTTTCAAAACCGGTTATCATCCCTCCCATGCGGGAGACTGCGAAACGATTCCGCGGATTCATCACCGGTTCGCGTATCATTGTCTTGATGACGGCGCCCGCCCATCCCGCCCGGAAGGCGCGGCGAATCATTTCACCGTTCGCTGTCGGCGGCGCCGAGGCCAGGACAAACGGGCTGTCAAGGGTGACGCCGAGATAGTTCACGCGCAGGTCCATTCGATTCTCCTTTACGGCCTTACGGGATCTGAGGCAGCCTGCTTTGTCCTGATGTAATACACCATCCCAAGGTACCGTTCACCGTTGAAGACCGGCCTGAACAGGAAAACGCCCGTTCTCCCCTCGAACAGCGGCGCCTCCATGATGGCGGGTTTTTTCTCCGCGACAATCCTGAGCGTCTCCGGATCACTCGCGGCGCGGGCGGAATGGTAGTCATAGTCGGTAAGGCTGTTTTCGGCGGGATAGCCGAATCGATTGACCCCCTTTTCGTCGATCCACTGCACCGAATAGATGCCGGGCGTATTCTCGAAAAAATCCCTGAACAGCTCCATTGCCGTCTTCTTTTCACCCAGGGACAGGGCCGCGATTAGGGAATGTTCCAGAACAAAGGATTCCAGTCTCTGTTCAGGGACTGCCGGGGGACCTGTACGCCCGACCCTTCTGCCCGAGGCGTCGTGTTCGGCATGCATGCCAATCAGGCGCCATTCGGCGCCGTAGAGGGAGACGCTTTGCCAGAAGGCCTTTTTCCTCACGACCTTTCTCGCGGCTTGCGCTTTGTGCCAATAGGAGCCGCTTCCCTCCGGCTGGGAGGCAATGCGGCGGGCAAGACGGGTGAATCGACTGTTGTCGTGAAACGTCTTTGAGGTGAAAACATTCATTCCGATAAGGGGTAAATCGTTATCGAAGAGGATGCGACCCCCTTTTTCCATTGCCCAGATTTCGAAGGGCGTTCCCTGTGACAGGGGGCGGATGACGTCACCCAACAGCCTGGCCGGGGAGAAGAGAATGCTGACCGAGCCGATGAACCGGCCGTCGGGCGCGATAACCGGGAACTCCGCGTCGGCTGCATCGAAACCTTCCACGGCCCGGAATCCCGCGCTCAAAACCGGCTTGCGGGATTCTTTCACCCGCTTCACCTGCTCCTGGGCACTGATGTAGCTCCCCTCGAAGCGGCGGAAAGGCGCCGGTTCGACCGTGATCATCCGCCCTTTGGCGTCAACGGCGGAACAGTCCACCGCATAGCTGAAACCGCCGCACAACTCCCGCAGCGCCGTACGCGCCTGCTCCCCGGTAAGCCCCGTGGATGCCAGCGTTCCGGCGGTGTTTTTCAACGCGGCATCCATCCGATTGAATTCGCCGGTCACTTTGTCATAGGCCATTGTCAGCGACAGGGGGTGACCCGTGGCGCACAGGGCAGGGGATACCCCCGCCAAAAGAGATATACAGAGCAGAAGAGGGACCAGTTTCATGATGCGTTGTATCTCCTTTCGTTGAATGCCGTTTTATATGGAACAGTGACGTCGACAGGCATGTGGTTTCACGGCATCAATGTCTGGGGACATTCCTTCTGCAGACGGTGAGGGGCGCTGGAAAGGGAAAACACGGTCTCTTTTCGTCACGTTTTGTCGGAGAAAACCGGCATCATCAGTAATTTCTCGGAACGAGAAGCGATAGTTGCACACACGATGACAAATCGCAACCATACTTTGATTGAGCGTATTCACGCAGAAAATGGAAGGCGGGTTCATGACGAACGAGGGGGGGTGAATCTGTTTTTTGAAATAAGGACAATGAACGCCGAGAGGACAAGCACTCCGAGAAGGAGAAGTGCCGAGGCGCGGATGCTTTGCATCCACGCCGGGTTGAGAAGGAGAACTGCGGCGAGACCCAGCATCATCATCCCCGAGACAAGTTTCATGACGCGTCCATGCCATTCGGTGAGCTTCCTGCTTCCCATGGTTACTGCAAACAGGGAGACAATAACTGCCAGGGGAATTATATAGATGATGTTGTAAAGGGCCAGGTAGGCGTAGTATGCGGCGGTCGACAGGGAGTTGAGGGTAAGCACCCTGGTATAGACCATGGGAAAGCCTGCCGTGCAGAGGATTTCGTAGCTGTTTGCCGCAACGGCGAGAACGACCGCGCCTGTCAGTGCGGCGGGAAACGAATCAGTGCGAAGGAGCCTCCGCATCCGTTCGAATAGCCTCGGTTTTGACGTTTCCGGGATGCTCAGGGAAATCCCTTTTTTGAAAAAGAAGAAATCCTTGATGTTGATGAGGGAGATGACGATGGCGGTGATTCCGGCGATCCATGTTACTGCGGAGAGATGCCCCACAACGAAGAAAAGGTTCATCCATGCGGCCATGAACAGAAAGTAAAGGATGCCGGATGTGGAGACGAAGATCCCGCCGATGAGCAGCATCCGTTTCCGTGAATGGGCATGAACGAGCAGGCTCAGCAGGGTGAACAGGACGAAGAACGCGCAGGGATTGAAGCCGTCCAGCGCGGCGATGGCCAGCGTGAAGACCGGCAGAGAGAGTGACTGCGGGTCCGTCTTTCCGAGAAAGGGAATGAAAAACGAGTCAGGCCCTGCATGTATCGAGTTCGCTCCGTCGGTTTTCTCGCGTACCATGCTTGCTTTTACGGCAGCTTCGAGCTCCCGCTCTACTTTGTCATCGTATCCGGTGAACACCCTGTTTCCTATGATGAACACGGGAACGCCGGACGTTTCCGCTCCCCGTGCTTTCGTCATTTTCTCCAGCAATTCAAGATTTTTTTCATTCTTTACCACTTCGAATGACCGTATTTCGATATCGGGATATGCTCGCGAGAGATAATCGAGAAACGGCTTCGCTTTTGCGCAATGGGGGCAGCCAATCCCCCAGAAAAAGAACAAGATGACTTTGTCGGATGCATGCGTATCGTGGGAAAGGGGATGAACGGGGGGCGTGAAAAAAATTGAGGAGGCGAGGATCAGGAGTGCGGTGAACAGAGAAGGGATGCCCCCTGCGCGTATTTCGTGTGATGGAGTGTGCATCGTATCGTTGTCTCGGTAAGTACCACTGTCATTTTTTATGTACAGTGTATCAGAATATCCCTGCATATCTATTCCTGTCAGTCTGCGCAAAGGATGCGGCGCACTGATTATTTTCTAAAGGTTTATGAGGTTGTGCCGATATCTATGAGAAGCAGATGAAATATTCCGGCAGGAGGTCGTCATGGAGGCTAACCGAGCGGGCATGGAAGAGATCCACCACATGGTAGGTTTTACTGTGGGTACTGAAGAATATTGCGTGGATATCCTGAAAGTGCAGGAAATCATCCGGATGATGGAGATTACCAAGATCCCCAACGCTCCGGATTACGCGGAGGGAGTCATTAATCTGCGCGGAAAGGTTATTCCCGTTATTGATTTCAGGAAACGCTTCAACCTCGCGGAGGACTGCAACGGGAATGCGGACTCCCGACGAATCGTGGTGGTCGACATCGCGGGCGCTACCATCGGTTTGATTGTGGATCAGGTTTCCCACGTAATCAAATTGGAAAGCGACAAGGTCAGCGCGACCCCGGATGCGGTAAAGAATGGAAGTGGAAGGTGTTTCAGCGGTATCGGCCGGTTGGGCGAAAAACTGATTATCCTGCTGGATGTGGAAGGCATGTTCGGCGAGGGTGAGCTTGACTGGACCGCCGAGGCTGCCTGACACTTTTCTCATATCCAGCCTGTTTTCACGGGGCGCTCATGGCGGGCGCCCTTTTTTGATCCGTCTATAGGTACAACGTCTTCGTTCCAGGGTGAAAAGCGTTGACACCCCCGTTTGGAAAGGTGTAGAAAGAGTGCGGAAATCCGGCATCCACGGGCATTTTCGCCGTCATGCCGTCAACGGACCTTCTGGAAGGGGAGAAACCCATGAGCCCTCGGCATGAATTCTTCAACATGTATTCCCACAATTTCATACGAACCGCGGTTGCCCTTCCTGAAGTCAAGGTCGCTGACCCCGCGTTCAACGCCCGCCGGACCATCTCCCTGCTGGAACAGGCCGGAGAGCGTAAGATTCTTCTGGCCGCTTTCCCTGAACTGGGTCTTTCCGCATATACCTGCGAGGACCTTTTCCACCAGCAGACTCTCCTGGATGGATGTATCACCGCGCTCGGCTCCATATTGGATGCGTCACGCTCCATACCTGTTATCGGGATCGTCGGTCTGCCGCTTCGTGTTGATGGACTGCTCTTCAATTGCGCGGCGGTTTTCTGCCGGGGAAGAGTGCTCGGGATCGCCGCGA
This sequence comes from uncultured Geobacter sp., assembly GCA_937886325.1. Taxonomy (GTDB): domain Bacteria; phylum Desulfobacterota; class Desulfuromonadia; order Geobacterales; family Geobacteraceae; genus RPRC01. Next base: position 9,222 of record CALABV010000152.1, read on the forward strand.
AGACGTACCTGCCCAATTATCGTGAGTTCTACGAGTTGCGACAATTCGCTTCGGCGGACAATACCCTGCGTGACAGCATCGACCTGCCGGGCCGGAATGACATACCATTCGGCAACCGGCTGCTGTTCCAGGTGGAGAACCAGAAACTCCTCACCTTTTTCGTGGAAATCTGCGAGGACGTGTGGGTGCCGATTCCGCCGTCATCCTATGCGGCCCTTGCCGGGGCAACCGTTCTCGTCAATCTCTCGGCATCCAACATAACTGTGGGCAAGGCCGACTATCGGCGCCAGCTGGTCGCCAACCAGTCGGGTCGATGCCTCTCCGCCTACCTGTACAGCGCGGCAGGGACCGGGGAATCCACGACCGACCTGGCGTGGGACGGACACGGAATGATCTGTGAAAACGGGTCCTTCGTGGCGGAAACGAAGAGGTTTTCATACGGGGATCAGCTCGTATCCGGTGATATCGACCTGGATCGCCTCGTCCAGGAGCGGATGCGCCAGAACAGCTTCGGCCAGTCGATTCACCGCCTGCGGGACTCTCTCCGCGATTTCCGCACCATCACCTTCAAGGCAGACCTGCCGTTGCGGGATTATCTTCCGCTGGAGCGGCGATATGAGCGTTTTCCGTTTGTGCCGAGCGATCCCGCGAGGAGGGACGAGCGATGTCGGGAAGTCTATGAGATTCAGGTCCAGGCCCTGGTAAAGCGGTTCAAATCCACCGGCGCGGACAAGATGATCATCGGCATTTCGGGCGGCCTGGACTCGACCCAGGCCCTCATTGTCTGTGCCAGGGCCATGGATGTCATGGGACTCTCCCGTTTTCACATCCTCGCCTATACCATGCCCGGTTTCGCCACCAGCCAGCGCACTCTGGACCAGGCTCGGGAACTCATCAGAACCGTCGGCTGCACCTACCGAGAGATCGATATCCGTCCCAGCTGTCTCCAGATGCTCAAGGATATCGGGCACCCCTTCCATGAGGGAAAACCCGTGTACGACGTGACCTTCGAGAATGTCCAGGCAGGGGAAAGGACCAGCCATCTCTTCCGCCTCGCCAATCAGTACGGCGGCATCGTGGTGGGGACCAGCGACCTGAGCGAAATGGCTCTCGGCTGGTGCACCTACGGCGTGGGCGACCACATGGCCCACTACCACGTGAATGCCAGCGTCCCGAAAACCCTTATCCAGTACCTTATCCGCTGGGCCGCGCTCACGGATCAACTGGGTCCGGAGGTGAGCCCGGTTCTCAGGGATATCCTGGAAACAGAGATCAGCCCGGAACTCGTGCCGGGTCAGGATTCCAGCGGGCAGCCGGTTCAGCGCACCGAGGATATTGTAGGACCCTACGAAGTGCAGGATTTCATCCTCTACTACACCCTCCGTCTCGGCTACCTGCCTCGCAAGGTCGCCTTCATGGCGTGGAACGCCTGGCATGACAAGACGGTCGGCGGATGGCCGGACATACCGGAGTCGAAACGGCACCACTATACCCTGTACGAGATAAAGAAATGGATGCGGGTGTTTCTGCGCAGATTCTTCAAGACCAGCCAGTTCAAGAGGACCTGTGTCCCCAACTCGCCCAAGGTAGGGTCCGGCGGTTCCCTGTCGCCGCGCGGCGACTGGCGGGCGCCCAGCGACGGCGAAGCCGATGCATGGCTCGCGGAACTGGATCGGATTCCGGACGGAGTCGATTCCGAAGAATAAAATGAAGAAACCGGCGCCCCAATCTCACGGGCGCCGGTTTCTTGTTTGAAGTGGAGCCGGTATGCCGTTTCAGTAAACGGAATACCGGCTTTTGTCGCAGTGGTTGCTATCTGAGCGGAACGAATTTCGAACCGTCTGCTCCGCAGGGGGGACACTGTTTCGGTGGTGCATCACCTTCATGTTTGTAACCGCAGACCGTGCACTGCCACTCTTTCGTTCTTGGCATTTTGATACTCCTTTCTTCGTGTGAGGTAACGCCCCTTTTTCAGAAGCGCGTGTGGTATTCCTTCAATTTCGCCGCGAAATTCCTTCCGAACTGGTAGCACTTCTCTTCATCTTCCGTTGAGGGTTTGTAGATGATCTGCAGACCCGGGTCAAAGGCTTCCAGTCCCATCTTGCCGAAGGTTTCGTAACATTCCTTTACTGCTCCCCCGCCCCAACCGTAGCTGCCGAAAGCGCCGACCATGCGGTTTTTGGGTCTGAGCCCGCGAATATGGGTGAGGCATTCCGCCACGGTCGGATACATGATGTTGTTGAGGGTGGGGGTGCCGAAGAGGGTACCCCGCGCCTTCCAGAATTCCTTGATAATGACGTTCATGGGGGTTGCCCTCAGTTTCAGGACCCGGCAATCGACCCCCTCGTCCATGATGCCTTCGGAGATGGGGCCGGACATTATTTCCGTGCTCTTCCACATGGTGTCATAGATGATGAGCGCACGGAGATCCGTTTTGCCGCTCGCCATGGCCACGTAGGAATCCACGACCTGTTGAGGATTCTTGCGCCAGATGATGCCGTGGTCCGGGGCGATTATCTTCGGCTGAATGCCCAGTTTCCCCAGATTTGAGACAGCATCCAGTATCAGTTGCCCGAAGGGCATGAGGATGTTTGCGTAGTAATCGACAACCGCGTCGTCCAGGACGACCGAAGAGACGCAGGTACTGAAATCATCATCGAACCGGGCTGATGACGCCAGATGCTGTCCGAACCCGTCCTGGCTGAAGAGGGTTTCCGCTTCCTTGCAGTACGTCATCATGGAATCGGGCCAGTGAAGCATGGGGGTTTCGATGAAGAGCAGGGTGTTCTTGCCTATATTCAGGGTGTCGCCGGTCTTGACGATGTGAAATTTCCACTGCGAGGTGTCGAAGAAACGGTCGAGACCCCTTTTGCCCCTTTCGGTTATATGGATGGTCGCATCCGGGCAGAGGGACATTATCTTGTCGATAGCGGATACGTGGTCGTTTTCAATGTGATTGACTACCACATGCTTGATTTGTGCCGGGTCAACCAGGCTTCGGATATGTTTAATCGTGATGTCCGCGAAGTCGTACTTTACCGCGTCAACGAGGGTGATCTCCGTGTCCTTGATCAGGTAGTTGTTATAGGTGGTGCCGCGTGGGGTCTCGTAGCCGTGAAAATCCCTGACAGACCAGTCAATGGCCCCGACCCAGAAGAAATCCTTTTTCAGTTCAACAGGTTTCATGTTTCCTCCTTTGAATCATTTCATAGTATGCAATGATAGAGCTCCAGCAATCGCCTCCCGCTATTCATTTACTTTTTTCATCAAGGAGACGACCGCTACAGGCCGAACATGTTCCGGTAAAGGTGATGGAATAGTCCGCTATTTCGAAATCCTTTTCGATCCCGGCGGGAAGCCGCAAATTGTTCAGATCGTTGTCGAAAAGGTCTATCACCACGCCGCAATTGGTACATGTGAGGTGGTGGTGCCGGGTCGTGTCCGCATCGAATCTCGCCTTTGATTCAGGGTTGCTGATTTTTTTCGCCAGACCGATGGATACGAATGTCTCCAGTACGCGGTACACCGTTGTTCGGGATACACCCTTAATCTTGTCGGCAACGTCGTCGTACACCTGATCGGCGGTGGGGTGATCAATGCGTGAAGCAAGGCACTCGAGAATAACGCGTCGCTGGATAGTCAGGGCGAGACCGTTTCTTTTGCATACCGCTTCAAATTCTCTTGTCTTGTTTTTGCATATAGCAAGCATGTCTCTTTCCATGTTTTGCAAGATATGTCGTTTGGTAATAATTGTCAAGAAGAAATTTGTATGATTTTGCTTCGTATTCCGGCCTGGCTTCCAACTGTTTGTGCATGCAATCACGCCCACGGATCACGTGCCACGGGGCAGGGACGTTCGCATGTCATCCTGATACGTTCGATCATTTCAAATTTATTGATTATAATTGCTGTCAACTGTACAAAAAAGTTTATTAATTTTTATATAATGCTATAATCCTTCGCCGAGATGCTATCCGTGTTCGGGTCGAACAGGTCGCGAATCCTGTTGTTGTTGTCTTTTCGCGCAAGGGAATAGAAGAAATTCATCGCAGGCGGTATCTGGGCCGTGGGCATTCAAACAAAGGTTTCCGATACAAAGAACTCCCCATCAGTCCCCATTCCATTGGTGGCAACAGGGATCGTGCTCATCAATCTTTTTGTCATCGTTCTCGCGGGATTGTCGCTGCGTCAGAGCAGAATCCAGTGTGAAAACCGGGCGGCGGTTACGACTCAGAACCTGGCACAGGTGCTTGAACAGTCCGTTAACGGTTCCTTTTCAAAGATTGATATGACCCTGCTTTCCATTGTTGACGAAATTGAAGGTCGGCTCGCCAATGGGGATAGTGATCAGAGGGATATGGGGTCTTTTCTCGCACGGAAGTCAAGGCAGCTGCCGGAGCTTGAGGCTATTCGCATGACAAACACCGAGGGGGAGATCGTCGTTGGGGGAGGGACCGGTAGAAGTCTGAAGAGCGTAGCAGACCGACATTATTTTAAAAAGCTGAAATCGGACCCGGATACCGGGCTGGTGCTGTCCAAACCGGTTGAGAGCCGCGTTACCGGCGCATGGGTGTTGATTCTCGCACGGAGCATAAAGAAACCTGACGGTTCTTTTGCAGGCGTTGTTTACGGAGTAGTGCCGCTGGAGTATTTCCGAAAACTTCTTGCAACGGTTGATGTGGGCAAGCGAGGGGTTATTTCGTTACGGGACGGGGATTTGGGGATAATTGCCCGGTATCCCGATCCGCGGGGGACACCAGGAACGGTAGGCATCAAGGGCCTGTCGAAGGAGTTTCAGAAGCTCCTCGCAACCGGGCAAAAGACGGGAACATTCACGGCACGTCCTCCCGTTGACAATATCCGGCGATTGTATACTTTTCGTAAATCCTCGAAGTTTCCCATTTATATCAATGTCGGTCTGGCAACTGACGATATTCTCGCCGAATGGCGGCGCGATCACATAAAAACGGCCGCTGTGGTTTTGCTGTTTTGCCTGTTCACACTGGGTACGTCTCGACGCATAGTGAAGGACTGGAAACTCAGGAATGAGGCGGTCAAGGCTCTTGTGTCCCAGGAAGCGAAATTCCGCACCTTCGCCGACTACACACATGATTGGGAGTTCTGGCTCGATCCCGATGGTTCATTTATTCATTCGTCACCATCCTGCAAGAGGATTACCGGGTACGAAGCGGAGGAGTTCTACAGTGATCCCGGCCTTCTTCTTCGAGTCATTCACACGGAAGACCGCGAACGGTACACACTCTTTCAGCGTGAAGTGTTGACCGGAAACAATTCCGACTGTCTGGTCTTCCGGATACTCCGCGCCGACGGAGCGGAGCAGTGGCTGGAACTCGTCTTTCACCCGATTATTGACGAATCGGGGGCATTTCTCGGGACACGCGGCAGTATCCGTGATATTTCAAAGCGCAAGCTGGCGGAACAGCGTCTTGCCGACCTGAACGAGGAACGGTTGCTTGCAGTTGAGAAGTTGAGAAACAGCGAGGCTACACTCCGCTCTATCACCTCATCTACGCGGGATGCAATCGTCATGGTCGACGATAAGGGAAAGATATCATTCTGGAATGAAGCCGCGGAGCAGATCTTCGGCTGGAAAAAAACGGAGGCTGTCGGTAAAGACATCCATCCGTTAATTATTCCTGAAAACCTTCACGGGGCTTTTCTTGACGGAATGAGGCGTTTTTCCGCAAGCGGAACGGGCGCGGCCATCGGCACGACGACCGAGCTTCCGGCTCTGCGCCGGGATACTACGGAGATTCCGGTCGAAATCTCCCTTTCATCCGTGAATCTCAAAGGACGATGGTATGGGGTCGGTATCATTCGCGACATTCGTGAACGCAAGCGTATCGAGGCGGAAATTGAGCATCTGGCGTACCACGATGCCTTGACCGGACTTCCGAACAGACTTCTTCTTGATGACAGGCTCAGCCAGGCAATAGCCCATGCTGCCAGGGAAGGGTATATGACGGCGGTGCTCATGTTCGACCTGGACAATTTCAAGTCGGTAAACGACACGCTCGGCCATCCCGCGGGCGACCGTCTTCTGAAAAAGGTGGTGGAACGGGTCCGGAAACAACTGCGGAAAAGCGACACGATTGCCCGTATGGGCGGTGACGAGTTTATTGTCGTGCTTTCCGAGATTCATGTGCCTGAGGATGCCGCCCACACCGCACATAACTTGCTGGAGAAGTTTTCGGAACCTTTCGAGCTGGATCAGCAGGAAATCTATACCTCGGCAAGCGTCGGCATCTCACTCTATCCCATTGACGGTGTAACCACCGAAGCACTGCTGAAAAATGCCGATATTGCCATGTATCACGCAAAACAGCATGGCAGGAATTCTTTCCACTTCTATACCGAAGAGATAAACCGGAGGACCGAAGAACGGCTCCTCCTGGAGAATGAGCTGCGCCATGCCGTGTCTCGGGAAGAATTCGTTCTCCATTACCAGCCGTGTTTCGACCTGCAATCGGGTGAGGTGGGCGGGGTAGAGGCGCTCATCCGCTGGGAACACCCGCAACGTGGGTTGCTCGCGCCTAATCGTTTCATATCCATTGCGGAGGAGACCGGCTTGATTATTCCCATCGGCGAGTGGGTTGTGAAGTGTGCCTGCCGGTATCTCAGGGAACTGCACCGCTCCGGTTTGACCTGGATGACCATGAGTCTCAATGTGTCGGGAAAGCAATTGAGAAGTCCGAACCTCATCGGGTTGATTGGCGTTGTCCTTGCCGAAATTGATGTCGATCCTGCTTTCCTTGAGGTTGAGCTTACCGAGAGTTCGGTTATGGAAAATGTGGAGGAGTCCCGGTGCTACATGGATGCTCTCAAGATGATTGGCGTGAAGCTTGCCCTGGATGATTTCGGTACCGGGTATTCGTCTCTCAGCTACCTGAAACGCTTCCCTCTCGACCGGTTGAAGATCGACAGGTCTTTTGTCAGGGACTGTCCCGCAAACGGAGACGACGTTGCAATCGCACGGGCTATCATTGCCCTGGCGCGTACACTTAATCTTCAGGTAACGGCGGAAGGGGTGGAGACGCTGGATCAATCGGACTTTTTCATTCGTGAGGGGTGTAATGTCATCCAGGGAAATCTTGTCGGCAAGCCGATACCGGGCGACGAACTACTCACGCTTCTCTCCAAAGATAACTACCTGAATTCGTGATGTCTGAATGACGAGGCGTTCCGCGAAGGCGAAGGCGTAAAGACGTCGCGGACTCAGGAAAGAGAGATGGGCGTTGAACCGCATGAAAATTCACCACGAAGAAAGTATGAGATGGGCGGACGGTTATCCGTTTTTCGACGATTTCATATTATTTTCCGAGGGTTCGTTTGCGGAAAAAATAAGTTGTCTGTCATTGACTGTGATTCAATCGAATGATATCTTTTCCCAAATAGAACAGCATTATGGGGAAGGGGTTGCTGTCGAGGTGTGATGATTCACTATCCTGAAAGGAGGAAATGCAATGGAAGAGCAAAGGGTCGATCAGGTACCACCACCGGTTCCAACGGAAGAGTATGACAGGGAGGATGTTGAGAAGAACAAGGTGATGGCGGTTCTGGCGTATATTCTCTTTCTGATCCCGCTTTTGGCGGCAAAGGAGTCGAAATTCGCCATGTTCCACACCAATCAGGGATTGGTGCTGTTTCTCGCGGCGGTTGCGGTGAACATCGTCGGTGGAATAATCCCGATACTGGGATGGTTCGTGATCCTGCCATTGGGCAACCTGCTTGTTTTCATCCTGGCTATCATGGGTATTATCAACGCCGCCAAGGGTGAGGCAAAGCCGCTGCCGCTCATCGGAGGAATCAAAATTCTGAAATAGTTTTTGAGCCGGGCAGGGGACATCCTGCCGGAACGTGATGAGAAATGACAGGCGCAGGCCGCGGATTGAGCGGTCCCTGCGCCTTTTTTTGTCGCCTCAGGATTTCCGGGTTTTCTCCCCCTCCATGTACGTCGCGAGGAAGTCCCTTTTATAGCCGGAAAACCGACCCTCCTCGATGGCCAGACGGATCTCGACCATAAGGTTCAGGTAAAAGTGTACGTTGTGGATGCTTGCAAGGATCGCGGAGAGGACCTCGTTGGAAACGAACAGGTGGTGGAGGTAGGCCCGGGTGAAATTGGCGCAGGTGTAGCAGGTGCAGTTCGGTTCTATTGGGTAGAAATCCCGACGGTATTTTCTGTTGGTGAGGCGGATCCGGCCGCGGTTGGTGAAGAGGGTGGCGCTTCGCGCATATCGTGTGGGAATGACGCAGTCGAACATGTCCATTCCCCGTTCAACGCTTTCCAGGATATCCTCCGGCAAGCCGACACCCATCAGGTAGCGCGGTTTGTCCTCCGGCAGGTGGGGGGCGGTGACCTCCACCACCTTCTTCAGGAGTTCCAGTCCTTCGCCGACGCTGACACCTCCGATGGCGTAGCCGGGAAAGTCCATTTCCACCAATTCCTTTGCGCACATGGCACGCAGATCGTCGAACACGCTCCCCTGGACGATGGCGAAAAGCGCCTGGTCAGGCCGGTTGTGGGCCTGTTTGCACTCTTTCGCCCAACGAAGCGTCTTGAGGGTGGAGCGGGCCGCGTAGTTTTTGTCGCACGGGTAGGGTATGCATTCATCAAAGGCCATGATGATGTCGGCGCCCAGTTGCTCCTGGATGGCCATGGCCTTGGCAGGGTCGAGGAACACCTCTTCGCCGGTGATCTCGTGCCGGAAGAAGGCGCCTTCTTCGGTTATACGCTTGTTGGGGAGGGAAAAGACCTGGAACCCGCCGGAGTCGGTGAGGATGGGGCGGTTCCACCCCATGAAGCTGTGGAGCCCTCCGGCTTTTTCCACCAGGGCCTCGCCCGGGCGCAGATGGAGGTGGTAGGTGTTGCAAAGGAGGATCTGTACGCCTGTCTCCTCGACCTGTCGGGGTGTCATTGCTTTCATGGCGGCATGGGTGCCGACAGGCATGAAGATTGGTGTCTCGATCCTGCCGTGGGGTGTCTCAAGGACACCGCGCCGTGCGGAGCAGGAAGGGTCTTTGTGTTTGAGGGTGAAGTGGAACTGATTCATGGGTGTATTCTTTCTGAAAATCCGAGGTTGACAAAAACCGGAGTTTGTTGGTATTTTTCAAAACTTGCGTTTGCGGACCCGCCTTTATTACCAGATAGGCCGCGGAAAAGCAACACGTACTGAGAGGCGCGAACGTCCATACCGTTATCTGCCACAGTGCCTTCATTCCTGCTGATTTCTTTCGCGCCGTTTTCCGTTCCGTTCGATGGAATCCGATAAAAATCCGATTCTGTACTCAATCGGTGAAATGTCTTTGCCTGACCGAGTGCAGGATCAAGACACCGCACCACAGAGAGGAGAGTTTTTCCCTTGGCGACAAAAAGCATGTATTCATTTTATCTCCGCCGAATCCATTCCCTTACGGGAGTGCTTCCCATCGGCGCTTTTCTCTTGGAACACTTCTTCACCAACAGCTTTGCCATGTTCGGTCCCGAGGTCTACAACTCCAAGGTCGAGTTTTTCATGGGACTTCCCTACATCCTCCTGATTGAGATTTCACTCATCTGGATTCCAATTCTGTTCCATGCCCTGTACGGACTCTACATCATATATTCGGGACAGGCGAATGTCTTCCGATTCGGCTATGCCCGGAACTGGATGTACCTGCTGCAAAGGATAACCGGCGTGGCAGCGTTCAGCTTCATTGTCTACCATGTGTACGCAACGCGCATCTCCGGATTGATTACGGGCGAACATGTCAGTTTTGAAATGGTTCAGAGGAGCCTGGAAAATCCGCTGATACTGATATTCTATGTTCTCGGAATTGTCTCGGCCTCCTACCACCTGGGGAACGGTCTTTTCGGATTTCTGATTACCTGGGGCATCGCCATCGGTGAAAAAACCCAGCGGGCGCTGAGCCTCGGATGCGTTGCCATCTCAATGGGGATGACCGTTTTCGGCCTGGCGGCTTTGAGCTATTTTCTTTAACGTGAATCCGCGGCGCCTTCACGCCTTCGCCTTCGCGGAAAACCTCGGTTTCTCGCATTGGCATGGTTTGAACCGGTTCGACGAAGTTCACCCGGCGTAACCGGCTGAAGCACTATCGGCGACGTTCAAACCCCGGCATTCCGCTCGCCTCGGCATTCAGACATCACGG
>CALABV010000153.1 GCA_937886325.1 uncultured Geobacter sp.
GACATCCCCCATCGACCAGGGACTGGTATATCTTTTTTATCAGGTTGTCTCTTCTAAGGGGCCGCACGAACTGTAGTGTCCAGCACATAGTGACAATGCTCGCGTTTTCCATCCGCAACTGTTCAAGGTCACCGTTAAAATCACCATAGCGTATCTCGATATCTCCACCAATGCCGTTCTCGAGTACTTTTCTTCTTGCCTGCTCAATCATCGGCAGGGAGTTGTCGTATCCAATGAAACGGGATTGTTCAAGCTGTCGACTCATATTGATGAGAGTTACGCCAGTGGAACAACCCAGATCGTAGATGTTAGTGCCCGGGATCGAAAACTTCTTCCCAAGCCCCGCAATCATGGTTTGCTGCTCCTGATAGAAAGGGATGCTTCTGGCCAGCATGTCATCGAAAACCTCAGCGACTTCCCTGTTGAATTCGAAGTCGCACCTGCGCACCTCTTTCTCCCTGAAAATCTCATCCCGCTCCATTGCCCTCTCCTTACCGTTCAAGACGAATACATCCCTCATTCTTCTCGTAATCCCGCATTTCCCGAAAGATGCCGTCACTCCATACAAGCTGTTTCTCAAGAGTCTCCGGAATCACGCATCCCGACGGCAGAAAAAACCATAGTGCGGTATGCGGCCACGGGTCCTTTTCAGCGGTTGCGCCCCAGCGTTGCTTGTGCCAGTAGACTCCCTCCGCCGAATGGGGCCTGCTTCGCCCCAGATCGACAGACTCCAGACCGACACTCTCCGCGTATGAAAAGATGAAATAGTATGCCGCGGACAAAGCTCCCCGTGCCAGAGGGAAGATCTCTTCCGGAAGATGTCCGAACGTCAGCACCGAGATCTCCTTTTTCCGAACCCTGCATACAGCGCCGGAAACCCAGACATCTCCGTGGAGAACCTGAAGAAGAAAACCGGATTTCATGGCCTTCTCCAACTCGGCCAAGGCTCTCGCGAACCGATCTTCTCCGAAACGGGCACTGATATGGGGAAGGTAGAGTTCCGTATAAAACCGCCGCAACGACCCGGAATCGGTTACCGTGCGAAACCCGTATCCGTATTTTCGCACCTTCCTGCCGTACACCGCATCGATTGCTTTTTTTCGTTTATCGTATTCCCGGCTCGAAAGGACAGTTCGTTGCCGGACCCAGGGAAATGACGGCAGAAGCTTTCCCGGCATGCACGGCCCCAAAAGCCTGTTCACCTCAACACACAGGATTGTTCCCTTACGAACCATCTCGCGTATCACTTTTCCGGCCTGCAGGAGAGGAATCCGCCGTATCTCGCAATCCCCTCCTTCACGTTGAAAGACACTCCTTACATACGAGACGCTCTCACCTTCTCCCAGGTACACGATACGCCCCATCCGGCCGTTCTCCGGAAAGACGAGACACGTGAGCCGGAACGAGCGAGGCAGCAGGAGCAGCCACTTAAGCGTGCTCATCAAAAAAAGCAGGGTTTTGTCGGCCGGTTCGGCAATGCGCACCGGGCTGCCTACTTTCCTTCATACCAAACGGATTTCATGCAGGAACCATTCTTTTCCATCTCGGCCCAGCAACCTCCTCGACATGCCTCAAAATGGGCGCACCCACTACAGGCGGCAGGAAAGGTCTTCCTCCGGAAACGGGTGAAACCGTTTTTCCATATCCGGGAAAAAGGTTTGGTGCGAATATTCCCTTCCGAAAATTTCTCGTCAAAAATCTGGTGGCACCCCACAACTTCGCCGTCCTGCATGATGGTGCACCGCGTCAGTCCCGCTCCGCAGAAAAAAGGCTTCCAGCCGGAATGGCCGGCGAAATTTCCAAGATACATGTGAGCATGGCCGAATTCCACGGGAACGTCGTGCCGTTGCTTTTCCACGAAGCCGGCAACATAACGCAGCTGTTCGCCGGAGAGCACATAGCCCGGTTCCTCCGAAGCCCTGCCGGCGCTGGAAACAGGCGACAGCCGCCATGAAGTTACGCCCGAGTTTTTCACGTATGGAACCATCCTCTCCAGCTGCGAGATATTTCCCGGATGGATCACCGTGTTGAGTATCCTGACCGGAACCCCCATTCGGGAAAACAGGTCAAGCCCGTGCAGCGCCCTGTCGAAAGAATTCTCCTGTCCGCGGATTTCGTCGTGGTAGTCCGGCAGCCCGTCGAGACTGGTGAAGAAGAGAAAGAATTTCAGCTTCCGGAAACGTTTTTCGAATTCCGCCACTCGCCAGCCGTTGGTCGCAATCCCGAGGCAAAGCCCGCGCCGGTTGGCGTACTCCATCACAGGGACGATATCATCCCTCACCAGGGGCTCGCCGCCCGAGATGAACAAGCGCCGGACCCCCATGGCCCCCAGGTCGTCAATCAACGCCTCCACTTCCTGCCGGGTCAATTCCTCGTCTTTTGCCTTTCCCGAAGACGTTTCGCAATAGGGACAGGAGAAGTTGCACCGGTTGGTTGCCAGCCACTGAACAAAGGTGTATGGCCTGAGCATCCCGAAGCGGTTGAGAGTCCGGCAACTCCAGCCTTTCAGGGCGGCCGCCCTCTTTCTATACACCCGACCGAGCACGGGAGTGTTAAGGATCGATTTTTCAATGAGGTCAATCATAAATATTCATGCACTCACGTAAGGCTCAGAAAGACATCTTCTTGGTAGCGCGCACCGCGACGAAATAGCCGGTCACCCTCTTTGTTGGAAAAATATCCATGCGCTCAAAAGACATCAGCACGGACAGAAAACAGCGGTTCAGCGCGGACGGAGCGAATCGGTCAAAAAGACGGGCAACGGCAACGGCAAACACCCGGGGACAATGCAGAACAACCGTTTCCTCCATAATGGTAAATCCGGTCTTTTCCAGCAGTCGGCGCAGTTCTGCGGCCCCGCAGGTCGCCCCCACATAATAGGGGGTAATGCCGAGACGCCTGAGGATACGGAAGGGCAGTCCGTTGCGGAGCGCTACGACGGGATTTTCCGGATTGTCCATGGTAAGAATCATCTCTCCCCCGCCGCGTAACACCCGATGCAGTTCAGCGAGGCTCGCGGCAATCTCTTCGCGGGACTCAAAGTGATCCAGTGTGGAGTTGGAAATGACACAGTCAAAGGACCCGTCCGCAAAGGGGAGATGAAGGACGTCCGTTGCAACACAGCATAATTCCGGATGCCGGCGCCGCGCTTTTTCCAGGATGGTCGGCGAGATGTCTATCCCGACAACCCTGCGCGCTATGGAGCGAAGCATGGGGAACAGGCCATCACCGCACATCTCATCAAACAGGTCGGTCTTCAGCACGGAACCCAATCCGCTTTCAGGCAGCCAGCGTCGCAGCAGTGAACAATTCACCGCATCGCTGTGTCTTCTCCAGAGACTCTGACGGTGATTCTCCCAGGTACTGCTCACCGAATCCCAATACTTCCCACGTACCCCATGCTTCATGCGGGTAATCCCTGCCTCGCTTTCCGTAGACTGTTTCTTGGCAACGCCGCCGGATCAGACCATCACGCTGCTTTGTCGATTTCCTGCAGCTGCATCGGTTCATGCGCGCAAAAGAGTTCTTCCCATCAGGGCGTACACCCAGAAATGAAAGAACGGGTTTTTCCTCCCGCATCCAAGGGGATACAATCAACCTTTTCTATCTGTTTTTCAACTGGAATCTCGAAGAATGAATCGATTACGACCTCGAGCGTCTCCTTCAGCGCCGGCCACTCTTTTCCGGAGGCACACACAACCAAAATGGAGAAACGCCCCACATCGTGCTGACGAATCTGGGCCTGGACAACCCCAGGAACGGGCAGGATCTCGGCCAGCAGGACAAGCGCGTGAACGACATTCCCTCCGGGCAGGAGGATAAGTTCACGAGCCCTTCCATCAATCTGTCCCAGAAGCGGGAGAGTCCTGCCGCAGGGGCAGACGCCCGTTTCCAGTGTGACGATGTCGCCAAGCTTGTAATTGAGGAGAACCGTAGCCCGGTTCACGAGGTTCGAGACGACAATCTCGCCCCTTTGCCCAGGGCCGACGGCAGCACCCTTTCCATCGACGACCCGCACGGCGACATGGTCGACGTTGATGTGAAACCCCTGCCTTTTCTCGCACTGGTAGGCGATACGAAGAAATTCCGATGACTGGTAGCTTGAAAGAACCGGTATGCCGTAGTGATTTTCGATGAGATCCCTGTCATGGTCGGCCATCCGGTCCGCCCCGTAGAAAACGGCTTTGGGACGATGCAGGGAAATACCTCTCGCATGCGCCTCTTTGAACAGGAAGCCGATATACGAGCCGTACCCGCGAATCAGATCAGGTTTGAAGGAATTGATTTTCTCCAGATTTTCTTCGACTCTCCCCTCCGGCCGGATCAAGGCACGCTTGAAATCCATTCCCGTCGGTATCCAGGAATGCGCTTCGTAGAAATCGCGCAGGATAATGCTGGCGCTCCACCGCGGGCAGACTATCAATTCCCGGTAGCCGAGCCTGGCGCCCAGAAAGTGCGCCAGGACTTCACGGTACCGATGACCATACGCCATCATCAGAAAAAGTTCCGCGTGATCGTGTCGGATGAACTTGCTGCGGCCCGAAGTGCCGCTGGTGTCAAGCATCAGGCTTCGCCTGTCCGTGCAGGGACGCGACAGAAACCTGTCCGGCGCGTCCGCCAGATTGTCGCCGGATATCAGGGGAAGCATCGAGAGATCATCGGCGGTCCTGAAATCCCGCGGATGAAGTCCCGCTTTGTCCATTTCTTCCCGATAGAAAGGAACAGTGGCGTAGGCGTGGGCAACAATGGACCGCACCCCGCGGTTCTGCAGTCGCTCAAGCTTCTCTCGACTCCAGAAGGGGAGCGCTGCCTCATGCCGCGCATGCCATAGCGTGAAGCTGTTCCAGAAAAGTTTTTTGAAGAGGGTGGACATGATTCCGGCTTCCCCGCCGCGGCCGAGCAATCACCGCAGAGAGCGCTGTCCCTGCACCGAAGCCCCGCTTGCCGCTTTCCTTTTCTCGTAGAAATACCCGGCGGCATTCGCCCCTTGCGCAACGAACAGCAGCAGTGAAACAAGAATGGCCCGCGGCGCCCTTTCCATCCGGAACGGGTACCGGAACATTCCCGTGTAGAAACCGGTCGGCTCCACCCTGACCCGGCGCAGGGTCCTCGCGGCATGGAGCCTCTGAAAATGGAACCCTCCCCTTCCATAGTGGAAATGCTGACGGATGAAGCTCCGCAGGGTAAGGCGGTGGACATGGTAGACGACCGCCTCCGGCGCATACAGCATTCCATAGCCGTGAAACCGCCAGCGGTCGCAGAATTCGCGCTCCTCCGCGCCCATGCGCAGGAATGCCCTGTCAAAGCCGCCGAGGATATGAAAGAGCCGGGCCGGAACAGCGAGGTTGCTGCCGTTGAGGAAGCGGGCATCCCGCGGATCAGTATTGAAGTAGTCAAGCAGGTAGAGAATCAGCGCCTGGCTGGCGGTGGAATACGGATTGTCCTTCAGCGCATTGAGGGTCCGGCCGCCTACGATGCAATCACGGGAGTCGCCGAAACTGTCGGCAAGCATCCGCAACCAGTCGGGCGACGGGCGGCAGTCGTCGTCGGTGAAGACGAGTATCTCGCCCCGCGCTTCCCGGGCGCCCGTATTCCGGCCGACGGCGACACCCAGATGCTCCTGCCGCAGCAGGCGCACCGCCAGCCGGTCCCGGAACGGATCGAGATACCCCTCCACTGGGGCGGAGCCGCCGTCATCAACGAAAATGACCTCGTACCTGTGCCGGGGATAGTCCTGGTCCGCGATTGCCCGGAGGCAGGCGGAAATCCGTTCGGGCCGGTTATAGGTCGGAATGATGATGGAAAAAAAAGGTTCGCGGTCGATCACGGCGGCATTCTCACTACATGTCACCCGGTGAATCCGGGCCTTCGAGGAATCCCGGCATATCGGCATTACCGAATGCCCTTTGCTCCGGCGCCGCCGGCATATCCCACCATTTCACCCAAGGCCCCCCACAGCAGATTGGTCGCCAGCAGGGGAACAAGTTTCAGCGCCAAACCTCGCCGTCCGGTGCGCCGGACATCCTTCAGCACCCTTGGAAGGCGGATGAAGGGTATGAGAAAGGAGCCGGCTGCATAGACAAACCTTCTGGAAAGCGGCCAGCTTCCGCTTCTTGCGGCTGCGAAGATTACGCCGTTACCATAGTTTTCCCAAAAAGAGGCACGAAAGGATGAGATATTCCGGTGCCGCACCCGTGCTGCCGGTTCCAGGAAAAGACGGTGGTGATGTGCCCGCATGTCACGATGGAGCGTATAATCATTCTCCAGCATGGCGTCCAGTCTCTCCCCATATCCCAGGAGGATATCCCGCTTGTAGGAGATATTTTCCGATGGGAGCGTTTCTGTTTCCCCCCTTTCCGCATGCTCGACCCACGGGCCATAATGCAGAAAGAGGTTCACCCAACTGGTCAGACCTTCCGGGTTGGCATTCTCTATCCGGTACCCGACCGCGGCCCACGGCTCGCGATGGGCGGCGATGAGGGCATCAACCCATCCGGCCTCGGGATAGGCATGGTCTTCGAGAAAAGCGACGACGGGCGAGGCGGCGTTTCTCGCGCCGCAGGCCCTGCGTTCGCTTCGCGGCGTGGTCGAATCGACGGTAAGGATCCGCATGCTCACATGTGCAGCCGACCGGGTATCGCGCAGGGCGTCGCTGACCGCTGTCCCGTCAACAATCAGTATTTCAAAAGGGCTCCCCGCCTCCTGCTCCATCAGGCCCGCCACGGTCCGACGGAGAGATTCCGCATCACCACCCGCGACCACAACGACGGACAGTACGGGTTCCTGAACATGTTCCATTGCATCCTCTTTTCACTATGGCGGGCGGCCCGCGATGAAAAACACGGCATCCTGCCCCCTGGGAATTATCAGTCGTCCGGATATCCGCCGCTCCCCATATCGGTAACAGCGGAAACGGACACGGGACGGTTGCCGGATGCCGATGCCACAGCTGCCAGGGCAATGCGCACGGCTTTTTTCCCCTCTTCCAGGGTACACTCCACCGGCGTCCCCCGCAGGACGGCATCAAGGAAGTGGCGCCATTCGGCACGGAAGGATTCCAGAAAATCACCGCCCCGTCTCATCCGCGCCATCCCGCCGGGCAGTTCCTTCAGCGTGTTCACCATGTCTTTCACCCTGGTCCTCACGCTGCCCGGAAAATCGGTCAGTTCATGATGCTGAAGACAATCAAAACGATACAGCGACGCGGAAAGACACCCGGAACGTCCGAAAATTTCCAGCTCGTGTCTTTGTACCGTTCTTTCGGAAAAAAGGGAACCGGCAAGTACGCCGTTGCTCATACGGGTAGTGATTACGGCCGTTTCGTCATCCCCCTCGCCGGTACGCGCCGCGGCAAACACCTCTTCCACCTCGCTGTCCAGCAGGAACCGCAACAGGTCGAAATGGTGCACGGCCACTTCAAACAGAACGCCGCCCCCCTGCTCCCTTCGTCTTCTCCAGGCAGGGACATTCCGCTGATACAAAAAACCGCTGGCAATGATTGTTCGCACCGCTTCAGGAACCCCCACGGCGCCCGCCCGGATCAAATCCCGCAGCGACCGCACGGCGCGATGCCAGCGCAGGTTCATGCCCACCATCACCGTTCCGGGCGAACCGGCGGCACGCTGCTCCAGTTCGTCGATTTCCCGCAGGGTAAGCGCCAGAGGCTTTTCCACCAGCAAATGCCTGCCGGCGTCAATGGCCGCGCGGGCGATTTCTCCATGACCGGCGGTGGGAACGAAAACCGCGACCGCATCGACCTCCGGGTTGCCGAGAAGATCCTCCCACCGCGCATGGCGGTGGCGGACGCGAAAGCGGTCTCCCACCTCCCGCAGACGCTCCGTGTCTATGTCCGCGACGGCAACCACCTCTGCTTCCGGCAGATGCTCAAGTACCGGCAGGTGGAATGATGAAGCCGTCCCGCCGCAACCGATTACGCCAATCCGTACCCTGTCTCCCGTGCCTGACATTGCTGAAGCAGTGCCTCCCTGAAAAATCCCCCGGCGCTCGGTCTGCCGCGCCTAGCCGGGGGGATCGGAAAAAAAACGGACCTCGATGATGTCCTCCGTGCTGCACGTTCCCCCGGCATAGGCATTTGTGCACTCCCGGCATATTGCCATATCCCTGTAATCCCGCCGGAATCGTCGACGGAAGGAGCGATACTTCTCACCGCTCCAGATCTCTTTCATGCTTGCGTGCGCCAGATTTCCAAGGGGATTTTTCTCATGCGGGTCGAACGTACAGGGACAGACGACGCCGCTCCAATGAACAGTCGGGTTGTTCCATGGCGTTTTGCACGGATTACGCAATCGGCGGATACGTCGGCCGGTCCCGTCATCCTGGCGGAACCTTTGATAGGAAGGGTTCATGGGCGTAAATTCTTCATCGGCGCCCGCTTCCCGCTCCCGGATGTTGTCAAAAGGGCACAGAGCCCTGACGGCCGCTGCGTCAACCCCGAGAGTTTCGGCCATCCGACCGAAATCGGGTATTTCATGTTCATTATGCTTCATTGCGATGAAGCGGAGATTCACCAGCGGATGACTGGAGTCCATCTCCCGTTTTTTTGCAACCAGAGCCCGTACCCCCTCAAGCACCCTTTCCAGAGAGCCTCCGCAACGATACTGCTCGTACGTCTGCTGGGTTACTCCATCCACGGCGACAATCAACGTGTCGAGTCCGGACCGGATCAACCTTTCAGCGTATCCGGCATTCGCCAGCATATGCCCGTTCGTGCTGCATACCACCCGCATTCCCCGTTGGCGCGCATGGGATATCATGTCGAAGATGCGCGGATGCAGGAACGGCTCCCCCCAATCCCACAACAGGAGCAGAAAGACCGACCCGGCGGTTTCATCGACGATTTTCGTGAAAAGCCCGTATTCCATATACCCTGAGTCCCGCTGCATTCCGGTTGTCACCGGGCACAGGGCGCATCGCAGGTTGCAGAGATTGGTCCCCTCGATCTGAAGGTGTGTCGGCCCTCCCCACGGCCTCTCCGGGCGAAAAAAGACGGAAGCCTCAACCAGTATCCAGTTCAGAATCTTCCGTAGCGGCACGCCCTCGAAATGATAGGAAATCCCGTCGCATGGTATTTCCACACGCCTCGTTATCAGCGCCTCTATCGCAGAAATCGCTTTTCCCATAAAAGAACGCCGCATGCCTTCCTCACCAAGACAATGGGATGCCGTGCACAGAGATGTGAACACTGGTCAACCGTTTTCTGAATAACCTGAATCCGTGATGCCTGAATGCCGAGGCGAGCGGAATGCCGGGGTTTGAACGTCGCCGACGCTGTTTCAAGCCGCTTACGCCGGGTGAGCTTCGCCGGCAGGCACAACCCACACGAATGCAGGAAACCGAGGCGTTCCGAGAAGGCGAATGCATAAAGGCGTCACGGATTCAGGAATCAAGTATATTCCAACCGCCATGAAGACGGAAAAGACAGATTGGAAAAAGAAAGAATCAATCCCGGTCGGAGACCAGGATGAACTGCTATTTCATCTTGGTCCTCAGGAGGGTGATCCTGTTGTAGATCCATCCCACCAGCGCTCCTCCCAGTGTTCCGAAGGCAAAACCGTAGAAAAAACCGATGATACTGCCGAAAAAGGAAACCCGGTATCCTATGAAATACTGGCTGAGAAGCTGAAGATTGCGGCCGACCTGCTCACCGCCCTTTACAACCAGCCAGTTGGTGGCAATAAACAAAGACAGGCCGCACAGTATCCCGGCGGTAAAACCCAGCACCTTTGCATCGAGTATCAGAACCCCGTGCAAAAGCTTCTCGGCATCTTCCTTCCCTCTTTCATCCCTTGTTTCCATGACTGCCACCCCTCGTGCTTCGCTTCCTTCACAGATAATCAAAAAATTGCCGCAGCGTCATGATTTCAGCTTTTTTGCGGATACGGTACAGATAGAGCGCCAAGAAGAAATTCCGCAGATACGCAAACAACCATCCTCCGAGAAAACCCCAGAAAAAGCTGTAGGAGAATGCGACAAACGAACCGTGAAACGTTACCGTATATCCCGGAAAGTACTGGGCCAGCAACCGGAGATGGGGGCCGACAACGGTCCCGCCCTTGACAACAAGCCAGGCGGTTGCCAGAAAGAGAGCCAACCCGGCCGCCGTACCCGTCGCAACGGCGAAAGCGAGTTTATCCATCCGTGAAAAGGTCTGGCCCAGAATCTGATCGAAAACAGCCGCGCCCCCCGCCTCCTTCTTCTGCTCCTCCAGGTACTCTTCCTCTTCGTTGATTTCCCAGAGGTTGTGAGAAGCGCCGGCGCAGTTTTCCGCCGCCAGAAGGCCCGTGAGCATGGAGTGATCCATGTTGTTGTAGCGGTGCATGCCGCTCCGTCCGATGGTCTGGAGGTTGTCGAACTCCCCGAAAAAGCCCCGCATCACCTCCAGGTGCTTCCGGTAATCCTGGTCGTATACCGGATACGCATTGGGCTGCCGTACAACCAGGCCTTCCACCACATCTCCGGAGTTTGCAAGGCCGAGCGCCTCCAGCTCCCGCGCCGCAAGGGCGACCAGATCCTCGTCGGGAGTCCGCCAGAAGTCATCCCCCTCGTCACAGAAATATTCCATGCCGATGCTCGTCGTTCCCGGGTCAGGCACCATTGCCCCGCTCCAGTTCCTGAAATTCTGGATACGCCCAACCCTCACCAGGGGGCTGTGGATATAGATCCATTGATCCGGGAAAAGGTGCTCGCGATTGATGATAAGGACCACGATAAGAAAAGCCCGGTAGGAAAGGCCTTCGGCCGCCTCACGGACACAATCAGGAACGGCGGGTTCCATGAGAAGGGCCAGCCTGGTGAGGGGGATGCTGGAGATTAGCCTCCCGACCGGCATCTCCCGGAGGGAGCCTTCCTGGCGCACGGTGATGCTCTGTATGCTCTTCCCGGAAAATGAAATCCTGACCACATCGGAATTGAGACGGACATCGCCTCCCGCAGCCTCGATTCTTTCCTGGAAACGCTGCCACATCATCCCCGGACCGAGCGGAGGATAATCGAACTCGTTGATAAGACTCTTGGTTTTCTGTGTGCCGAAGACGGCGTTCGTAACCGCCGAAAGGAGCGAGAGACCCTTGATGCGCTGGGCTGCCCAGTCGGCCCGGATGGTGCTGCAGGGAATCCCCCACACCTTCTCCGTATAGGTTTTGAAAAAGGTTTGATACAACCGCGTGCCGAAGCGGTTCGACACCCACTGTTCGAACGTCTCCTCTACCGGATGAGGCTTGAGCTGGGAGGCGAGATAGCTTATCAGAATCAGTATGCTTTCACTGATTCCGAGGTTTCGTACCGTATTGGAGATGCTCAGGGGATACTGAAAGAATTTCCCGTTGTAGTAGATTCGGGACAAACGGGGCACCTTGATAAAGGCATCGCCCATCATCTCCTGCCACAAACGGTTGATTCTTTCGATCTTTGAAAAAAAGCGATGACCGCCGATATCGAAATAGTAGTCCCGGTATCGTTCCGTGCGGGCAATTCCACCCACCGTGTCGGATCGTTCTAAGATACGGATACTGATTCCGCGTTGCGCCAATTCGTAGGCAGCGGAAAGACCGGCGGGACCGGCGCCGATAATTATGACGGGCTCGTCGTTCATACGAAAGAAGGCGGACATCCGGTCCGCCACTCAACTCCTCCTGTTCGATTCAGGTTAATCTCACCCTGCAACGCATATCTTTCCGAAACGGAACCGGATATACCCGATAAAGAAAGCAAGCCCGCTGTACAAGAAATAGAGCCAGTGCCAGGGAAGGACTGAAACAGCGAAAGCGATGCCGCGTTTCTTTCTGAAAAAACGGTAGAGGTCCCTGTTCAATGCCAGAAGAACGATGGAGCACACCAACGCGGATGAAAGCAGCAGGGGAAAGCGAACCGACGCGGCAAGACTCAGCAGGAGCAGGTAAACGCTCACCGTACTGATGCGACTGGAAACCGTGAGGTTCAAATCATTGAGAAGCTTCCCCTCCCGCAGAATCAGAGCGGTCCAGGGAAGCGCCCGGCAGAAAATATCCGCCCGCAGCAGGGAGCGGACTCCCCATCTCTTGAGATGCTTCACCTGGATTTCCTTGACGAGCCGGATGCGGTATCCCGCTTTCTTCAGCCGGTACCCCAGTTCCACATCTTCAATGGAGGGACGCTGATACTCTTCATCGAAGCCTCCCATCGCTTGGAAGACATCCCGGCGGACAGCGCCGCAGCCGCTCCAGAAAGTCGCCGCATTTTCACGTGACGTCTGGTGCACGAAATGGTGCAGCAGATTCTTGTACTGGGAGAGGAAATTACCGGCAGCCGGAGCATCATCGTACGAGCCGAACAGCGCCGCAATTCCCGGATCCTCATCAAAAACAGCAAGCACCTGCCGTACTGTTTCAGGATTCACGACCACATCGGCATCTACAAAGAAAAGAATATCGCCTTTCGCCTCCCCGGCGCCACTGTTGCGCGCCCAGGCAGGCCCCCGGGTCTCGGGAAGCATCAGGGTCCGGGCTCCGTATTCACCGGCAATCTTCCACGAACCGTCCGATTCTCCGTCAGCCACGACGATAATCTCGCATTCTGCGGAAACAGCGGACGCAGCGTGCTCGATACATCGCCTGAAGTCTTCACCGCCATTATGGACCGGGATGATAATGGACAGCTTGATTTCCCGCGATGGAACAGACATATGCGCCTTCAAGAACCCCGATGTATCTTAACAATATCTAATTCATTGCCGATTAGTGACATAATAACGACTGCATTCATACAAGAATACACTAGTAAAGTCAAGGAAGGCCACCGGAGAAAACCCGTGCGACGCAAGTATCCGAGGTAAACTATTTTTCTTTTCGTATCCCTCTTCTTGAGAACTGAAACCGCGTATTATCCGGCACGGTATTCTGCGGTCGCAGGAATTCCATTGTAAAAGGACAGATTTTTATATACATATGTTTTCCATGCTCGTATCTCTTTTTGGAGGCATCGTGCACAAGAACAGCGTTTCCTCGGGACATCAGAACCGCGCATGGATGAGGAGACATGCAAAGCCCGCCCTTCTCTGCGCTGTGGGAGTCATGTCGATCACGGCGCTTGTCTGGCTCGGATACGAATTCTGGAGACTTTTCTTCGATCCGAAACTTCTCTTCGGGAGAAAGGTTGTGACCGGCGGCATTGACCTGAAAATTCTGCACGATTTCGTGCATGGCTGGTTTTCGGGCGCGCCCGTCTATCATGACGACAATGGTCTGATATTTCCAGCGAGGCTGGCGACCTACCCTCCCGCATCCTACGCGATCACGTGGCCTCTCCTTGGCTGGCTCGGATTTTCAGGAGCCCGAATCCTCTGGATGGCGGTCACGCTTCTTTCTCTTGCTTTCCTGGTTCGGACTTTCGCCTGTGAAAGCGGCTCTCAAACTCCACTGGAGCGCGTGTTTGCGGGGCTAATTCCCCTCGCGACATACCCCTGCGGAGCGGCAATCGGAAACGGCCAGTTCTCTATAGTGGTGGTTGCCTGCCTCATGGCGAGCCTTCTCCTTCTCGCCCGCGGCGAAGCCCGATGGAAGACGGATATCGCGGCTTCCTGCCTGTTTCTCTTCGCATTGGTAAAGCCGCATATATCCGCGCCCTTTTTCTGGATGGCGCTTTTTATCCCCGGCAGGATGCGTCCCGCCCTCCTGATATCGGGCGGATATTGCGCGCTGACGCTACTCGCATCCTTTTGGCAGGAGGCAGGCCCGGTGTCCCTGATCGTGGACTGGCTGTCGCGTGCAACGAATGCGGCGGGCGTCGCCGGGTACGTGAACCTCCACATGCTTCTTGCCATCTTCGGCTTGGAGAGATTCGGCCTGTATATATCGCTTCTGCTCCTATCAGGCTTGGGCGTGATTACCTACTTTTGCCGACGCTCTGATTTCTGGCTCCTTCTCGGCATTACGTCGATTACGGCACGCCTTTGGACATACCACCAGTGGTACGACGATCTCCTCATTCTTCTGTCACTACTCGTTCTGCTCAGGATTGCGCATTCGTACACCACACGCCCTGGCGCCGCCCGCACTGCCGGAATACTATTCCTGGCAAACATGGTTCTGATGCTGGTTCCGGGCGGACAGTTCCTGATCCCTCCACCGGCAGACAACCTCTACCTTGCGGCACTGGCTTTCTCCTGGCTGGCAAGCCTGGGATTCCTCCTGCACACGGCATGGAAGGAGAGAGGGATCCCGGCAGTCGGTAAAAACACCGGAACGGAACTTCCGGACAGTCTTCCTACCTGAAAAACGGCTGCGATTCCCGGTGCTTCGCGAAACCGCGGTCCTTTGCTGAAAAGATGAGTTGTCATATCGAATAGATAAAGAGAAGGACCCCATGAAAAAGAAAAACAAGAAGATAACCACCCGGAAAAGGGAAGGAACGTCCAAAGCACCGGCCCTCACATTTTCATCATTCGGGTTTGTCGTCGGCCTTTTGATTCTATGTACCCAACCACTCAACGATATCTTTACTGCGTACTACTACTCAAACACGCTTCTCTATGACATCATTTCCGAAAGATCGTTCGAAATCCTGAACATGACGACGGGACTGGGCATTGTTATGCTGTCCGGCGCCGTTTTTCTCAACACATGTTTTTTCAGGCAGAGAAGCGATACGTTCCTTTCGGACACGTACACACGGATACTTGTTATTCTTCTCGGCGCCTTCATCGCGCTTGCGCTTTACTCCTGTTTCCATAAATATCTCCATAATGACGAAATTGAGCATATTCACAGTGCATGGTACGTGAAAAACGGCTTCATTCCTTACAAGGAGTTCTTTCAGCACCACCATCCCCTGCTGTGGTACACCATTGCTCCCCTTCTCTCGGTCTTCGGCGACACCCTCACCGCTGTTCTGGCTTCCCGGTTCGTCATGGGAATGGCCATGCTCGGGATAGCGTACTGTACGTATCTCACGGCAACCGTCGTCACACAATCAAAGGAAAAAGGCCTCGTATCGGTTGTCCTTCTCTTTTCTTCCTTGATTTATCTGGAAAAGGCCATAGAAGTGCGACCCGACATCCCCCAGGTCCTTTTCGCGATGGTTTCCGTATACTGCCTGTTCCGCTTTCTTCGCGACAGGAAGGAGACCTTCCTTCTTTTCTCCGGGCTGGCCGCCGGGGTTTCGTTTCTCTATCTGCAAAAGACATTGTTTCTCCTCATAGCGTATGCTCTGATCTTCCTGTATGGTCTGTACAAAAAGGAAATCAGGATCAGAAGCGCGGCCATATTCGCTTCCGGCCTCCTCCCCCTGTTGCTGGCATTTCTTCTCTTCATGGGGAGCAACGGCGCTCTCCATGATTACTATCTTACAAACTGGGAATTGAATCTCCATCATTTCGGCTCCGATACCATATCCCTGAAAATGGTGCGTCCTTTTTTTCATTTTCTAGGAAAGTATTTTCTTCTGGTGATCGTCGTCGCTCCTCCGCTCATTTTGTTGTTTATCAGCAAAAAAACGCCCCGTGAAGTGAAGCTTATTTCTTTCCTGGCGGTTGCGGAACTGTTTTCCATAAAAATTTTCTCAGTGAACTACAAGCATTTCTACCTATTCGCTCTGCCGCTTCTCTGTATCCCCGTATCCCATTATTGTGTCGATATGCTCGACTTCTTCAAAACAAGCCATACAAACAGAATTGCCCTCTTCTGCCTGCTTTTTATCGGAGCCTCTCCTTTTCTCGTCATTAACTCTCTGCATTCGAATCGCATGCAATTCGAAAAAATCAGGTATGTACTCGACTCAACAAAGGAAACGGACCTTGTCTACGACGGAGCAAACGCCTTCAACCTTTTCAGACCCGATGTCCACTATTTCTGGTACCAGCTCAAAGTGGGCCTTTCAACCTACAACCGGCTGACCGGCAACAAGTATGGGGACTTTGACATGTGCAGACTGATCCGGCACAAGAAACCGAAGATAATTTCAAGAAATCTGCTGGATTATGATGCGTGCGGATTATGGTCTCTCTATGATGAGACACCATATAAATATACCTACATACGGCGGGACCAGGCAGGACGATCCGGAGAATGACGTATCTCCGACTCCGGATCGGGTGTATCGCCTTACCGGCGTTTCGATTGCTATCATCACAAATTTCTTGCTATAATCCATCGTCTTTGAAGGGGGTCGCTGCTCCAGAGCGATGTTTTCAACACATGAACTTATGCAAGGATACCTCTCCAGGGAATAACCGGTTCGTTCATACGTTGCCGGGTTTGAAAGAGACACGCTTTTCATGAATGCGATACATTCACTACAACGTTCTCCCTTGAGTCCGGTTTCCGTCTTTTCGGTCGTACTATGCCTGTTTGTTCTCTTCGGGACAACGGGCTGTTCACCGGACAAACCGGCTCTCGGCAAATCCGCCCTTTCCCTGCGGGATGGACTGCAGGACACGCTGAATCTTTTTTCCGCCGGGCTCGCGGAACCAATCTCAAAAAGAGACAAAAAACGCGTCAAGGCCGCTTTGGACACATTGGCCTCAAAAGACGCTACTCCCGCGAACATCCCTGTCTCCATCGCGGTCCTTGATACCCGGGGCGCAACCGTGGCAACCGCGGCGCGAACCGAGCTGTCCGCCACGCAGAATTATGGACATTACCATGCAGTTGCCCAGGTCGTTCAGAAGAAGAAAGTCATACTGTCGAACCTCTACCTTCAGAGCGGAGATATGATCTTTATCGTATGCGCACCACTGCTCTACCGGCAGAAACTTGCCGGCATCCTGATAATCGGAATCGACGACGACCTTCTGCATCAGGCGGGAGTCACGGATGCGGAATTCCTCTCCTTGCCCCTCACCCCCCATCCGGGTACCCCGTGATGTCCGGCCGTTCAGATACCTCACCCGAATGTTCCATCACCCTTGCGGGAGAAACCGGCGGCAGCGTCGTACTTTCCGTCACGGGAAACATGTCGCTTCATACCCTGAATTCGATTCATTCCGAATTCCTGTCGCTCATGGAAAAGACAAAGCCCTCACACCTCACCGTTGATCTGGCGGGCGTCGATTACCTGGACAGTGCGGGTGTTCTTGCCCTGCAGGAAATGGAAAAGTATTCAGGAGACCATTCCATCCCCTGTGTTTTCATCAATATGAGCAGTGAGGCCAGAGGAATCCTTACCCTGGTCACGTCTTCCATGGCAGCTGTCCCGACCCCGCCGGCGCCGAGGAAAGAGAACGGCTTCATGGAACAGGTCGGCGAAATCAGCCTGATAGTTCTCAGGGATTTCGCCAATCTCATGACCTTTCTCGGGGAGCTCTTGGTGACGCTGTTTCATGCCCTTCGAAGTCCCGCGTCCATCCGCTGGTCCGACTTCATCTTCTACGTGAAAAGGGCCGGACTTGACGGGCTTCCCATCGTGGCGCTCCTGAGCTTTCTCCTCGGGATGATTATCGCCTTCATGTCTTCACTCCAGCTGAAACAATTCGGTGCTAACCTGTACGTCGCTTCACTGGTCGGTTTCGGGATGGTACGGGAACTGGGCCCCATCATGACCGCAATCATCATTGCCGGTCGCTCCGGTTCCGCCTTCGCGGCGGAGATAGGAACGATGATGGTCAATGAAGAAGTGGATGCGCTGGTAACCATGGGCTTCAACCCGACCCGGTTTCTGGCGCTGCCCAAGGTTCTGGCCGCAATGGCCGTGGTTCCCCTTCTCACGCTCTATTCCGACCTGTTCGGAATCCTGGGAGGGATGGTCGTCGGCGTACTCGGTTTCGACCTCACGGTGTATACCTATGTGCAGCAGACGATAAAAAGCATCAGCATATTCGACATTGTTTCCAGCATGGTCAAGGCGGTCGTGTTTGCCGTTCTCATCGCGGGAATCGGCTGCCAGCGCGGTTTCTGTGTCCGCGGAGGGGCCGAGGCCGTCGGGAAGTACACCACGTCGGCCGTTGTTGCGGGCCTGTTTCTGATTATCGTCGCGGACTCGCTTTTTGCGATTATTCTCTACTACATCCGATGAATCGAAACCCCTGCCCCGTTGTCGCGGAGACGGGACCTAAGGACATTATCGTGAACGAACCGGAAGAGACCCCCATCATCGTCGTTGAAAATCTGACAGCACGCTACGGCGAGAAGCTCATCTTCCGGGATGTCGGTTTTCAGGTAAAGAAAGGCGAGATCCTCGTCATACTGGGAGGCAGCGGCTGCGGCAAATCAACCCTTCTGAAGCATATGTTCGGCCTGTACAAGCCGGCATCAGGGCGGGTTCTCATCAACGGTGTCGATATAGCGGCAGGTGCTGAAAAGGATCTGGAAAGGATTCGCAGAAATATCGGTGTCCTGTTCCAGTCAGGAGCCTTGTTCGGTTCCATGACCCTTGCCGAAAACGTTTCCTTGCCGTTGGAGGAGTATACCGACCTGTCCCCGGATGCAATTGAACGGATTGTCCGCATGAAACTCGCAATGGTCAGCCTGGCAGGCTTCGAGAACCACCTCCCCTCCGAGCTTTCCGGAGGGATGAAGAAACGCGCCGGCCTTGCACGCGCCATGGCGCTGGATCCTACGATCCTTTTCTTTGACGAGCCGTCCGCCGGGCTCGACCCGGTCACCTCGGCTGAACTTGATATCCTGATGAAACAGATCAACTCGGGGCTCGGTACTACCATGATTGTGGTTACCCACGAACTGGATTCCATCTTTTCCATAGCGCATCGTGTGGTGATGCTTGACAGGGATGCCAAAGGTATAATCGCCGTGGGAGATCCCAAGGAGCTGAAGGAGTCTTCCGCCGACATCAGGGTAACAAACTTTTTCAATCGAATTCCCGCGGGAGGGGAAACCAGGGGAGCATGACTATGTTGGGAAAAACCTCCAAATTTTTTATCGGACTGTTCGTGATGGTCGGGATCCTTATCGGAGTGGGAATCATTGTCTGGATCGGCGCATCAAAGTATTTCCAGAAGGGTTCAACCTATGTCACATTCTTTGACGAATCGGTCCAGGGACTCCAGATGGACTCCAGCGTAAAATACCGCGGCGTGGACGTGGGAAGGGTGGAGAGGATCCGAGTGGCGCCCGATTTCAAGCTCGTGGAAGTGGTGATGAAGGTGGAACTTGAGGGGGATCTGCAGCAGAACACGGTAGCCCAGTTGAAAACCGCCGGCATCACGGGAATCGTGTTCATCGAACTGGACAGAAAAAAGCCGGAAGCCCCGGATCGCTCCCCCCATATAAGCTTTGCCGCGGAATATCCCATCATCCCGTCCCGCCCGTCGGAACTACGCCAGATCCTCACCGGCGTGGATGATGTTCTCCAGAATATCAAGGCGATCGACTTCAAGGGGCTTTCGGATCAGTTCAAGTCCGCCGGCAAGGCAACGGAGAACCT
>CALABV010000154.1 GCA_937886325.1 uncultured Geobacter sp.
CGCATGTGCCACGTCCGCTCCGTCAAAACCTGCTTCGTTAGTATGGTGTGCATGGTGTGGATCCGTGTCAGTAAAGTGTATGCATTCTCCGAAGCAAGTATGTACCCTCAGTGCACATCCTCCTCCGGCATGTGTACAGCGCCCGCTCGAGTGTCCGACGGAAGGGCGCCGCAAGACGCCCCGTATATATACAGATTTTTTTTAAAGGTAAAACTTTTTTTCTTGACGCGCATTTTACGGCAATTATGAGTACACAAAAATGCCTACCCTAAGTAAACAGAGTAGGCATTGATGAAAAAGCAGGAAAATATCACCGTCGATACGGCAGTTATGCGGGGGATTCGAGGGGATTATTCCCGCCGGTCAAGGACCTCCCGCACCTTTCTCAGGAACGACAGCGGGATAATGGGCTTTTCCACGAAGGCGAACCCCTCGTCGACAAATCCTTTTCTATTGATGACATCCGCGCTGTACCCGCTCATGAAAATGGTCCGTACCCCCGGACGAATGCGTCGAATCTCATCGAAAGCCTCTCGGGCGTTTTTCTTCGGCATGACCACGTCGAGAATGATGAGATGAATGCGATCCTCATGTGCCGAAAAGACATCCACGGCGGCTTGACCGTCCGCCGCCTCGATAACGGAATAGCCGCACTCTTCGAGAAGCGACTTGTGCAGCTGCCTCACTTCGTCGTCATCTTCCGCCACAAGGACGGTTTCCGTTCCGCGGGGCGGCAGGAAGGGTTCATGGTTGTCCGCGTTTCTCCTGTCGGGGGAGATGAGGGGAAGATAGATCCTGAACGTCGTCCCCTTCCCCTCTTCGCTCTCGACCGCGATGTACCCGCTGTGTTCTTTCACGATGCCGTAGGCGATGGAAAGCCCCAGCCCGGTTCCCTTCCCGACCTCCTTGGTTGTGAAGAACGGTTCGAACAGTCGTTCCCTGTCTTTCTCCTCGATACCGGAACCGGTGTCGGTGATGGACAGGCAGGCATACCGCAGCGGCTCGGCGCTCCCGGGCGCGGCGGGGAGATTTCGCTCTATCTCCAGAACACTGGTAGCTATCCGCAGCACCCCGCCGTCGGGCATGGCGTCCCGCGCGTTGGTGGCCAGATTCATCAGAACCTGTTCCATTTGCCCGGTATCGGCCATCACCACCAGATCACGGTCTTCGAGGAAAATCTGCTGCTCGATGTCTTCGCCGATGATCCGTTCCAGGAATTTCCGCACGTTTCGCACAATGCCGTTCAGCTCCACCGGCTGGGGATTGATGACCTGTTTCCTGCTGAACGCCAGGAGACCCTGGGTCAGACCGGCGGCACGCTCCGCCGAGGCCAGAATCTGCTCGACATAGTTCTTGGGTTGATTATCGCCCGCCATTTTCAAGAGGATAAGATGTGCATACCCGATTATCGCTGTAAGGATATTGTTGAAGTCGTGGGCAATCCCGCCGGCAAGCTGGCCGACCGCCTCCATCTTGTGGGACTGGCGCAGCTGATCTTCCAGGCGATCGCGCTCCTCCTCGGCCCGCTTGCGCGCCGAGATGTCGCGCACCACCTCCAGCAGGCGCTCCTTGCCGCCGATGACGGCGCGTTTCAGGCTCACCTCAACCCAGAATTCCCGTCCGTCTTTCGACCGCGCCCTTTCCTCGAAAAGCCGGGTCTCCCCGCCAGCCGCCTTTCCCATCCGCTCTCCGGAGGACTCTTCCGACCATGCAACCTCACCCGGACCGGCAAGCCCCCTTTTCATACACAGCGCCTCGTCGCGGGTGTATCCGTACAGCTCGCACATGCGCCGATTCACGTCCAGGATCTCGCCGGTCTCGATATCATGCACGATGATGGCGTCATTGGCTGCGTCGAAGATGGCGCGATAATTGGCCTCCGATGTCCGCAGCGCCTCTTCGGCAATCTTCCGATCGTTGATGTCGGCGGAAGTCCCGGCCATGCGGAGAGGAGTTCCGTTCGCATCGCGCGTAACCACCTTGCCGCGATCGAGAAACCACTTCCATTCACCTGACTTGCTCCTGACCCGGTATTCCACGGTATACCGGTCAGCCCGTCCCTCCAGGTGATCATGGAAACTCCCCATCACATCGGGCAGGTCATCCGGGTGAATGAGATCTTTCCAGTCGTCGACATTCATGATGACCGTATTGTCATCGTATCCCAGGATGTCGGCCCAGCGACGATTGTGCCGTACCTCCCGCGCAACAAGATCCATGTCCCACGTGACGTAATTGCTCCCCTCCAGCGCCAGTTTCAGGCGCTCCTCGCTCGCGCGGATCGATTCCTCCGCCGTCCTGCGCCTCCCCATCAGCAGCAGCGAAAGTATAATGAAGGTACCGGCAAGGACTATATGAATTGCCACGACACCGATCTTGAATTTGTTGTAGGCGGCAAGGAAGTCGCTCTGCTCCAACCCCACGAACAGGGCGCCGACCACCCTCCCTCCGGAGTCCCGGATCGGATCATAGGCAACGAAATAGGGAACTCCGAGGATAGTGCTCTCCCCTCGATAGGACTTACCTTGCCGGAAAAGCGCGTCACGGGCCGGGCCGTCGAGCCTGGTGCCGACGGCTCGGGTTCCGTCCGGCATAAGGACATTGGTTGAGACCCGGATGTCACCCATGAACACGGTTGCCCTGCCGCCGAAGATCTCCTTCACCGTGTCCGGCAGATCGAAATTGCCGTTGATTACGTAGTCGCCGGCAACCAGTTTTCCCTTCACGATGTCTATCGTTTTCCCCTTTGCCCTCAGCAGCTCCCAGAATGTCTTTATGTGGCTTTCCTGAAGCTGCATGGTTTGACGAACGGCCTCGCGCCGAATCTCTGCAAGGGAAAAAATCGTCGTAAGCGAGATGGCGCTCACGGCGATGACCCCGTAGAGGAAAATCTGTCTGGTTGATTTTTTGAGCGGCATTGGTACTCCCATTGCTGCCACCACAAAGGGGGCTCGCATTTATTGTTATTTTTTTAATTAATAATAAAGCACGCATGACCCCGTGCTTCAAGCATATGTACGGTGCACACCCCGTATCTCCGCTTGCAATCACCGGATGAATCCGGTAGATAGTGTTGGTCCGGGAACCCTCTGAATGGGTGACGGACCGGGTTTTCCCGCGGACAGACACCTTTCGGAGCGACACCCATGAAGAAGAAAAAGAAGACTCCCCCGCCCGCCGGTACCGGCGCATCCGCCGCGGATCCCGGCCACGGCCGGGCACTGAGCATCGACAAGGCCCTGGATTTCGCGGTCCAGCACCACCAGGCGGGCAATCTTGAGACGGCCGAGAGCATCTATTGCCAGATCCTCCGGTATCAACCGGACAACCCGATGGCGCTCCACCTCCTGGGCGTCATCGCCTTCCAACGGAAACGGTATGAACAGGCAGCGGAACTCATCGGCAGAGCCCTGGCCAGGAAACCGGACTACGCCGACGCCCACTCCAACCTGGGTAACGCATTCCGGGAAATGGGACGGATTGACGAGGCGGAAAAGAGCTATCGAAAGGCAATCGCCGCCAATCCGGGTTTCGCAATGGCCCATTACAATCTGGGGGCCGTTCTTCTGAGCCGGTCGCTCCACGGGGAAGCCGTGGAGAGCTTCCGCCGCGCCATAGCCGCCAACCCGCGGCTGGCAGAGGCCCATGTCAATCTCGGCAACGCCTACAAGGAAACGGGGAAGCTGGACGAGGCGGAGAAGAGCTACCGGAAAGCCCTCGACATCCGACCCGATCTGGCCGTGGCCCAGTATAACCTGGGGAACGTTCTCCTGGAAAAGGGATGCCCCGCGGAAGCCGCTATTCGCTACCAGCGGGCGCTGACCCTGAATCCGGGGTACCATGAAGCGCGGCTGAACCTGGGCGCAGTGCTGCGGGACCTGGGCAGGATGGAAGAGGCGGCCGCCTGTTATGAACGCGCCCTGGCGGAGAATCAGGAAAACCCGGACATCCATGTGAATCTCGGCGCAGTGCTGCGGGACCTGGGCAGGGCCTCCGAGGCCGAGGCCCGGTACCGGAAGGCGCTGTCCCTTGCTCCCGATTTCTCGCTCGCCCACTTCAACCTGGGCAATGCGCTGCGGGACCAGGGGCGGATCGAGGAAGCCGTGGCCAGCTTTGAGAGGGCCGTGGCCCTGACCCCGAACTGCCCGTCCCTGTACAGCAACCTGGGCAATGCCCTCCGCGACCTGGGCAGACTGGAAGACGCGGTCGGCGTCTACCGCAAGGCACTGGTTCTGGAGCCGGAGAACGCCGAAGCGCGCGTGAACCTGGGCAACGCCTTCAAGGAGATGGGACGGCTGGCCGAGGCCGAGGATTCGTACCGGAAGGCGCTGCTGGTCCAGCCCGACATGGCGCAGACCCACTTCAACCTGGGAACGGTCTATCAGGACCAGTGCCGTATCACGGAAGCGATTGCCTGCTATCGACGGGCCCTCGCCCTCAGACCGGACCACGTTATCGCCCACAGCAACCTGCTCATGAATATCCAGTACGATCCGGACTCTACCCCGGAAACCCTGTTGGAGGAATCGCTGGACTGGGAGCGGAAACATCTGGCCGGAATCCGTGCCGCGGACGCCCATCCCAACGACCCGGTCCCGGAACGGCGCATCAGGATCGGCTACGTATCGGGTGATTTCCGGCGGCACCCGGTCGGATATTTTCTCGACGGCGTGCTCTCCTGTCACGATCCGGAACGCGTCGAGGTCTTCTGCTATGCAAACCAGAGTTTCGGCGATGACCTGACCGATCGCCTGCGGAAAAACGCCCATCACTGGCGGGACACTTTCGGGAGCCCCGACGACCGGGTGGAGGAACTGATCCGGGAGGACAGCGTGGATATCCTTGTGGACTTGTCTGGCCACACGGCGCGCAACCTTCTTCC
Organism: uncultured Geobacter sp.; assembly: GCA_937886325.1. Classification (GTDB taxonomy): domain Bacteria; phylum Desulfobacterota; class Desulfuromonadia; order Geobacterales; family Geobacteraceae; genus RPRC01. The sequence continues at coordinate 4,883 of CALABV010000154.1, forward strand.
CGTTTTCGGCCGGAAACCGGCGCCGGTGCAGGCGACCTGGGCCGGATACGTGGGCACAACCGGTCTCTCCGCCATGGACTACCTGATCTCCGACGACAGGGAGACCCCGCACGGGACGGACGGCTGGTATCGCGAGAAGGTTATACGCCTTCCCGACTGCTATGTGTGCTACACCCCGCCGGACTACGCGCCGCCGGTCACGCCCCTTCCCGCCCGAAAAAACGGTTTCGTAACCTTCGGCTGTTTCAACAACCTGGCGAAGCTGAACTCCCGCGTGGTGGAGCTCTGGACGAGACTCCTGCAGGAGATCCCCGATGCACGCTTGCTGCTGGTAACGAAAGCCCTCGGCGATGCTCCGACCAGGGAACGTTTCCGGGAGCCTTTCGCCCGGTCGGGCGTGGAGGACCGGGTCATGCTCCACGGGATGGTCCCCCACCCGGAACTCCTGGCGCGGTACGGTGAAGTCGATATCGCCCTTGATCCGTTCCCCTATTCCGGGGGACTCACCACCCTGGAAAGCCTGTGGATGGGGGTACCGGTCATCACCCTCGGCGGGGATCGCTTCGCCGCCCGCCACTCCCTCAGCCACCTGACGGCCGTGGGGCTGGGCGAGCTCATCGCAACCGACCGGGACTCCTACATCGAGATCGCTGTTTCACTTGCCGGGGATATTCCCGGAATGGAATCGCTCCGCCTTGGCCTGCGGGAAAGGATGGCCTCGTCACCCCTGTGCGATTGCCCGCGATTCACCCGCAGCCTGGAGGAGGCGTACCGCACCATGTGGCGGACATGGTGCGGGAAAAGACAGTCTATGTGATTCCCTTGCCGTTCAGAAACGGCCCGTACTCCTTGTCAACACCCTGGATATGGTTGGTGAGCCAGTCCCTGAGAAAGGTCATCACGGTTTGGCTCAGGATCGCGCTCCCTTCCGCGAATCCCTTCTGGAAATCCATCACCGTCATGGTGAGCTGGTTGTGCTCCTTTTTGTGGTTCTCGTAGCCTGGATACCCCTGGGCCTTCATGAGCCTGTCCTCGGCCGCGAAGTGTCTCCGGGTATACTCGATCAGCCCGTTCAGGACATCGCCGATGACCTGTTTCCCCTGCCCCGCCTTCATGGCGTCATGCAGCTGGTTGATGAGATTCATGAGCTGCTTGTGCTCCTCGTCGAACTGCCGGACCTGCACGCTGAATTTGTCGCTCCACGTAAGTAGCGCCATCGTTCCCCCTTGTGATTGCGATTCCCGCTCTACAAAAGGTATCGGCAGGATCCTCCATAACTTGAGACAAGAATGGGGAGATATCGGCATAGGGACCGCGCGGGAGCGGAAGGGGAGGCCCATCGGCCGGCGCCGGCCCGGGCTCGTCGGATGGTAGAATCAGCCTGGATTCGGCAGGTGGAGTCATCCTTCTCCATATGTAGGATCAGTTGGCTCCGCTGGCCAGACGACCTCCGGCACGGCGGCATCCCTGCCAGGTCCCGCGCCTCTTCAGTTCATGGACGATGGAGTACCACATGGCATTGTTCTTCAGGTCCCAGGAAGGGGCAACGCGGATGGCGAGAGGCGCTGAGCCGTAGAGCCGCTGGATGGTGACACGGGGCGGGATCATCTCCAGAAAGTCGCACACTGCGGCCACATAGTCACGGTGGCCCAGGGGGGCAAACTCGCCGCGGTCATACATATCGGCAAGCACGGTTCCCCGCACGGCATGGAGCTGGTGGATCTTCAGGGAGTCAACGGGTAGGGAGGAGATTATTTCCGCGGTCTTCAGAAAATCGTCACGGGTCTGGCCGGGAAATCCGTAGATGAGGTGGGTGCAGATCTCGAACCCGCGGCCGGCGGCACGGTCGATCGCTTCCCGATATTCGGCAACCCGGTGGCCCCGGTTTATGCGCTCCAGTATCCGGTCGTCCATGAACTGGAGGCCCAGTTCCAGACAGACATATCGGTCCCGGGCGATCTCCTCCAGCAGTGACAGCGACCCTTCGCTCAGGCAGTCCGGACGCGTTCCCACGGAAATACCGACCACGTCCGGGTGGTCGAGTGCGCGAAAGTAGAGGTCACGGAGCCTGCCGACGGGACCATACGTGTTGGAGTATTTCTGGAAATAGATGATGAATTTCTCGCTGCCGAGCCGCACGCGGTGGTATGCCATCCCCTCCGCCATCTGCTCCTCGATGGGGATGGTATCGAGAGTGGCGCCGGGCGAGAAGGAGCGATTGTCGCAGTAGATGCAGCCTCCGGTCCCCTTGGTCCCGTCACGGTTCGGGCAGGTGAACCCGCCGTCCACGTTGACCTTGCTTACCTGGCAGCCGAAGCGGCGGCGCAGGAAGGAACCGTAGGAGTTGAAACGGAGATCGGGATGAATGAGGTGTGTGTACATGATAAAGTCGGGCAAAAGGCACAGGGCACAGGGCACGTTGAAGTCCCTCACCAAGAACGTCTTTCACCTTTCACCTTTTGCCTTGTGCCCTTTGCCTTTTGCCTTATGCCCTTTGCCTCGTGCCTTCCCCCAGCATCTCCAGCATCTCCCGCGCGGCACGCTCCGGGTCGTCCGCCGCCAGGATGGCGGAGATAAGGGCGATCCCGCGGGCTCCGGCGCCGAGGACCGACCGGATTGTATCCTTCTTGATGCCGCCAAGGGCGAAAACCGGCAGCCGGACAATCCGGCATGCCTCGGCCAGCCGCCCGGTCCCGAGCGGCTCACCGTACGGGGCCTTGGATGGGGTGTAGTAAACGGGACTGAAGGTGATGAAATCCGCGCCGCTTTCCCGGGCATGCAGCGCCCTTTCCAGGCCATGGCACGAGACGCCGACGAGAAGTCGATCGCCGGCCATCTCCCTGACCAGTGCTACCGGCATGCTGCTCTCGCCCAGGTGGACGCCGTCGGCGCCGGTTGCCAAGGCGATGTCGAGCCGGTCGTTGATCAGAAGCTTCGCCCCGTACCGGGAGGTGAGAGATCTCAGTTCGCATGCCAGGTCGAACAGCTCCCGGCTGGAAAGGTCCTTTTCCCGCAGCTGCACGGCCCGGACCCCGCCACGGAGCGCAGCTTCAACCGCTTCGCAGAGAGTACCGCCCGACACCTGTTTCCGGTCGGTAATCAGGTACAGAGTGAAATTCACCTTTGCGTTTCCAGGCATGCCGTGGTCCTTTGCCCTTTGCCCTTTGCCCTTTGCCCTTTGCCTTTTGCCTTTTGCCCTTTGCCTTTTGCCTTTTGCCTTTTGCCTTTTGCCTTTTGCCTTTTGCCTTTTGCCCTTTGCCCTTTGCCCTTTGCCTTTTGCCTTTTGCCTTTTGCCCTTTGCCTTTTGCCTTTTGCCTTTTGCCCTTTGCCTTTTGCCCTTTGCCCTTTGCCCTTTGCCC
>CALABV010000155.1 GCA_937886325.1 uncultured Geobacter sp.
GATTCCGGCCATAATCGAAGACCCCGCTACGGTTCAGGCGGTGCTTGACCGCATGCAGAAAAACAAGTGTTATACCCACGCCAACAAGAAACGGGAATACCTGCTCTCCAAGTTTGTGCTTTGCGGTGAATGTGGCTCGTCGTACTCAGGCGCAACCCCGAATAGTGCAGGGAAAAGCTATTACACCCACCTTAATACGAAGCGCTCACAATGCATTCACTCCAAACCTGTTGCCTATGTTGACGCCCGGTTGCTGGAATCAATAGTGATGGAGCGGCTTGAGGATATGTTGCAATCACCGGAGGCAATCGAGCAGAAGGTTAAAGAACACTGCTCTAGCCCGGTGGTCGATGAGAAAAGGAAGACCCTCAACCTTCTGGAAAATCAACAGCGGCAACTGAAGGCAGAGATTCAACGGCTCATGGATGGTTACGCCAAGGGCTTGTTTACTGACGAGGAAGTACAGCCACTAATCCGAGACAAACGGGAAAGGGCAATCCCCCTTGACGCTGAAATCGAGAAATTACGGATGGAAATAAGCAACGCTCCATCTGACAAGGAAATCAAGAAGGCCGCGCAGAATGTCAGCATGGCGGTCAAAAGGGCCATTGCACATAAACGCACGAAGGAAAGGGTTGAAGGGAAATACAGGGATGACCGCAAGCTGATTGAATCGGTTTTTGGTGGCAGGGACGCAGAAGGTAGAAGGCTCGGCGTCTACGTTTGGAAAAAGGACGATCAATGGTTTTATGAGATGAGGGGCAATCTGCCCTGGGTCAACAAACAAGGCCAACTTTCCAGGGAGCCGGATGAGCCGGGTAGTGATGGGACACCCGGAGGTTCCGCACCTTCCCCAACATCCAATAAACATAAAAGTGAAAAGCATGCATATAGATCATGGTCGTCTTCAGGCTTGAGTGCCCCAGCAGCTTCTGGATGACGCGGATGTCGTAATTTGCCTGGAGGAGATGGGTGGCGAAGGAATGGCGGAAGGTGTGGGAGGTTACGCGCTTGGGGATTCTGGCCTTTCGGACGGCAAGCTTCAGGGTATCCTGAAAGTCCGATTCGTGGAGATGATATCGCCTTCGCTCGCCATTCTCGGCAACCAAAGTGAGATATTTCTGCGGAAAGAACCACTGGTGAATATACTCCTTCGCCGCATCAGGATACTTCGTTTGCACGGCGTCATCCAGAAAGACTCCATCATATCCGGCTGCCAGGTCCTGTTCGTGCAGTTCGGCGACAATTTTCATCTGCGCGTTCAATTCCGGGATAATTGATTCCGGCAGAGGCACGGTCCGGTCCTTTTTCCCCTTGCCGTGAACCGTAAGGATGTTGACATCGAAATTGAAATCCCTCACGCGAAGCTGCAACCCCTCGAACAGCCGCAAGCCGCAGCCGAACAGCATTTTCACCACCAGATTATGCGGATACGAGAGTTGAGTAAGAATGGTGTCGATCTCGGTTCGGGAGAGAACCGTCGGGATGTAAAGGGATTTCTTTGCCCGCGGCACGTCACGCAGTACACCGAATTCTCTTTTCAGGGCGTGACGGTAGAGAAACAGGAGTGAGTTGAAAGCCTGGTTCTGGGTTGTGGCCGCCACCCGGCACTTGACGGCCAGGAATGTCAGGTATTCCTTCACATCATCCGTTGACAGTTCCTCCGGCGGCTTGTTTTTCAGAAATCTTTGGAACTGGCGGGCCCATAAGGCATACGTCTTGAGGGTCTTGCGCGAATAGTGCCGGATCTTGATCTCGGCGGCAAGGATTTCCAGTATTTTGTCCCATTCGGGAGAAGCGGACTTTTCCTGATAACCGGCGTCAGTGTATTGGGATTTCCGGGAGCTATAGGTCGAATAAAGCGGGGGCTCCTCCGAGCAATAATAAACTGCGCGTGCCTGTTGATTATCTGGTTCGCCGGTCAAGACCGGGGCGGGCGCAATCGTTCTTGCCGGGAGCTTTTCTTCATATAATTGCGCTTCGTCGGCGGGCAGGTGGACTTGGTGAGCTTTCACGGGAGCAGCGCCTTCTAAGGCAGCATCTTTTCCACGTTGTATTTCATCTTCCAAGATTGCGGATTCGTCGATACCCATTTCAAGGAAAAGCGAAATAGCATGGGCCGCTCTTTCCCGTTGGTCTTCGGTTTGCTTCTTTTCTTTCAGCTTTTCACAGAAAAGCCTTACCCTTTCGGCCTTCGCGTCAGTCAACCGGTATTTGCAGAAGAAATCCAGGTAGTAGCGTAACCATTTCTTGTATTCGGAAAACCGGGCAGGGGGAACATTTCTGTTTTTGAGGTGGGCAGCATACTCAGAGAAGATAGAGTCTGGAATGCGTATCATCAAAAACTCCTTTGACTTCAATAATTAGCGGTAGTATATTTTGTCGGCCAAAGAGAATATTCCAATTCGGGGGTTGGCCGGTAACTGCTCAACTTCCGCGTTTTTGATATTTAATTATTTTTAATAATAAGTCAATTAAAAATAATGTGTGAAAGATGGGAAGATGGGCAGGGGCTAAACAATAGGGAGTTGGTACACCCAAATAATACATTTAACCACAATATTACATTTTTCCAGTTGACAAATACATGTTTCTCACTTATCCTTTTTCATCAAGAAAAGGAGGAGATAACATGGCTAAAACTATTTCACTCTCGGACGCGGTTTACGCTCGCCTTCAGGCACTCGCTAGGCCATTTGAGGATCGGGAGCCTGAAGATGTGATTCGTAGGCTGCTGGATGGCGTATCAACTGAGGATGTAGCTAAGCCCACTGGTGGCAGCAATCCCCCTGAACTTGCAGTTGTAAGAGCTCCACGTGAGCGTGGCACCGTAGTTGAACTTAATGGCGAACAAATTTCAGCTTCAACAGTTCCAGACCTCTGCACAAAAGTAATGGAATTCATTTACTTAAAAGGCTTATGGGAAAAATTTGAGAGTTTGGCACCTTACACGACGAGCGCGAGACGCTACCTCTTCGCAAAATCCCCTAAACATCCGCAAGGCAACGACTTCTTTGTTCCGCTTAAATATAGGAACATTTACATGGAGGCCCACAAAAACTACGAAACGACTATCAAACAATTAGATCGTCTTTTGTCACAATTAGGGATTACTTTTAAGTATGTACGGTAGATAAAGCTGGAGGGGTAAGCCTCGACAGTGGTCAACTTAAGAGGAGGCAAATATGGCTCGTCGAGAAGAATCTGACTTGTATCAAAAGCTGGTAACGTCAAAGTTTTCTTTTTTGCCGAGAGGCACACGAACAATTGATGAAATTTACATTGCTGTAAAACAACAATATTCGGAATGTTGCGACGATTCATATTATTGTTCTGAGAACTGCCGCTCTGGAAATGAACAACCAGAATGGAAACACACTGTTCGGAATGCACTCCAGTATCTTAAGTCCAAGACCGGTTCCATCACCTATACTGGACGAAGAGGTTTCTGGAAATTTCAATAACAAAACCCATTCTTCAAGCCAGAGTTCAGGAGGCTACTACATGAACAGCAGTATAAAACGAAACTTTATCGGCATTCTATTGCTTCTCCTAACTATCTTACCTGCATGCGCCACACAAACATCAAATCCTTCTCTGCGCAGGAAGGCTGCCTCAATATCTCTCATTTTGCCTGACGAGAAGAGCATCGACACAAACCGGAAATACACCATTATCTCAGAAGTTGAAGGTGTTTCGTGCGGCCGTCAGCTTGGGTCTGACCCATCTTTGGATGTTGCCCGGGAAATGCTGAGAATTGAAGCTGCAAAAGTTGACGCTGACGCAGTGTTGAATATTGCGTGCGAAGAAACGGGTGTCAGTTGGACCCACAACTGTTGGAAAACGATAGAGTGTCGTGGTGATGCTGTTAAATGGATGTCGAAATAAGACCAACCAGCGCCAAGACCGGCCTAAAAGACCGCCGGTCAGGCTTATGGCGTTGGACAC
>CALABV010000156.1 GCA_937886325.1 uncultured Geobacter sp.
CGAGGAGCGCGGGCTTTGAGACTGTTTTGCGGTAGGTCGGCGTTCCCTCCACCAATTAACAAGGCTCCAACCGATACGCGATGTATTGGTTGGAGCCTTTGTTTTGTCCCTGGATTTCCCTTTCTCAGGGTCCTGCCTTGCAGTCTGTTTTGCCTTGCACGCTCATGGCTGATGATATATTTTGTCGAAATAAATTTAACGGTGTCTGAACTCATTAACAACTCATGAGCAGGGGTTGAGTCGATGATTCTGCAACCTGATACCTTTCCGAAATATGTAGAAAAAGTCCGGCGGCAACTGGGCCTTTCCCTGAAAATTGATGAACCGGGAACCGGTCAACTATGAGCTACAACGAACAGGAAACCCGGTTCTTTCTCATTGATCCTGTCCTGCGTGACAAGGGGTATAACGACCATCAACGGCTTAAGCTGGAGACGCCCTCCCCGGTAGAGCCGACAGGCCCGAAAGGCCTTCGCCGCAGGGGGCCCGGCAGAACCGATTACCTGCTCTGCGTGCAGGTCGGCGACATGCCCAAGTCGCTGCCCGTCGGCGTTCTGGAGGCGAAAAAGGAGAGCGAAGACCTGCTCAAAGGGATGCAGCAGGCCAAGGGTTATGCCGACTGCCGGCGCTTCGAGGTGAAGTATGTCTTCTCGACCAATGGCCATCTCTACGGCGAGTTCGATTTCTTCACCAATCTGCAGGGCGGCCCGTTTTCCTTTGCCGATTTCCCGCCGCACCCGGATCTGACCGCCCGTTATGCCAAAGACACCGGCATCGACATCACCCGGCCCGACGCTGCCATGCTGTTTCAGGCCGACAGCCCGGCCTGGTCGCTGTCCCGCTACTATCAGGACGCGGCCATTCGCGCCGCCTTTGAAAAAATCATCCGTTGCCGCCAGCAGGGCGAACCGGCCCGGGTGCTGCTGACGCTGGCCACCGGCTCGGGCAAAACCATCATCGCCACCAACCTGCTCTGGCGTCTCTCCCAGGCCGGGCAACTGCCCAAACCGGCGCACTTCCTCTGCGACCGTGACGAGTTACGCGAGCAGGCTTACGATAAACTGTCCGCCGCCTTCGGCGGCAACGCCCGCATCGTAAAGACAGAGAAAGGCGGCAACGCCGCCGCCAACGCCCGCATCCACATCGCCACCTTCCAGACCCTGGGACTGGACGATCCCGGTGCCGTTCGCCCTGAGCCTGTCGAAGGGCAGACTTCGACTGACCAAGGCACGCAAATGTACATTTCAGCCGACGAGGCCAAACCCATTCTAAAGGCCGGCTTGACTGCTGAAGACCCTCAGGTCCGCGAAAATGCTGAACGTGCCAGGGAAAATCTTTTGCGGCTCGGCCGCTTTGATTATCTTGACGTTGAATGAGGGGGGATCATCCTATGACCGACCGCGACAAGAAACTGATCCGCAATTCCACCATCGAATTCCTGATATTCACCGGCCAGTCGGGTGAACAAAGCATCGAGGCACGCTATGAGGATGAGACCATCTGGCTCTCCCAAAAACTAATGGCAACCCTGTTCGATGTCGGTGTCAATACGATTAATTACCATCTGAAAGAAGTTTTTGAGAGCGGCGAGGTTCAGCCCGAGGCAACTATTCGAAAATTTCGAATTGTTCAAACCGAGGGGAACCGAGAGGTTGCCCGAAGCGTCGATTTCTACAACCTCGACGCCATCATCTCCGTCGGCTACCGAGTCAATTCGGTGCGGGCCACCCAATTCCGCCAGTGGGCCACCCAAGTGCTGCGAGAGTTTGCCATCAAGGGCTATGTGCTGGATAAGAAGCGTATGGAGAACGGCACGTTTCTGGGCGAGGACTATTTCGAGGGGCTGCTTGAAGAGATCCGCGAGATCCGTCTCTCCGAGCGGCGCTTCTATCAGAAAATCACCGACATCTATGCCACCAGCGTTGATTACAACCTCGACGCGCCGACCACCAAGGCATTTTTCGCCAAAGTGCAGAACAAACTGCACTTCGCCATCCACGGTCATACCGCCGCCGAACTGATCCTGCAGCGGGCTGACAGCACCAAAGCCAATATGGGGCTGATAACCTGGGAAAAGGCCCCGGATGGCAAGATTCTGAAAACCGATGTCTCAGTGGCCAAGAACTACCTCACCAAGGAGGAGTTGGAAGCCTTGGGACGGATCGTCAACGCCTATCTCGACCTGGCAGAGGAACGCGCCCTGCGTAAGATCCCCATGACCATGGAAGACTGGACCAAGCGGCTGGATTCCTTCCTGGAATTCACCGAGCGCGACATCCTGCAGCACAGCGGCAAGGTCAGCGCGGAGATCGCCACGGCTCATGCCGAAAGCGAGTTCGAGAAATACCGCATCGTGCAGGACCGACTGTTTGAAAGCGACTTCGACCGGATGATGAAGCAGATTGAATCCGCAGGCGACGATAAGCCGAGCCAAGAGTAAGGCAGCCGACTTGAGGCGTTGGGAACTTGTGAAAGACTCACGATGCAGTTGTGTCGCGGCAGATTCTGTCCAAGAAGAGAATGTTTTTCATGGTTACCACAGGCATTACGAACCCGGTTCAGTATATTATGGCTTTCGCAGATTGAATGTATCCTGTAGAATCCGCGGAAAGAAAGTACCAGAAACAGGGTGCTTCCAATCGTGAGGGGGGGTCTCGTGACCGAAAAGGAATTTGTCGATTATTACGAGTTGTTGCAACTGAGCCCGAATGCCGATACCGATACCGTTGAGCGTGTCTTTCGCCATCTTGCCAAGAAATGCCATCCCGACAGCACCGAAGCTCCCGACAATGACCGCTTCCAGAAGATCGTCGAGGCTCACCGGACACTTGCGGACCCGGAGGCCCGAGCTGGCTACGACGTCAGGTACCAGGAATACCTGAATCAAAAATGGAGTCTCGCGTCGGAGGCGGGCGCCATGTCCGCCTTTGACGCCGACAGGATTACCCGTGAGCGCCTGCTCTCACTGTTGTACGTGCAGCGGCGGCGAAATATGAGAAATCCGGGGCTGGGAGAGTTGACCATTGCCCGTCTCCTCCTCACTCCTCCCGAACTGCTCGAATTTCACTTGTGGTACCTCAAGGCCCAGGGGTGGGTCGAACGTCTTGAATCCGGGATGCTGGCGATCTCCGCACAGGGTGTCGATCAGGTCGAGAAGAGCAGGCTCCGGTTGATGCCGGATCACCTGCTCGAAGAGCATTATGCGTCGAACGGGAATGCGAAGGAAGCCGCGGATGGGGATGCCGAGAGAGAGCTTCTTGCTTCGGAGGCGACACAATACCGTCCGGAATAGGCTGCCGTCTGCTTGTTTTCGAAGATGCCTTTTATCAAAACGGGCCTGCCGGTTGAATGCCGGCAGGCCCGTTCGTTCATCAAGCGAAGGATACCCGCGTTCTACTTCAGGCAGGATCCGATATAGATCATGCCCATCATCTTCTCTTTTTCCCGCTCCGCCACCTGTTGCAGATCCCGGAGCGTGGTGCGCGTTATGGAGGCTTCTCCTGCGTATCCGGCCTTGTAGACAATGGCGACCGGCGCGGATTCCGGATAATACTTCTTGAGGAGGGGCGACAGCTTCTCCATCTCCTTGAGGCCCATGAAGATGGCCACCATGTCGCCGCCCGTGGCGGCCTCCTTCAGCAGCCCCTCGTTGGCTATGAGGCTGTAGGGGGCCGTGATGAGAACATTCCCCTTGTTGCACACCAGGTTGCCCGCTCCCCCGGCTTCGAAGGCGCTGATTCCCGTGTAAACCTTCTGGTTGGCAAACAGGGCGTTGGCCGCGTTGAACGCGCTGACGCCGGTTATGATCTCGAAACGACCGGCGACCTCCGGTTCGATCCAGTGCTGCCATCCTCCGTAGATGGTCGGGTCGCCGTGCTCCAGCAGCGCGATACTCTTCCCCGCCGCCAGCGTGTCGCGAATCTTTTTCATGTCGGCGGCGCGCTGGGCCTCCAGTTTCCTTTTCATCTCTTCAGGACTCAGTCCCGGATTGTTCTTTTTGAAAACCGGCTCGAAATTGAGCATGGGATCGAACAGCACCGGCTTTCCTCCCATATAGGAGGCAAACTGCTTTGCCATGCCTTCGGAAGCGATAAAGGTATCGGCCTTGCCCATGGCGGAGACTGCCTCCAGCGTCATCAGGGGCGGATCCGCGCACCCCAGGCTGATGACGTAGAGTTTCGGCTGCGGTTTCAGGGAGATAACCTCGATCCTGCTGACGGTCTTGACCATGCGGTCGGCAGCCAGGTCATCCGGGACCACCAGCGTGAATTTCTTCTCCTCACCCGCTTTCTTTCCCTTTATCTCTGAAATAATGATTCGCTCCCCCAACGGATCCAGGAAGATCTCTCCCGGGGACAAACAGACACGGTAGCCGTCGGTGGAGGTTATCAGCACCGCCTTGTCCGTATCCCGCTCTCCGGCGACCGTGCGAAGGATTGCCCGGAGTGGGGCGCCCTCGTGCTTTTCTATGCCGTGAAAGCCGTGGCCGTCGCCCACTATCCTGACGTCCACCGCTGTCCTTGGATAGCCGGACAGGCCGGTGAGTTCAACGCTTTTCCCCGTTACATCCGTTACGGTGAAGCGGGCCGACGATGGTTTTGCTCCCCCCTTTTTCGCCGTTTCCCTTCCCAGGTTAACCACCTCGATGGCGACCACGTCCTCAATGCTGCGATCCGAGTAAAAGTCGTTGGCGAGGATCAGTTTGGGGAAGCCTATGGTCCGCTGGAACTGGTCCATGGTCGGCTGGTAGAAATCCGGGGCATGGCACTCGCCGCACCCCTTGGCCTTGTGGGGTAGGACCGGCGTCGCGGCGACGGCGAGCAGCACATTGGACGGGTTCCGGTAAAAAACCTCGCCCCAGGAGAGCACGGTGGTGACGCCGCTTCTGGTTCGTACGGCAATGGCGAGGTCGGTGGTTTTCCTGAAGCCGGGCCCGTCCTTTTCTATGCGGGCCATTTCCAGGACCGTACGCAGCGGAACCCCACGGTAGACAAAGACACCTCCGAACTTCTTGTCGCGGGTCAGATCCGCAAGCCTGACTTCCGTTGTTCCGAGTTGTGACAGGGTCTTCGTGTCCAGGTTGAGCGGTTGACGAACGACTCCGCCCACGGTCAGCGCGTGGGCCGGGGAGGGGAGGGACGCCGCGCCCAGGGCGAGGGCCGCTAAAAGGGAAAGAACGTGTCTTTTCATGGATGTCTCCTTTGCTTTCAGACCTGCAGGGTTTTGAAAGACCGTCAGGTCTTGGTGTCCTTTTACTTTCTCTTTGCTCCCGGTATGTGCATGGGCTGGAAAAGTCGGGCCGCGATGTCCGCCAGCGCCGGCGAACAGCGGGCCGGTTCCAGGACCATTCCCTCCGCCATTCCCTTCCAGAAGGGAGGGAGGGAGTCGAACCTGCGCGCCATGCCTCCGTTGATGTCGGGCGCGGCGTAGTACACCTTTTTTATTCCGGAGTTGATAATGCGGGTGAGGCACATGGGACAGGGCTCAACGGATGTATACAGGGCGATCCCTTCAGCGGCGCGGGGATCCAGGTACGTTGCTTCGCGGGGGTCCCGTGACCTCGTCAGTCGCATCCTCTCTTCCCAACGATCGAGCAGATCCATTTCTGCGTGCAGATCGCTGCGGAAATAGGGCTCGTACTGGCTGTTACGGCCGCGTTCCAGCACCTCGCCGGTCGCTTCGCGAACGAGGCAGGCGCCGATACCGCCGTTCCGCTCACGTGCCCCTTTCAGTGCCTCACGGACTGTTTCCAGTACAAAGGGATCGTCCGGGAATCGCGGGTCGGGCACGTAGGTATTGATGTCCTTTTCGATTCCGTCCAGATAGTGAATCCTGGCCGGGGGTACGTATCCTCCAGGAGGCGTATGCTGACAGGCGGGGAGAAAGAAGAGGAGCAAAAGAAGTATGCCTTTGAAAGAAAAATGAAAATGACTATGAATCGTCCGGTTGTCTGTATGCATTGCGTCATGTCCTTTGCAGGCAGACCTGCCAGGTTTTCAAAACCTGGCAGGTCTGCGTTCCTGTTGTACAAATTGGATGTTTGCGGATGTGTCCGGCTACAGCGACGGAAAACACGCCTTGCGATCGATCCCTTCCCCCACGTGGAGAACTTTCACGTCCACGCCGTAGGCCTCCCGCATGTTCTCGTCGGTAATGACCGTTTCCGGCGATCCCTTGCGCGAGAGGCCCCCACGGTTCATGATCGCCACCTCGGTCGCGGCGATAAAGGCGTGGTCCGGGAAATGGGTGGCCATGATGACGGCGATACCGGACTCCGCCAGCGACTTCACCACTCTCAGTATTCTCACCTGGTTTCCCAGGTCGAGATGGGAGGTGGGCTCGTCCAGCACCATGACCCGCGGTTCCTGGGCCATGGCCCGCGCTATGAGGGTGAGCTGCCATTCACCGCCGCTGAGGGTGGTGCAGGGGCGGTCCGCCAGGGAGAGGATACCGACGGTTTCCATGGCAGTATGGGCGATTTCACGGTCATGTGCGCTGGGCGATGCGAACACGGCCAGGTGGGGCGCCCTGCCCATGACCACGATGTCCCGCACCTGGAACGGAAACGCGGATGTCTGGTTCTGTGGGACATATCCGATTCCCCTAGCCACCTCTGCCGGCTTCATCCTGGAAATGTCGTTGCCGTCGAGCCGGATGGTGCCGTGCCAGCCCTGAAGGACGTTGCTCGCGCATTTCAGGAGAGTTGATTTTCCGGTGCCGTTGGGACCGAGGAGACAGAAAATATCGCCGGAACCCACGGAAAAGGTCACTCCATGGAACACGGCGTGGGGCGCCGCTCCGGTATAGCTGAAGGCAAGATCCTGAATATCGATACGCGCCGTCATCTCACCACCCCGGCCTTGATTTTTTCAGGAGATAGGCGAAGATGGGCGCGCCGACCAGGGCGGTGAGGATGCCGATGGGGATCTCCGACTCCATGGCGGTCCGGGCGATGGTGTCCACGGTGACAAGGTAGGCGGCGCCCACCAGGACCGCCACCGGCAGGAGATACTTGTTGTCCGGTCCCACCATCAGCCTGCCGATGTGGGGGATGACCAGCCCGATCCAGCCGATGATGCCGCTGATGGACACCGCGGCGGCCGAAATCATGGTGGCGCAGATGATGATGACGGCCCTGAGGCGTCCCGTGTCAACGCCCAGGGCGCGGGCGTCCTCTTCCCCCATGGCGAGCAGGTTGATGCGCCAGCGTATCAGGAGCAGGACGGTGATGCCGGCGAGGATGACCGGCCCCACAACGGCCAAATCCTTGTTTGATGCGTTGTTCAGGGAACCCAGGAGCCAGAACACGATGGACGGCATGTTGTTGAGCGGGTCGGCGATATACTTGAGGAGCGAGGTGCAGGCGGAGAACAGGGCGCCCACGATAATCCCGGACAGGACGAGCATCAGCACGGGCGTGGTGCGATAGACCCTGGCCAGCCCGACGGTCATCAGCACCGCGGTCAGGCCGAAGACGAAGGACAGGATCTGGACGGCCAGGATGTTGCTGAAGAAGAGGATGGCCAGCGCCGCGCCCATTCCGGCCCCGGCGGACACGCCGAGGATGTGGGGCGAGACGAGCGGGTTGCGGAACAGGCCCTGGAACGAGGCGCCGGAAATGGAGAGCCCCGCGCCCACGAGGATTCCGGCCAGAAGCCGGGGAAGGCGGACATCGAACAGCACCGATTCCAGTGTCGGTTCCCAGGTCTGCTCGATGGGCAGGATGCGGGACGCGAAAATTTCCAGTATCGTTGCCGGCGGAATCCGCAGCTGACCGAGCATGAGGGCGCCGATGGCGACCATGAGGAGAAGCAGCGCCAGCAGAAACAGCAGTTTCCCCGGCGCTATCCCGATTCCGATTCGTTTTCCCGCGGAATGCATCGCGCCGCTACCGTATTCCCTGAACCGGTCCGAACTTCAACTGGAACTTTCCTTCCAGAAGCGATCGGGCCTGGGCATCGTTCAGGTTGAACGACATGGTCTCGCGGTAGAACCTCTTCACTTCCTTCATCATGTCCACGTCCCGGAAGCGTTCCGGGTAGGCGGTCTTGGCGAGCCACAGGGGGTAGAGCACCGCTGCTTCCGCTGTCGGACGGTCCCAGATGAACACCCCTACCGGCTGCTTGTACACCTGGCGATTGCGGATCGCCGAAACGTTTTTCCACCGTGGGTCACGGTACACCTCTTCCGGGGTTCCGGAATCGATGACCAGGATGTCCGGGTTCCAGCCCAGGACCTTTTCCAGGGAAATCTCCGCCAGGCCGGAATGGAGCCCCTCCTTGGCGCCGGCGGTGCTGATGCCCGCGACCACGTCGATACATCCCGCGTTAAGGATCCGCTCGTGCATGAAGGTGTCACCACCGAGCGTCACCAGGTGGCTCGGGCCGTATCCGTTGAAAACCTTCTTGCGTTTGTCGGCCGGGATGTCCTTGGTCCGGGACCTGACAAAGGATATGGTCTTGTCCAGATAGGCGATATACTTTTCGCCCCGCTTTTCCTTGCCGAAAACCGACGCATAGAATCGTATCTCTTTCCTCAGGAGGTCGAGCCCGTGGTTCATGCTGCTTTCCGTATAGGCGACCGGTATGCCGGTCTTCTTTTCCACGATGGACCCGTCCAGAGTGCCGGCGATGACCAGTTGCGGCCTGGAGAGGACCAGCGACTCGATGTTCACATGGCCGCTGGTGCTTCTCGGGCCGGGAAGGTTTCTGATGGAAGGGTCGAATGCATTGATAAGCTCCGAGCCCTTGAGCGAACTGGTAACCGCGCACAGCTGGTTCCTGGCGCCGAGGATGTAGGCGAGCTGTCCCGTGGGGCCGCCGAACAGGGCTACGCGGGTGAGGGGATCCGGGACACGGATCTTCCTGCCGGTCATGTCGGTAATGACGCGGGTTTTGCCGGTCGCGGGAGCGCGGTCCGCCTTTGCCGTGGCAACGGAGGAAAATCCAAAGGCCGCGACGAGAAGCATCAGTAGGGGTATGAGTATTCTTCGGGGCAGATTCATGTGCGTTCTCCTGAACAAAGGGATTCCCCCCTTTGGCAAAGGGGGGCAGGCGGGATTTTCCGACAACGCTATTTCCTGAACATCGTCAAAGGCTCTATCCCGGCAATCTTCCGGTAGAACTTCACCCCCTGCGAAAGACTGAGTCGCAGGGCCTCCGGGTCCGTGACCCTGACACCGGCGACCGCCGTGGCGCCGAAGTCGAATAAAACCTCGCTCATGGGCGTGCTGGGGCCGAGGACCACGGCGATTCCGTTACGGGACAGCTCCAGCAGCCTCTGCATGGTTTTGTTGATGAGGGTGGTGCCGGTTATGATCACCAGGTCGGATTCGGGGACGACCTCTTCGGCGGCATACGGCGGGAGTTCGCCCTCCCGCGGCTCCATTTCCAGAAGAAAGGCCCGTGCCGCGATGCGTGAGATCTCGGGGAAGAAGGGAAACCTGCCGATGCAGGTTACCGTCCTTCCCGGCGACCGGCTGAGGATATAGTCGTGGACATTGACCTTCTCACCCTTCGGCTCCATGAGGGAGTTGAGCGCGGCCAGCCCGAGGCTCGCCTCCAGGGGTTCCCAGCTTTTCAGGAGGGAAGCGGCTTCCAGGATATTTTTACCTTGAACGGCGCCGGCGTCTTTCAGCTCGAACCCCTGGTCTCCCCGGAAAATATGGGAAATGCCGATGCGTCGGCTCTCTACGGTTATCCAGTGGAGGCCTATGAGGATGTTTTCGATCTTCTCCTCAGCGCCGGAGACGCTCTCCAACAGGGCGTCGACAAGCTTCACGGCTGTTCCTCCACTGGTTCGTAGTATGCGCCGCGGAGGCACGAGGCGCAGAACGGACCCGCTTCTCCTTCGTATTCTGTGATATCCTTGCCGTCGAAGACCTTTTCCCCGCAGCGCACGCAGCGCACGATGCGTTCCGGCTTGCCCGGCAGATCCTCTTTCTTCAGCCTGACCCGCACCTTTTTCCAGGAGAGGAGCTCTTCATCCGGCATGGCGAGGACCCTTTCCCTTGCTTCTTCCTTGGAAAGCTCCCCCAGTTCGAAGGGTTGCAGCCCGACCCGCCAGGCCGTGTCTTTCGCGAGGTTCACGAATGTGGCGGCCATTTTTCCGTAGTCCACCAGCTTGAGGGTACGCCGTCCGACGCGGGTCCCGGTGGCAATGAGCACGGCGTCGGCGATGCACCGGTCGTTCTCCACGAACACTATCAGGTCCTTTTCCCCTGCCGGGGCGGCAAGGTCCAGGCCTTTCAGCGCAATGCGCACCCCCAGCGCCTGTCCGATGCAGAAGTGGCCGTGGTAGTCGACACAGCGTTGCAGCACTTCATGGACGGAATCGGATTGCATGGCGATATTCCTTTCCTTTGGCGTCGTTCCCCAGCCCGAATGAGCGGGTCGTGAATGGCTGGAAATTTAATTAACTCTTGACATGAAGAAATACGATATGTCAAGAGTTAAATAGCGTACGCTATAAAAGATATTATACTGAGATCGGGTTTCGTTTTCACCCTCTCCGATACTGTTCGGCGGTATGCGGGAGGAAGATGACAGGGTCGGTGCACGCGATGGAAAGCCTTCTTGCCGTTGACGGCATTGCTTTCGGATACAGGAATAAGCCGGTGCTCCACGATATCACGTTCACCGTGGAAAGGGGGAGCCTGTGCGGGCTGCTGGGGCCCAACGCCTCGGGCAAGACCACGCTGCTCAAGTGCATCAACGGCGTGCTGAATCCCAAGGAGGGGCATGTCAGGGTGAACGGGGAGAACGTCGGCGGCATGACGCGCCGTGAAATGGCCCGGCTCATGGCGGTCGTGCCCCAGCAGATGAGCCTTGCCTTTTCGTTTACCGCCCTGCAGATGGTGGTCATGGGCAGGGCCGCCAGGCTGGGCGCTTTGAAGCTGCCGTCTGCCCATGATCGCGACGAAGCCCGCGCGGCCATGAAGGAGTTGGGCGTGGAGGACCTGGCGGAACGTCAATTCAACGAACTGAGCGGTGGCGAACGGCAACTGGTGCTCCTGGCGCGGGCGCTCTTCCAGGAAACGCCGATCCTGCTCCTTGACGAGCCTACCTCCCATCTTGATTTCAGGAACCAGTACCGGATTATGGATGTGGTGCGCGAGATGACGCACGCGAAGGGTCTGTCCACCCTCGTGACCCTTCACGACCCCAACTTGGCGGCCCGCTACTGCACGCACCTGGTCGTGCTCAGGGACGGTCATCTTCACCGGTCGGGCACGCGGGAGGCTGTCTTCGAACGGAAAACACTGGAAGAGGTCTACGGCATGGAGGTGTTTGTGCAGCAGATACCCGGAGGTCCGTCGGTGGTTCTCCCCGGACGGAGCATGGAGGCCCGGTGAGAGAGCACAGGCTGACCTTCGCCGTTTCTCTGCTCCTTCTTGCTGCAAGTGTCGCGCTGGCGCTGGTTCTCGGGCGCTACCGCATCGAGGTGGGGGCTCTTGTTGAAATTCTCGTGTCCACGGTGAGCGGTGGGGACGTGGATCCTTCCCTATCCGGATCGTCTCTCGTCCTCTGGTCCGTGCGTCTGCCACGGGTTGTCGCCGCGGTCATGGTGGGCGCGGCGCTTTCGGTTTCCGGCGCGGTTTTTCAGAGCCTGTTCCGCAACCCCCTGGTTTCACCCGGCATTCTGGGTGTCACATCCGGCGCGAGCTTCGGCGCCACCCTGGCGTTTTTCTTCGCCGCCGGTTCCGCAACGGTTGTCGAACTGTCCGCTTTTGCCTGGGGTCTGATAGCGGTCACCCTTGCCTATCAGATCGGCCGCCGCAGCGGCAACACGGTGACGAGCCTCGTCCTGTCGGGCGTCATCGTTTCCGCGCTGTTCACCGCCGGCATCTCCTTTCTGAAGTACAAGGCGGATCCCTATCAGCAACTGCCGGCTATGGTCTTCTGGACCATGGGCAGCTTCAACAGCATTGTGTGGGCCGACTCCATCCGGGCCCTGTCGATTATCATCCCCGGCCTGATTGTCCTCTATCTGTTCCGATGGTGGCTCAACCCCATCGCCCTGGGTGACGAGGACGCCATGACCCTGGGCATCGACGTCCGCAAGGCGAGGATGATCTATATCGTGGTCGGCACGCTCATCGTGGCCGCTTCCGTTTCCTCCTGCGGCGCCATCGGCTGGGTAGGGCTCGTGGTGCCCCACATGGCGAGGATCCTCGTCGGATCCGACCACGACGCCCTGATTCCCTTCACGGCCCTGCTGGGCGGGACATTCATGCTGGTCATGGACACCCTGGCCCGGTCGCTGCCCGGAGGGGAGATCCCGGTGGGCGTGTTGACCGCGTTGCTGGGCGCGCCGTTCTTCGCCTATCTCCTGGTGACGAACGAGAAAAGGGGTGGGTGGCAGAATTAAGATGGACCTGAATTCGGGGCGCCTTCACGCCTTCGCCTTCGCGGAACGCCTCGGTTTTTTGCATTCCATCGGCATGAAACTGCCCGACGAAGTTAAACCGGTGTATAAGGCATGAAGCGGTGTTAGCGACGTTGAAACCCCGGCATTCTGCTCGTCTCGGCGTTCAGACGCCCCGAATTCAGGTAACTTGAAAAACTGCATACGAGGAAGATATGACACGAATCGGATGGAACTCCAAAACCTACAAGAGATTCGACCGGGAGAGGGCCGACGAATACGCGGTTATCGCCAACGAGGTCTTTGCGCCCATTTACCCGGTAATCGCACGCCAGATCTTGGACCGGTGCGGTGTGAGTGAAGGACTGTGCGTCGACGTGGGGTGCGGTCCGGCGAACCTGGCCATCGCGCTGGCACGCATCACCTCTCTCGATTTCTGCGCCATGGACTTCTCTCCCCACATCCTTGAACTCGGCCGGGAGAATATCGGCCGTGAGGGGCTCGCGGGGCGAGTGACACCCGTTGCCGGAGACGTGCACCGCATGCCTTTTGCGGACGGCATTGCTTCCCTGGTAGTGAGCCGGGGCTCCATGCGCTTCTGGCGCAACCGGCCGGCCGCCTTCCGGGAGATACGGCGGATCCTCAAACCGGGGGGCAGGGGATATGTGGGCGGCGGCCTGGGTTCCCGCGAGCTGGCGGAAGAGATCAACCGCGAGATGATGAGGCGGGGCGCGGAGTGGCGGAACAAGCCGACTCCGAAAGTCCGGAAAAAAGACACGGCCGAATGGCGGGAAATCATGGAAAAGGCAGGGTTTGCCCGGTACGAGGTTATTCGGGACGATTCAGGCTCATGGATCTGTTTCGAAAAGGAGGGTGAATAGTCATGAGGAGGGAAATCCATCCGCGTGTTCCGGTTCCGGCCCTGGTTGCGGTTCTCGTTTGCCTGTTTCTCTCGCCAATGAACGAATCCAATGCCGCGGCCGCTCCCGTGAAGACGGTCAAAGACCGCAACGGCCGCACGGTGCAGGTGCCGGTCGACCCGAAGAGGATCGCCTGTTTCTTCGGCCCTTCCTACGAAAAAGTGTTTCTTCTGGGGTCGGCGGACCGTGTGGCGGCCATGTCCCTCAAGCAGTCCCCCTGGGCACACAAGCTCAACCCGAATCTGAAGAAAGTCGTGGTCATGCCGTCCTATACCGACCCGGACGTGGAGAGGCTTCTCCACCTGGGAATCGATCTGGTATTCTACTGGCAGTGGCCCCAGCAGACCCGGAGAATGGCGACAGCCGGCATACCGGTGGTCTGCCCCTACGACGGCGTCACGATTCCGCGGAACAGCGAGGAATTCATGCGCGCCTACCAGGAGGAAATCCGCTTCTACGGACTGGTGCTGGGCAAAAAGGCGCAAAAGGTCGCGGAGTCGTATTGCTCGTACTATGATGAAAAGATGCGGAGCATCGTTTCCATCACCTCGAAAATCCCGGAAAACCGGAAACCGACGGTCTACTACATCACCGGCCGGAACGTCTTCGCCACCCAGGGCGGCGCCGGCACCAGCCGCTGGCTGCTGGAAATGGCCGGGGCACGCATGGTGTCGCGGGACCTGAACAGAAACTTCCTGGATGTTACCATGGAACAGGTCATTGCCTGGGACCCGGAGGTGATCCTGGTGGGCGGCCTCACCACGCCCGACGCCATCCGCAACGACCCCAGGTGGAAAGGCATCCGCGCGGTGCGGGAGAACCGGGTCTACACCTGTCCGGAAGGGGTATTCATCTGGGGCCACGGCAGCAGCGAGGGGCACCTGTTCGTGCTGTGGCTTGCGAAGATTCTCCATCCCGACAAATTCCGCTCCTTCGACCTGATCCGGGAGACGAGGGCGTATTTTTCCCGCTTCTACCAGTACCCGCTCACCGAAGAAGAGGCGCGGCGCATCCTGAAGCGGCTGCCGCCGGAGAATTACCCAGCTCGGGAAACCAGGCCTGCCAGGTTCTGAAAACCCGGCAGGTCTTCGAAAAAAGGGTCTTTGTATGCGAATAACGAAAAGAAATCTCCTCAGATCAGTCTTTTTTATCTTTTCCCTCGGCTGCTTCCCGGCAGTCAGCGGCTGCTCCGGCTCCACGGCCACGGATGGCGACACCATCACCGTCGTTGACCAGGTGGGCCGCACCGTGACCGTTCCGAAGAACATCAGGCGCATCGCCGCGCTCCATCATTTCGGCGGCAAGGTGGTCTTTGCCCTCGGTCAACAGGACAAACTGGTGGACCAGGCCCTCTACCACCGGGAGAATCTGGCCATGGCCAAGATAAATCCCTCCTTTGCCGCGAAACCGAAGCTCATTTCGGGTCACAACCTGAACAACGAGCAAATGGTCGCCCTCAAACCGGATATCGCCATCGCCTACGCATCCTTTGATCCCGCGGATATCGAGCAACTGGAAAACGCCGGCGTCAAGGTCATCGCCATCAGAGGGGAGACGCTGGAGGAGAGTTACGCCGGGGTCAGGCTCGTCGCCAGGGTGCTCGGATGCGAGAAGCGGGGAGAGGAGTATGTCGCCGAATGCGAGCGGCTGGTCAGGCTGGTGAAGGAGAGGACGGGCCGGATCCCCCCGGAGAAACGCCTGAAGGTGATGTTCGTGGGGCCGAAGAACATCTATACCGCGGCTACCGGCCAGATGCTGCAGAACACGCTGCTGGAGGCGGCGGGCGGCCGCAACGTGGCCGAATCGCTGAAAGGTTTCTGGGCAGCGGTTTCTCCGGAGCAGATAGCGGCCTGGAACCCCGACGTCATCTTTCTCGGTTCGAGCCTTGACTCCTACGGCGCCGACTCGCTGTTCGGCGACCGGCAGTTCAGCACCGTTTCGGCTGTCCGGAACCGGAGGGTGTACGTTTTTCCGTCCAATATCGGCTGGTGGGACTATCCCGCGCCCCACTGCGTCCTGGGAATGGTATGGGCTGCCAAGACCCTCTATCCCGATCTGTTCCGGGATGTGGACATGAAGAAGATCGCGGACGGATTCTACACCCGATACCTGGGATACTCGTTTACCGCCATGGGAGGAAAGCTGTAAGTGCGCTTATCCATCAGAAAGAGCCTGATACTCCTCTGTGTCGGCGGGTTTCTGCTGGCTCTCCTGGCGTCGTTGAGCATGGGGCGCTATCCCATCGGCCTCCCTGAACTGGCCCGGCTGATCCTTCCCCATCTGGGTCTGGGGGGGTACGTCGGTCCCGCGCCGTCCGAGATGCAGATGGTTTTCTGGAATATCCGCGTGCCGAGGATCCTCATGAGCATTGCCGTGGGGAGCGGCATCTCCATCGCCGGGGTGGTGTTCCAGGCCCTGTTTCGCAACCCCCTGGCCGCACCCGACATCCTGGGTGTGACCGCGGGCTCCTGTTTCGGAGCGGCACTGTCCATCATGTTTTTTACGCGGATGGCGCTGGGCGTGCAGGGATTCGCTTTCGCCTTCGGCGTATTCGCCGTGTCCATCGCCTACCTGCTCGCGGAGCGGAGTTGGGACCGTTCGACCTCCGTGCTCGTCATCACCGGGATCGTGGTTTCGGCCGTGTTCCAGGCCGGCGTGTCCATTCTCATGTACCTGGCCGACCCCTATGATCAGCTGGCCAAGATCGTCTTCTGGATCATGGGGAGCTTTCACGTGGCATCCTGGGCAAAGGTGCAGGTGACGCTCCCCGTTGTGGTGGTCGGCTCCGTTCTCCTCGGTCTGTTCGGCTGGCGGCTCAACATCATGACCCAGAGCGAAGAGGAGGCCCTTTCCCTGGGAGTGGACGTGTTCCGCTGGCGCATGTTCTACGTGGTGACGAGCACGCTCATCGTGGCATCGTCGGTGGCCGCCGTGGGCACCATCAGCTGGGTCGGGCTGATCGTTCCCCATATCGCGCGCTATCTGGTGGGTACGGAGCACCGAAGGCTCATACCCACGGCGGCGTTTGTCGGCGGCGGTTTTCTCCTGGTCATGGATACGGTTGCCAGGACCATCTCCGCTTCCGAGATTCCCATCAGCATCATTACCTCCCTCATCGGTGCGCCGTTCCTCGGGTACCTGGTGATGCGGAGACGCAGGAACGGGTGCGCCGATGTCGGTTGAGATAAACGGCCTGACAGCGGGATACGGGAGCGCGATGGTCCTCCACGATATCAGCGTGGAGATAGGGGCAGGGCGGATCTGCGCCCTGATCGGACACAACGGGTCGGGAAAGACCACCCTCATGCGATGCATCAACGGGCTTCTCAAGCCGTCGAAAGGGAAAATAACGGTTTCCGGCAGGGATGTTTCCCGGATGCGCAGGAACGAAATGGCCCGCCTGATCAGCCTGGTCCCCCAGGGGGGGCATTCGCCGTTCCAGTTTACGTCGCTGGAGATGGTGCTCATGGGCGGGGCGACGCGGGTCAAGCCCTGGGCCTCGCCCTGCGCGGTGGAGAGGCGCCTGGCCGCGGACGTCTGCCGTGAGGTGGGGGTGTTTGAACTGGCCGATACCCCCTTCAATACCCTGTCGGGGGGGCAGAAGCAGCTTGTCATGCTCGCCCGCGCCCTGTACCAGAACGCGCCTGTCATGCTCCTGGACGAGCCCAATTCCCACCTGGATTTCTCGAACCAGCACAAGACCATGGGGCTGATGCGCCGCTTTGTCAAGGAGCGGGGCGTGACCGCCCTCATCAGCCTGCACGATCCCAACCTGGCGCTCTCCTATGCCGATGACGCGGTGCTTCTGAAACAGGGGAGGGTGGTGGCAGCCGGGCCGGCCGCGGAAGTCATGGATGACGAGCATCTCAGGGAGGCTATCGGCGGCAATCTGATGCTGGACAGGACCGTGTCCGGCGTGCGGGTGGTTGTTCCGAGAGATATCAACGGAAACGGATGAGCAACGGAGGTTACAATGCGCTGTAATTTTTGCGAATGGCGGTGCGAACTGGGAAATGGGAGCCCCGGCGTATGCCGCATGTACGTCGAGGAGGGAGGCGTAATCAGGGAACGGTTTCCGTACCGCTGGTCCAGCTGCATCCCGTCGCGGGTCGAGTCGGTTCCCTTCTATCATGCCTGGCCCGGAAGCCGCTGCCTGGTTATCGGCACGGCCGGATGCAACTTCCGCTGCCGCTACTGCTCCAACTCCTTTGTGGCCAAACAGGATCCGGCCATGGTCCAGGACGGGATGATCGAGCTGACCCCGCCGCAGCTGATCCGCAAGGCGAAGCAGTTGGGATGTCACTCCATCGTGTTCAACGTGAACGAGCCGGCCGTGTCCCTGCCATCCCTGCTTGAACTTGCGGTGGAGGCGCGGGCCGCCGGGATGCCCATGGGGTGTCTCACCAACGCCTATACCACCGAGGAGTCGACCGAATTGCTGGGAACGGTTTTTTCCTTCTTCAACATCGGCCTGAAGGGCCTGTCCGACGCCTTCAACCGCGACTATATCGGAATACCCTCAGCGGAACCGGTGTTGCGGAACATCCGCAGGCTTGCGGCCCTGGGACACGTGGAAGTGACCACACCGGTCATCGAGTCGGCCAACGACGGTGAACTGGAGGAAATAGCCCGGTTTCTCGCCGATGTGGATCCGGAGATCCCGTGGCACGTGTTCCGCCTCCTTCCGGAAGACGAGATGAAAGAGGCCCGCTACCCGAACATCGACGCCATTGCCGGCGCACTGGAGAAGATTCGCGGATACCTCCCCCATGTGTACTTCCATAATTTCGTCGGTTCCGACTGGGTGAACACCCTCTGTCCCGGGTGCGGTGCAACCGTTATCGAGCGCTTCAGCCTCGGGTGCGGAGGCGACCGCCTCCGCTCCTTTGACTGCCGGGGAAATGAATGCCCGTCGTGCGGGCGGAAAATACGTCTCCATGGAGAAAAGGTACCCTGGAACGCAGGGGAGGTGCTGCCATGAGCCTGGCAATAATCGATGCGCGTGAATGGCAGCGGGTTTTCGACCTGAGGACCGGCGCCGGAGTGGAAGAAATTAACCCTCTCCTGAAGATGGTGATGGACATCCAGGCCCGGCGGCCGTACCCCGGCGACCTGGACGACGCGGGCAATCGCTGGGTGACCGACACCGCGCTCGACCTGATTGCCGGGTATGATCCCTCCTTAGTCTACCTGACCTATGCCCGGCAGTTCTTCGTGGGCCGTTATTCGGTCCTTACGGAGAGCGAATGGGCAGGCATGGTTTCCTCCGTTTTCGAGGAGGTCAACCGGTTCGTGGCGCGCTCGGGCTTTACGCCCGTTATCGTGGGAACCGGCGGGATGATCCCTTTCGTGGATTTCATCGACGTGACGCGCCTCGACGGACTGGTGCTCTCCACGCACTGGTCGGCGCGCTACGCCGGGCTCCACGACGGGAGCAGGCGGGACCTGCAAGGCTTGGCCGCGCTCCCGGAAATAGAGAGGATTGTGCCGCGTCACGAATTCCGGAGTCTCTTCGGCGAGTATCCGGGGGACGATTCGCGCATACCCGAATACCTTCTGGTGGCCCGTCCGGGGCACATGTTCCGCACCGTGGGAGGCGCCTTCCGCAAGGTCCGGCGGGTGCCGGCGCCCGCATACGCCATACCCCTTGCCGCCGAATCGGGCGTTGCGTCCTCCATAACCGACATCCGCAGGCTCGTCGTCGAATCCCTCCGGGAACGGAAAATCGCACTCATCGTGGTTGAGGGGCTGGGCATGGATGACTTTCCCTGGCCGCACCAGAGGTGCGAAAACGGGCGAGGCTGGTTCTACTACGAGCCGGGCGACGCCCAGTACCTGACACTCACCACCGGCAGGCACCAGGTGTTCGAGTACCCGACAGGGTACAAATATTTCGATGAGGACGCGGAGAAGAAGGAGTATCCCCTGTCCGGCTACTTTACCTCGGTTCCGGCCGACACCATCGCCTCCGGTCTCGGTGTGCGGAGCGTCGCGGTGGGGAACCGCAGCATGCTCATGCACATGGCGCCGGGCGCCGACATCTCCATCGAATGCTTTGCCCGCAACCTGTTCAACCAGGGAACCATGGCGGTCATCCACAGGATGGACAAGAAATGAAGACTATAGAGCTGCGACCTGTCGGAGTGGTGCGCTCGGCCGATGACGAGTCGATGAATGTTCCTCTTCAGGGAAACAGGGCGGTTATCGAGATCTTCCCGGAGTATGCCGCGGCCCTTGAGAGGATTGAAGAGTATTCGCACCTGTGGATACAGGCCTGGTTCCACGAGGCGAAACGGGACGTGCTTGCCACCGTGCCGTCAAAGGTAAATCCCGACCTGCCTCGATACGGCGTCTTCGCCCTGAGGTCACCCCTGCGACCGAATCCGATAGCCCTGACACTGGTGACATTGGACCGGGTCGAGGGGAACCGTCTGTTCGTCAGCGGTCTGGATGCGGTGGACGGGACGCTGATCCTGGATATCAAGCCCTATTTCGAGCAGGATATCGTCTTTTCTCCCCGAACCGCGCGCATAACTGCGGCGAAGCGGGAGGTGAGAAAGAACCTGATGGAACGGGAAGCGCTGCTCCATCATCGCGAGTCGTGCGCGGATCTGCGGATTGCCGTGCGTATGGCCCTGATAGCCGAAGAGAGCTTCGGCAAGCTCAATGACGACGAGCTGAAGGTGGATGTGACGGGGTCTCCCTGTCTGGGGGATGTAATCCAGGGATTGACACGGGCCCGGCTGGCCAATCCGCCGCGTTTTCTGTTCCAACCGTGCGGAGATACCAGGCGATGTACTTTTCTGAAAAACGAAAGGAAACTGGTCGTGGAGGTCAGGGACGACGTCGATACAGCAAATCCGGATGCCGCGCCGGATGGAGACGTGTTCAGAGTCACGGAGGGATGACGGGATTTAATGGAGGGTTTCGGCGCCGGCATGGCGGCCGGCGCGCACTCCACCCACCCGCACGTGCGGGAAAGGGACAATGCGCGCCGACCGCAATGCCAAGAAGTTGATCCCGGTATGAAGGTCGGTTATGGATACGCCGGCGCATAGCCCGAGGACGGATAGTAGCCGGGAGGAGGAGGCGGCATTCTCCTGACTCGGTACGTCCTGCGCGCCGTTCCCGGGATCTGGTTTCCCTTTGCGTACATGCACTGCTGATACGCCATGTCGTACTGGCGCTGCGCCTCGTATCCGTAAACCTGACCGGCTTCCGCGCCGGACGCCGTTCCCATGAGGAGCCCGCTGCTTGCCCCGATTGCCGCGCCGAGAGCCGGATTGCCTGCCGCGGCGCCGATTGCCGCGCCGAGGGCCCCGCCGAGGTATGTCCCGACAACCGCGCTCGTCACGGTATTCTGATTGGCGGTATCCATCGGCGACAATCCCGTGCGCTGTGCCGCCCACTGCCGGCAGAGCGTATCTTCCGCCTGGAACTGCTCAAAGGGCTTGCCCTGCTCCGGCAGCACCATCACGCTCGGGCCGGTGGGCATGGTTACGCAGCCCCCGAGAGTGAACAGCGCGACCCCTGAGATGAAAGTGAGCATGCCTTTTTTCATGGCTTCGTTACCTCCCCTTCCGGTACTTCCGGTGGCGGTACAACCTTCAACCAGCCATCGGGGCACTGTTTGATGTACGGGTAGTATCCCTCCGGTTTGCGACAGAAGTACCAATAGTCCTCTTCCTGCATGTCAGAGGATTGGTTGATGTATTCCTGCCGGTCCGGTTGTACGACCACGCGCGGCGCGTACGAGGGATAGTACCGATAGTACGAAGGATACAGAGGAACCGGCCAGGCTCCCCACCATCCCGGGTTTATCCATATCCCGCCGCTGTATCGGGGATAATAGCCACCATGGTATCCACCGTGATATCCATGACCATGACCATGACCATGTCCGCGCGCGTAACAGGAAACGGAACCCGCCAGAGTCAGTGCCAGAATACCTGCGATCAGCACGATGAGCTTTCGCATGCATGCCTCCTTTGCCGGGGATCGACGAATACCCGGTCCTATAGATACACTACACCTCTCGTCCTGCTTATTGCACTCACTAAAACGTGTGCCGGTTGATTACGTTGACAGATGTTGTGCTGCTCTTGAGGGAACGAAGAGTGAAGCTCACTGGGAGGTGGTATGGGGCTGAGGTTCTGCCGCTACGAAAGAGGTTGCGTGCCGGATAGGGGAGCGTTCCGGGTTCCCGTTACCCGGAACGCATGGTGTCGTGTGCCGGAAATTTACTCCAGCCCGTATGAGAAGGGAATGGTGAGCTTCACCGGAACGGGAGGCTTGGGGAAGGGTTCAACCCTTCTGATGGTTTCGACGACATTTTCATCGAGGACCTCATAGCCGGTGCTCCTGGCGATTCTGATGTTCTGCACCTTGCCGTTGTTCTGGACCTCGAAGGCGACGACCACCCGGCCGCTCCAGCCCATTCGCTGCGCCTGGGGCGGATAGGAGAGGTTTTCCTCGATTATCTTTTTGATATAGGCGAAGTGCTCAGCCCGGTACCTGCTGCGAAGCTGCTCCGGCGACTCGCTTCTCCCGCTTCCCGAGCCCGATGACGTGACCGATGCGACGGTGTTTGCGGCCGGGACGGCGGGCTGGGCGACCGGCGCCGGTGTGGATTCATTCGGCTTGGCGAAAACCGGCACGGTTCCCCTGGCCTCGGTGGCCGGTTCCCGCGGAACGATTTGCTGCCGAGGCTGGATCGGGGTCGGTTGGGGTTTGGCGATCACCGGGGTTTCCGTTTTCTTCCGCGGGACTTCGGCGGGCGGTGGCGGCGGACCGCTCGGCTCGATCATGGTGAAGTCAATGACGACCGGCTTGCCGGGTCCGGCCAATGAACTGCTCAGGGCGAAGACCAGGAAAAGCATGGTTCCGTGGAGCAGCAGCGATAGTGTCATTGCCCTCCGCCGGTAGTTCATTTCTTTGCCTCGGTTTGCAGGCTCACCTGGCGGAAGCCGCTGTTTTTGACCGCATCCAGCACGTCCACGAAGGACTGGAGGGCGAGATCCCGGTCCGCGCGGATGAGAAACGGCGTGCTCCGGTCAAGGGGGCGTATTTCGGCCAGCAGCGAGGCGACGGTCTTGGGCTGTCCGTTGAAGAAGATGTTTCCGCGCCGGTCGATCTCGATTGTCCGCACCTTGAGAGTCTGTTCCTGGTTTTTGGTTGCCTTGGGCAGATTGATGGGTATCCCGCCGGTTGCGATGAAGGTGGAGGTGGTGAGCACGATGGTCAGCAGGACCAGCATGATGTCCACGAACGGGATTACGTTGATGTAATCAAACTCTTTCTCTTCCATTCATAATCTCCCATCGAAGAATGAGCACCTTGACCTTCCGCAGGAGAAGGTTGTACAGGGCAACCGAGGGGATCGCCACCAGCAGACCCACCGCGGTCGCCTTGAGGGCAAGGGCGAGGCCCGTCATGATCTTTCCGGTGTCCATGAAGCCTTCCTGTCCCATGCTGTAAAAGGTGAGCATGATGCCGAGCACGGTGCCGAGAAGCCCCAGGTACGGCGCGTTGCTGCCGATTGTCGCGATGACGTGGAGCTTTTTGGTCAGTTCCAGTTCCAGGCTCTTCCGATCCTGGAAATCCTGCAGCCGCAGATTCTTGTAGACGAGGTGACGTTCGATGGCGCAGGCCACCGCCACGATGCTCAGCAGAATGAGGAACCAGATGACTCCATAGTCGACCACCATTTTCAGCCATTCCATAGTTTCGGGCACTCCTCTCTTTACCTGTAAAAAATATCCGTCGCAATATATCACAGAATATAGAGACATCCAAGCGGTGAAACGCGGATGGCTCCCTTGTCGGTAAACATTTCAGGAAAACCCGTGGAGTTATCCTCCGGAGATCGATTTCCCGTGCCGGAGAGGCTCACGAGCCTTGTCATGCTTCCCCGGCCGGGTCACGGACGGTCGGCGTCCCTTTGCTTCGGAGTCTCCACCAGAAGAAAAACGGCAGACCGGTAAGGGCGATGCCGATACCCAGAAGAGACGCCGACGGATTGCTGAAGGCAATCTGCACGGCAATGGTCGCATAGGCCCCGACAAACAGGAGCGGCACGAGGGGGTACCCCCAGGTGCGGAAGGGACGGGGCAGCGTGGGATCCTTTCGGCGGAGCACGAAAAGAGATACACCGGTCACGACGGACGAAAGGAGCATGACAAAGACCACGTAGCCGAGCAGGTCGTTGAACGTGCCGAAGATAACCAGCAGCACGGCGATGCCTGACTGGCTCAGGATGGCGATGTACGGCGTGTTGTACAGGGGATGCAGGCGCCGGAAAGACGACCAGAAGGAACTGTCGTCGGCCATGGCATAGCAGACCCGCGCGCCGGTCAGGATGTTGGCGTTGACGCTTGCGGCAATCGCCAGGACAATCGGAATCGAGACCAGTCCGGCAAGTGACGGTGAGAAGAGCCGGGCCATCGCGGCCTGGGCCACGTTGACGGAACCCTTAAGGGCCGTTACCGGGAGCGCGTACAGGTAGAGGACGTTCATCAGGGTGTAGATCACCGTTACAATCAGTGTTCCGATGATCAGGGAAAGGGGAAGGTTCCGTTTCGGGTCGCGGATTTCACTTCCGATGTACGCGGAAGCGAACCAGCCGCTGTAGGTGAAGATTACCGCTATCATCGGGGTGGAGAAAAGCTTTGTCGCGGGAGTTTCTCCACCCGTGACCGAGAAGTTGAGCCAGGTTCCCTCGCCCATGAGGAAACCGCCGATGATCATCAGGGCAAGTATCAGGACGGTTCCTGTTGTCACGACGTCCTGGGTGATCCCGCCCGGCCGGATTCCGCGGATGTTAATCAGGGAGAATGCCGCTATCAGCGCGACGGCGGCAAGTTTCTCTCCGGGGCCGCTCATCGGAAGGTAGGCCTTCAGATACCCTGCCAGGGCGATGGCGAGGGCGGCGCTGGAACCGGGGCCGATGACCCAGAAGCTGGTCCAGCCGAGGAGAAACCCGGCCCACTGCCCGTACGCGGCCTTCAGGTAGTGGTAGTCGCCCCCGGCCAGGGGATAGAGGGCGGCCAGCTCCGCATAGGTGAGGGCGCCGCAGACCGTGAGAATGCCGCCGATCACCCAGATGCCGATAAACAGGGCCGGATCGGGGAGCTCGCCCGCCAGGAAGCCGCTGGTGGTGAAGATCCCGGCGCCGATGACATTGCCGACAATAAGGAGCACGGCGTCGGAAAGGTTCAGTTCCCGCTTCAGTGTCATTTTCCGCTCTTCCCGCTCAGGCAGGGGCCGACATAGATCATGCCTAGAAAGTCCTCTTTCTCTTTTGACGCGGCAGCCTGAATGTCCCGCAGTGCGCCTGTTATCCTGCGCTCGCCGCTGCTGATGCCGGCGTTATAGACGATTGCCGCGGGGGTGTCTTCCTTGAAGTATTTGCTGAACAGGGGGATTAGGTTTCCCAGTTCCCTGAGCCCGTTGAAGACGACCACGGTGTCGCCGTTGTCCGCGGCGGCCCTCAGGAGCGCATCGTTGGCTTTCAGGGCGTTTGGCGTCGTCATGACCAGCGAGCCCGTGCAGGTGACATCCCTGCCCAGTACCGCGTTTGCGGCATTAAAGGCGCTGAGGCCGGGTACGGTCTCGATTTCATCGTCGGAAAAATGCTTCCGGATCCAGCGGCTGCTGCCGTAGACAAGGGGATCACCCCAGTCCAGGCAGGCGATGCTCTGTCCGCCCGCGAGCATCTTTTTCATGTGCTGGAAGGCCTTGTCCCGTTCCTGCTCGAATCTCCTGTCGACCTCGGCAGGGGGGATCTCGGGATGAGCCTTGGCGAAGAAGTCCTTGTGCGTAAGGATCATGGTATCGAAGAGGAGCGGTTTGCCGGGCAGAAAGGCAGCATAGGTCTTGTACAGCTTTTCCGGCGCTATCACCGCGTCGGTCCTTCCCAGGTAGGTGACGGCCTCGCGGGTCATCAGATCGGTATCGCCGGGACCCATGCCGATGATGTACATCCTGGCCGGTTCGTTGAATGCATGGACCTCTATCTTTGTCACCGCCTTGACGTCCCGGTCCGCGGCCAGATCGTCGGGCACGACCAGCACGAACGCGCCGCCTTTTTCAATGGGTTTGCCGTTCCATTCGTCGGCGATGATTATCCTTTGGCCTTGGGGAGAAAGGATAAGTTCACCCCAGGAAACGAGGGAGCGGTAGCCGTCGGGAGACGTTACGGATACCACGCTGCGGAGATCGGGCTCGAAGCCCACCGCCTCGATCAGGTCGGCAAGCGGGACCCCGCCGTACACGCCG
The DNA here is from genome assembly GCA_937886325.1 of uncultured Geobacter sp. Classification (GTDB taxonomy): domain Bacteria; phylum Desulfobacterota; class Desulfuromonadia; order Geobacterales; family Geobacteraceae; genus RPRC01. The sequence goes on from CALABV010000156.1 coordinate 25,563, forward strand.
CGGCCGTGGAACCCCTTGCCGTCACCCACGATATTCACGGCAACGGTGGTCCGGGGGAGATTGTCCAGGCTGAAGATCGTGACCGGGTACTCCATGAGGCCGGATACGACCATGCGCGGAGAAAACAGCTCGCCTTTTTTCTTGGCTGCGCCCCTGGGATCCAGATTGACCACCTCGATGGTGACGATTCCTTCCAGGGAGCGGTCGGAGTCGAAATCGTTGGCCATGACGAGTTTGGGCAGGGAGACCGTGCGGCTCAACTGGTCCAGGTACGGTTTACTGAAGCCGGTCGCGTGGCAGCTTGTGCAGTCCATGTGATGGGGCATGATCGGGGCGGCGGAATAGGCGATGACCACGTCGGAGGGATTGCGGTAGAACACCTCTCCCCACGAAAGAGCCACCTTTTTGCCGTTCCTGTCGCGCACCACGATGGCAAGGTCGACAGGCTTTGCATAGGACGAGGCCTCCTTTTCAACCAGTGCGACTTCCAGAAGGCTTCTCAGCGGGACACCCTGGGTCGTGAACACGCCGTGGAAGGACCCTCCCTTCCTGATGTCATTGATACGGACCGCGGCAGACTGGAACTTGGCAAGATCCTCCACAGTCAGGGTCATGGGGCGCTTGACGAGCCCCGTTATGGTCAGTGCCTGACGGCTCGCGTGGCCATCCAGGGGGAACACGAGGAAGAACAGGGCGAAGAAGCAGAGTGCCTGCACTATCTTTCGCATGATTAACCTCCGTTTCGGGTTCTGAAAATACAGGGGAAATACCAGAGCATGAGCAGGCAGAGCATCGCATTGCCCACGAGGATAAGGGGCAGTCCCGGGTCCCTTTTGACGATGAGCTTCATGGCGGGAGCTTCATTCGCGGCAGGTTTCCCGGCCATGGTAAGGGTGAGCGTATACCCTTCCCATGATAGGGGGTGAAGCACGGAGACGGTTCGGGTCACGACGCCCGATGGTGACGAGAGGGAAAGGGTGACCCCGCACTCCCGCAATTGGCCTGCGAGCGCCGCTTCGGTGTGATAGGAGCAGCGGCTGTCGAGTACCGTCACTTCCGCGGAGGTAAGAGAGAGTTTCGCCCCGGAGGAAACCGGCATCTGGCCGATATCCGCGCTGAACTGGCTGACGGCGTGTCCGAAGATGATCACGAGGAAGCAGAGGTGCATGACCGACGGGGCCAGCATCACGGCGAAGTCTCCGAGGGAATAGTCCCGACGGATCTTCAGAAGTTCGATCAATCTGTCCGCGGTGCAGGCGGCGGTATTGACCCCGAACAGGAACAGGAGGAGAAAAAGCGCCCACACCCACCAGGATGCGTCGAGGCCGTTGCCGGTGAGCCACTCCTGAAAGCGGAGATAGTTCAACCGGCCGTACACAGCGGGAAGAGACTTGGCATACCGGCTGCCGACCGCCAGGTTGGCGGCAATGGCGAGAAGGAGCCATACGGTGAGATTGACGCTGCCCAGGAAACGCCACATCGATTTACCCATGCTTCACCACCACTGCCGAGAGATAGTACCCATAGGTGGAGACGAACGTGAGCACTGACCCGCACAGGGCGAACCAGGCCTTTTCCCTGGAGGA
>CALABV010000157.1 GCA_937886325.1 uncultured Geobacter sp.
AGCCGTTTCTGCGGCTTCGTCGGATACAGCCGGTATGCAAAGGTCTTGATTGGCACTTAGCACCCCTTAGAGATTATATGAAGGCTAAATTCCCGGCTATCTACGCGGGTTGAAACCCGGTAGCTTGCGCCGGTTTTGTTCTGTCAATCGCGACCAACTTCCCGTAACCTTTGTGCTGGCCTGCAAATAGTACTAATCCCATTTGTGTAGGATAGACAGGGGTGCCGGAAGGGCAGGTTATATCCCATCCCCGATGAAAACGTCTCTGCCCACTCCCGAACGGGTCAACCCGCCAACCACGGACAGAGGTGATGCGGCCGTAATCCACCGGATAATAACGATCCGCTGATGCGGACTGGACGTAAAGCAGCAGCATGGCGGTGATTATTGATAGGCGTTTGATCGTAGGGGAGCCTTGCACACGCACTTATGCTGTGCTGTTGTTGTTCTTGGCTTTTGGCATCCTGCTGTAAACCCAGCCCAAGAGGTCCTCACGATTCCTGGAACAAAGGTAAATGTTGCCAGTTCCAGCGAAACGATTGATGAACCCTTCTCCACTCGTCGCTCCGCGGAACATTCCCTTGAGAAATCCGTCGCCTGACGAAAGCGTCACCACCTGGTACGTCAAGCCCCCAGTCCAAGCGACAATATGACTGTGGTCGAAAATCCTTTCTTCGGCCGACATCTCGACCATCTGCATGGAGCCAAAGCCGGAGATGGCAATCGTCCCAGGCCCGGTGGCTTTCATAATCACAAATCCGCCAGTCCCTCCAAACATGGCCTTGTTAGGCGACTGGACTTTGGACAGCAGGTTGACCGTTGCCGATGCCGCCAGAAAGCAGCCGTCGTTGATGAACAGCTCCTGTCCCTGTTCAAGTTCGACGAGAAAGATGTCGCCGGGCAGGGTAGGGGAGAGAACTGCCTCTCCGGACTCCTCCGGAGCCTCCAGAATTTGCAGAAAAGCAGACTCCCCCTGTGCACTTTTTCGTATAAGGGAGGAGAATACGCCCCCCTTGAGTTTTCCCTTGAGAACCAAGGAGGGGCTCATGCCCACCATCGCCCGCGAAACGGCAAAGATGCTCTCTTTATGTCCAAGTGATACCGTTAGAAACGGATCTGGACCGGCTGAGACTGCGAAACGGGCCAAGGGAACCTCCATTGGGCTACTCTTGCCTTCCCTCGAAATACCCTCGAGGTGCTATGTACCGATCTCCGGTGATCCGAGCGATCTCCTTGTTAAAGTCATGGATTTCCTTCTTGATATTCTGGCTACGCTCGAATAATTCCGCAAACTTTGCCGGTGTGAGCTCCTTTCTGTAGCCTATTTTCCGTCGCAGTTGAGACATGAGTCGGTCATTGGCGCCAACGAGGTCGGCCATTTCGTTTGTATCGATCGTGGTCCGTGCAATGACGACCGTGTCGGGCCGCGAGGCACGTTCCACTTTTCTGGCAAGTCGCTCCTTGCGAATGGCCTCCCTTTGCGCTCTTTCCTTCTCGCGCTCCTCCTTCTCCATTGCAATTTCTTCCGGTGTCTTTCTCTTTTTTTCTTTTCCCTTCGATGCCCTGGCCTGTTGCCCATTCTGTTCTGCCTGCTGCGGAGCGGGTGTTTTGATCAACGGTACTGGAGCTACTTTGTGCAGTGAAGACGGTGCCTCGAGTTGTGGTGATGGTGCTTCGGGTTGCAGTGTGGATACATCAGTCATTGGTCGTGTCTCCTTTTGGGGCCGCTGACCTGCCGGCCGAGTCGTGATTAGCCTCCAAGGGCATGATTGGCAACGCCTGCGGGAAAACGCATACGCGTTTCATAGCCTATGCGCTCATTTGCCTTGCGCCAGTTGTCTGCCATCGTCTGCATCGCGTTTAGCTGTTCGGTTGATGCCACTATCGAATCTCTAATGTCGACCATCCTGATACGGGTCTTTTCTTCCAGAGCGAGAAGCTGTGTTTCCACCGCAGCATACATTTCCTTCTTGCAGGTATTTTCATCTTGACCCGCCGCACTGCCCTTTGTGGACGACGACACTTGATGTGCCGTCGCGATCATCACCGACATCCGCCCGAACATGTCCGTCAGCATGGCATAGGCGTACAGCTTGGCCACAACCTCCGACAGTTGTCCAATCATCTGAGTTTCAGTGTTGGTAGCAATAGAGGTCCTCAGCACCGCCAGAACACTTGCCGGGACGGTGTTGAGGAAACCGGCCTCGGTGGCGTCGTACGCAGTTCCCGACCGTAGCTTGTTGGCGATCGCCGCCATCATCACCGATGAATAATTGATGAGATTCCTGTTAACGTCGGTAGACGGCGTACATGTGGCCGTGACGGTGGTCCGTACTTCAGTTGCACCCACGAAAAAATTCTCTACATTTTCATTCATGTCGCAGGGTGAAATGTACTGCGCATCCAAAGTCGCGTGGGTGTCGGCAGGGCTTTTGATATTCACGTCGCCGATAAAGCCTCGCATCAGGGCTACGTGGGACGACGGTATGCTTTTTAACGACGCCAGGTTGTCGAGAAGGGACCCGCTGCCGAATATTGTTTTATAGAGGGCAGGACAGCCTGCTGTCGATCCCTGTGTCGCTTGTTGCAACGGATTGCCTGCAGGGGGAGTGGTGCCCAATAAACTATTATTTACCGCCTGTGCAGCAGTCTTGAATCCTTGGTAAAGATCGCTCACGCCCGATGAAACCATGAAGTCTCCTTGGGCAGTCGCCACTTCACCTTTCAGCCGCTCCCCGTAGATACCGCCGACGCCTGATAGGGGACTGGCAATCGTGGCGACCAGGGCCTTCGATGCCTTGCAGTCATTGAGCTGGATACCGTTCAGGCGGTCAGTGATGGCTTCCAAGGTCTTGATCGTCTCGGAAACTTGTGGTGACAGGGTCTTCAGCGCAATGTCGAAGGCGGCAGCAGGGGCTGCGGACAGGATATTTTGAAGCTTTTGGACCAGGTAGTTCAGGTTCATGAACGAGAACCCGCCCAGGAAGGCGTCAATCCCCCCGCAGCCTACATTCAGCGACGGCGGCGTGATGGTCATCAGGTTGTCGTTGGTGGACGGCCAGCGGGCCGAGAAGGAACCGGCGGAGAAATAGCCACGCTTGCTCCCCTCGAAGTAGGATGGACCGGAAACAGATTTCGATGCGATCCAGTCATCTTGCCATCCGGCGTACGTCGCGGACGAAAAACACAGTGCGATCGCCAGCATCGCCGCGATCAAACGTTTTCTTCTTCTCATGATTCCCCCCCTTGTTGACGTGTTGCATGTGGAAATAGCGAGTCATTACTCGCTGCCATCTGGCGGAGCGGTATCGAACCCTCCGCCTCGCTGGAATTCATGCAGGGAGTACTGGTCCGGTGTAGTGTCTCCCCTCATCAGCCGTACGGTGCGGTACGTCCGGTCCTCCAATTCCTCGGCCGTAACCACGCCTGCCGATATCGGAGTGAAGTCCTGGTTGCCCTTCTGGATCATGATAAGGGTAGGGGTGATGGTAATGCCGAAGCGGGCCGCCATGCCGGGCTGCTTCGTGATGTCCACATGCTTTACGACCCAGCCGGTGTTGCTGGAGAACCATTTAAGGATCTTGTCCTCGGCCTCACAGTAGCTGCAGCCTGGCTTCGTAAAAACGACCAGCGCGAAATTATCCCGGTTCTGTTGCAGGACCTGTTTCCGTTCCTTTTTCTCCATTGAAGATTTGGCAATCATGCCGGGTGGGGT
>CALABV010000158.1 GCA_937886325.1 uncultured Geobacter sp.
GACCACCGAGATCTACACTCTTTCCCTACACGACGCTCTTCCGATCTGCAGGCATGCGGCTGTTGCGCGGTACTCCTTATCCCGAAGTTTGAAAGCCGCGACCATTTCCCCGGTCCGGGACGATACGGCCCCGTCCAGGGCGCACCAGTCGCGGATGATCTCTTCCGTCACCTCGGGGTGGAACTGGAGGCCCCAGGCGCATTCGCCGACACGGAAGGCATGGTGGGGGCAGTCCGCCGATGATGCCAGCAGAACTCCGCCATCCGGAAGGTCGAAGCTGTCATGGTGCCAGTGGAACGACTCGAAATCTCCGGGGATTCCCCGGAACAGCCGGTCGTGCCGACCTTCGCAGGTGAGCGCGACCGGCAGGGTTCCCCGTTCCTCCCATCGCCCCGATACGACCCGGCCGCCGGTTACAGCGGCCAGCAGCTGCCCCCCCAGGCAGATTCCCAGGTAGGGGATGCCGGCCGCCACGGCCCGGCCGATATACGACTTCACATCCGTGAGAAAAGGGTGGATGTCGTCGTCATTGGCGCCCATGGAGCCGCCCAGAACGATCAGTGAGGACACCTCCCGCGGTTCCGGCAGCCGATCCCCCCGGTAGGGGTGATGCACCGGGGGGGGGACGGCCAGGATTTCCAGGATGTTGCCGGGCGGCACGGTGGGGTCGTTCTGGATTATGTGAAGCATGCGCGTACTCCTCGTGGCAAATTTTCGCTTCCTCAGCGCATCATCTCGAAATGCCTGTCATCGCACGTTTCATCCACGATGTCGATGAACTTGTTGCAGATGGCCGATATCATGTTGATGACCCCCTGGTAGCCGACCAGCGGCGAGCGGTGCAGGTTCACTCTGTCGAAGACGGGAAATCCGAAACGGAACAGGGGAATCCCGGCGTCACGGGCGATGAACTTGGCGTGGGTGTCACCGATGATGCCGTCAACCGGGTCGGTCATAACCAGGCTGCGCAGGTGCCACAGGTCCTTGTTGATGTAAATCCTGCCGTCCCTGCCGTAGGGGGATGTATCGAGCAGGGCCTGGATCTCCTTCTCCAGCTTTTTGCTCCCCTTGCTGCACAGGATGTGGTACGGCTTCGCCCCCATCTCCAGCAGGAAGGAAACATATCCGAGCAGGTAATCGGGGTCGCCGTAGAGCGCGAACTTCTTGCCGTGTATATACTGGTGGGCATCGGTCATGGCGTCAACCGCCCGGCCGCGTTCAGCCTTTATCGACTCGGGGACCGGCTTGCCGAACAACTCCGCCAGCTTCATGATGAAGGTGTCGGTCTTGGCAATGCCGAACGGCGTAGGAAGGGACACGTGCTTGCCGGAATAGTTGTCCTTGATCCAGCCGAAGGTCTTGGTTGTGGCATGGGGGCCGAGGGTCATGGTCGCCTTGCCGTTGACGGAGTCGGCGGCCTCTTCCAGCCTGGTGCCTCCCGGATAGAGGCGGTAGGCGCCGTCCAGGGGTGAGTCGAACACGTCGGAGATGTCGGCCAGCAGGGTGTACGGGATGCAGAACTCCGTGAGGATGCGCTTGTACTCCCGGTAGTTGCCGGTGTTGCAGTCGAATCCCGCTATCAGGTTGAGCTTGCCGGTGCAGCGCCCTTCCACCTGCTTCCCCTGGGTCAGGGTCTGGAGGATGGACAGGAGCATGGCGTCGTAGCCGTGCACGTGGGAGCCGTTGAAGCTCGGGGTGTTGGCGTAGGGCAGCGGGAAGTCCTTGGGAATGAAGCCCTTCTGCCGGGCGTTCTTGATGAAGGCGGTCAGGTCGTCGCCGATGATCTCGGGCATGCAGGAGGTGAAGATGGCCATCATCTTCGGCTTGTAGAGGGCATAGGCGTTTTCCAGGGCCTCGTGCAGGTTGTTCTGGCCGCCGAACACCGCCCCGTCCTCGGTCATGGCGTCGGACACGGCCGGCGCAGGCTCGCGGAAGTGGCGGTTGAGGGTGCTGCGGTAGTACGATGCGCACCCCTGGGAGCCGTGCACGAAGGGGAGAGTCCCCTCGAAGGCGTGGGCCGCGAGTTCCGCGCCCAGGGGCTGGCAGGCGTGGGCCGGGTTGATCACCAGGGCCTGGCGGGCAAAGTTCTTTTCCTTGTATTCTTCAGTGTTTATCCATTCACGGACCCGTGCCACCTCGTCGTCGGAATACTCGGTCACGGGCTTGACCGCAAGTCCCAGATTGTTTGCCATGGTATGTCTCCTTCATCCGGCCGGGATCCCATATGTCCACGGTCCGGGGTTGTGTTGTCTTGATATTGCCCACCGTAATAACTCCCCCCGACCCCCTCTTAGCGTAAGAGGGGGAGAATGCTCCTCCCCTTAAGATAAGGGGAGGCCGGGAGGGGTTATGAAACGAATGGGTCAGAACGGGCTCTTCACCAGGCTCCAGGTCGGGCTGTTCACCGCCATGTCCACGTCGCGGGCAAACACGGCGAAGCCTTCGTACCCTTCGTAGGGACCGGAATAGTCCCAGCTGTGCATCTGCCGGAAGGGGATGCCCATCTTCTGGAACAGGTACTTCTCCTTGATGCCGCTTCCCACCAGGTCCGGTTTGAGCTCGTGGGCGAACTGTTCGAATTCGTATTCCGAGATATCGTCATAGATGACCGTTGCGTCGGGCATCTCGGCGGCGGTGCGTTCATAGTCGTCGCCATGGGCGAACTCGTAGCCGGAACCGACCACCATCATGCCCAGCTCCTCGTAGGCGTTGACCGTGTGCCGGGGGCGCAGTCCTCCCACGTAGAGCATTACCTTCTTCCCTTCAAGGCGCGGCCGGTATTCGTCGATGACCGCCTGCATCCGCGGCTCGTACTTGGCGATGACCGTCTCCACTTTTTGACGGATCTCCTCGCCGAAGTATTCGCCCAGCTTGCGCAGGCTCGCCGCTATCTTGGAAGGACCGAAGAAGTTGAGCTCCATCCATGGAATGCCGTATTTCTCTTCCATGACCTTGGCCATGTAGTTCATGGAACGGTAGCAGTGGATGATGTTCAGCCTGACCTGGTGGGTGGCGGCGATCTTCTCGATCTCGCCGTCGCCGGTCCAGATCGCCTTGACGTTGAGTCCGATCTCCTCCAGCAGCGGCTTGACCGACCAAGCGTCGCCGCCGATGTTGTATTCGCCGATGAGGGCTACGTCGTAGGGGCCGATCGGATCGGGATATTCCCTGGTTTCGATGACGAAGTCGCGGATGGTGTCGTTGGATATGTGGTGACCCAGGGACTGGGAGACCCCGCGAAACCCTTCGCAGTTGCACGGGATGATGGGAATGTCCAGGTCGGCCGAGGACTGCTTGGCCACGGCGTTGATGTCGTCGCCGATGAGCCCGACCGGGCACTCGGACAGCACCGAGATCGCCTTGGCCAGCGGAAACAGCTCCCTGGTCTCGGCCAGCAACTGCTTCAGCTTCTTGTCACCGCCGTAGACGATGTCCTTTTCCTGAAAATCGGAGGTGAACTGCATGGCGAAGTTGGTGACGCCGTTGATGCCGGTCATCAGGTTGCGCCGGGTCCCCCAGGAATACCAGCCGCACCCGACCGGCCCGTGGGAGACGTGCACCATGTCGCGGATGGGTCCCCATACCACGCCCTTGGCTCCGGCATAGGCGCAACCGCGGGCGCTCATGACGCCGGGAACGGTCTTTCGGTTGGATTTGACGCATGCCGAACAGCCGGCCTGGTCGTTGGGCGCCAGGTGCGGCGCCCGTTTCTTCCTGCCTTTCTCGGGATACGCATCCAGGGCCTTGTCGATCATGGCCTGGGTGGATTCCCTGGTGATCCCTTCAACGTTCTTTATCTCAATGGACATGATAGTACTCCTTTTGTCAGGGTAGCCTTGATGCTTCAGCCTTAAGTCTTCAGTCTTCAGCCTGTAGTGTTTATGCTCCTTCAGCCTTGCCCACATTCGGGTCATCCGCTTCCATGATGCCGAATTCCATCAGCAGGTCTTCCAGTTCGTCCATGGTAAGGGGTTTGGGCACTACCAGCATCTTGTTTTCGGATATCTTTCTGGCCAGCTCCCGGTATTCGGTTGCCTGGGGATGATCCGGTGAATATTCGATGACGGTCATGCGGCGCAGTTCAGCCCGCTGCACCTGGTTGTCGCGGGGCACGAAGTGGATCATCTGGGTGCCCAGCTTGTCCGCCAGGGCCTCGATCAGTTCATACTCCTTGTCGGTCTTGCGAGAGTTGCAGATGAGGCCGCCGAGACGCACCTTGCCGGAGGACGCATACTTGAGGATACCCTTGGCGATGTTGTTGGCGGCATACATGGCCATCATCTCGCCCGAACAGACGATGTAGATCTCTTCCGCCTTGTTTTCGCGGATGGGCATGGCGAATCCGCCGCAGACCACGTCTCCCAGGACGTCGTAGAAGACGAAGTCCAGGTCAGGGGTATAGGCGCCGTTCTCCTCCAGGAAGTTGATGGCGGTGATGACGCCTCGGCCCGCGCAGCCTACGCCGGGCTCCGGACCGCCCGATTCGACGCACTTCACGTCCCCGTACCCGACCTTGAGCACGTCTTCCAGTTCCAGGTCTTCCACGGTGCCCAGCTCCCTTACCAGGTCCATGACCGTGGCCTGGGCCTTGGCGTGGAGCATCAGGCGGGTGGAGTCCGCCTTGGGGTCGCAGCCGACGATCATGACCTTTTTGCCGAGCGATGCCAGGCCCGCCACCGTGTTCTGGGTCGTCGTGGATTTGCCGATTCCGCCTTTACCGTAGATTGCGATCTGTCTCATGATGTTTCTCCTTTTGTCCGCGGAAACCGCGGAACGGTAGATTATGCGGGGCAATAAAAAAGGCGCCCCTGGTTTGTACCTGAGGCGCCGTTGCCTGCTGCGTGGAATGAATACGTTCGATGTATTCGCTGTCGGTTATGTCATTCCGGAAAGCACTCATCGTGCCAAACCGATACGTGTTGAAATTTCATCACTTTGAGACGGATGGTGCGGGAGTGAATGCAAAAAAAGTAGAATAGTGCCCAAAATGTAAGCAAATGTCAGTGCGGAGTTCGGGGCACGGCGCGCCGGCATGCGGCGTGCCCGAAATTTAATCACTGTTCCGTCAGCAGGATGGCATCGGCTATCTGGCGGAGCGACTTCCTCTTGTCCATTGCCAGTTTCTGCATCCTGCGGAATGCCTCCGCTTCTCCGAGGTCGTGGTTCTTCATCAGCAGGCCCTTTGCCTTCTCGATCACTTTGCGCGTCTCCAGGGTCTCCTTCAGGTCGTCGACCTGTTCCTTCAGGCGCTCAATCTGCTCGTTATGGGCAAAGGCAAGCTCGATTGCCGGCCACAATTCCTCAGGCCGCACCGGTTTGGTCAGGAACGCGGCAATGCCCGCTTTGACCGCCCGTTCAACCACATCGGGATCGTGACAGGCAGTGAGAAAGATGATGGGTATTTTCAATCGTTTCCTGATTTCAACGGCAGCGGTGATTCCGTCCTTCTTCGGCATGGAGATGTCGAGCACGGCAATGTCGGGGAAGCGGGAAAGCGCCATCGATACGGCTTCCTCGCCGTCGCTCCCTTCAATGATTTCTTGGAAGCCGTGCTCCTGCAGCAGCGCTTTCAGGTTCCTTCGGATGATGGGTTCGTCATCGCAGATCAAGATGCTGTTCATGGTCGGTTCTCCTTTGAACTCTGATTTCGGCTTCCCCAAGCACGGATCGTTCCCTGTCCGTCATGCGACGGCCGTGACGTTTCTTTCCGTCTCCCTGTAGAGCGCATGCAGATCATGGTCGGACAGGGGGCGCTTCAGCCGTCCGGATATGACGCGGACCCTTCGCAGGAGCCGGTTTGCATCATCCTTTTCGAGGATTATGCCCAGTGACTTGTAGCGTTCGATCAGACCGCTTGTGCCGGAGTGTTTTCCCACTACCAGGTAGCGCCGCAGACCAACCTCGGCCGGGTCGAATCCCTCATAATTCTTCGGGTTCTTGATTACGCCGTCGGCATGGATGCCTGATTCGTGGGCAAACACCCGTTCGCCTACAACCGCTTTCCACGGCGGCACCGGCCGGCGGGACGCCTTTCCGACAAGGCGGGACAGGTCCCGGAATCGATGGGTGTCAATGCCAGTATCCACCCCGCGGGCAACCTTCAGCGCCATGACAACCTCCTCCAGTGCCGCGTTTCCGGCCCGTTCCCCCAGACCGTTCACCGTGGTGTTGACAAAGCGGGCCCCGGCCCGGATCCCTGCGAGCGCGTTGGCGGTGGCCATGCCCAGATCGTTGTGGGTGTGGACTTCCAGGTCCAGATCCGGTACGGCGCGACGGAGCATGCTGATCTTTTCGTACATGTCGAACGGATCGAGGATGCCGAGGGTGTCGCAGAACCGGAAGCGGTCGGCGCCCATGGATCGGCTCAACCGGAGCAATTCGACCAGGAAGCAGGGATCGGCGCGGCCGGCGTCTTCGCCTCCCACGGAGACGTACAAACCATTCTCCTTGGCAAAGCCGAGCGCTTCCTTCAGTTGTTCCAGCACCCATTCCCTCGACTTCCGCAGCTTATGGGCTATCATGATGTCGGAGACCGAGAGTGAAATATCCACCGCCGTCACGCCGCATGCCAGGCTTGCCCTGATGTCGGACACGACTGCCCGGTTCCAGGTGATGAGGCGGGCCCGGAGGCCGAGTTCCACCAGTGCACGGACCGCGGATTGTTCCGCTTTCCCCATGGCCGGAATGCCGCACTCGATCTCCTGCACCCCGGCTGCATCGAGCATGCGCGCAATGCTGATTTTTTCAGCCCTTGTGAACATGACCCCCGCGGTCTGCTCCCCGTCACGCAATGTTGTGTCGTCAATGATTATCGGCCCGTGCTTTTCCTTTTCCATGACCACCTCCTCCGCGAACGGCAGCGCCCCGGGGACGATATCCACCGGGGCGCCGTTGCCGCGTTGTCACCATGTGGTGTCACACCCGGAGTTTCCTGATGAACACCATGTAGCGTGATGCTTGTATGCCGACTGTCTCAGCATATCCCGTGCCAAAGGTCCGCCGGAATCCTTCGGGGGAGAATGGAAAGACCATGGATTCTGTTGCCTTTATCCTGATCATCCGTTACTCTACTCACATTGTAACTATTCCGAATTGTTTCACAGCAGGCAAGAACTTGCTTCCCCTTTCTTGACGGGAGGGGATTGAGGGGTGGGTGAAGCCGTACGCTGAGTCATACACAGTAAATTCCCCCACCCCCTGCCCCCTCCCGCAAGGGGCGGGTGAATTCTGTATGCATGTCCGGAGTGTGCTGAAGAATAGTTATTACACAGTTGAATCATCCCGTGTCCAGAACCTGAGTATCGCCGGAAAGCCCGGAACATGCCCGGAATCGAGAAAATACGCAATCCCGTCTCCTCAAACTCAAACGGGCGGCTTTCACGGCTGGAGTCCGCCATCGGCTACCGTTTCGCAAACCGTCGGCTCCTTGCCGAGGCGCTTACCCACCGCTCATATGTCTTCCAGTCACGCAGACCGGGATTGCGCGACAACGGACGGCTGGAGTTTTTGGGAGACGCGGTCCTGGGTTTCGTCGTCAGCGGCAGGCTGCTGACGCTTTTCCCGGAATGCGGCGAGGGAAGCCTTTCCAGAATGAAGGCGTCCCTGGTCGGCGCCCCGACGCTCGCGGACATCGCCAGACGGAACCGGCTCGGCGAATTCCTCCGTCTCGGCCGGGCCGAGGAGAATACCGGGGGGCGGAACAAAACGTCGGTCCTGGCGAATACCTTCGAGGCCCTCGTGGCCGCCGTATACCTGGACGGCGGCATTGCCGGCGCGGAGAGTCTGGTTCTCGGGCTTTTCGGCCCGCTGCTGGAGAGAGACACCACGACAGCCGATACCCGGGACTACAAGACGATGCTCCAGGAGTTCTCCCAAGATCGGAAGAGCACACGTCTGAACTCCAGTCACACTGATATATCT
>CALABV010000159.1 GCA_937886325.1 uncultured Geobacter sp.
CATAAAAAAAGGGGATGTCCTTCCGGAACATCCCCTTCCATGGCGTGGGATTTTTTTCTATATTATACTTTCCTTCTTCGCCCCCAATACGCTGCTCCAAGGATTCCCAGCCCCGTGAGCAGGATGGTTGAGGGTTCGGGTACCGGTTCCTCCTGAGGCGGTATGGAAGGCTCTCCGGCCACCAAAAGATCCTGGGCATAGCAATCATGGCAACAGTTGGGGTATTCAAGGTTAATGACTGCCACGTCCTCGGCAAATCCCGCGCTGTTGAGCCCTGCCGCGGCAATGAGCTGATTGGCAAGCGTATTGCTTGTCGCCGCCATCTCCTCTTCCAGCACCCAGATAGCATATTGCAGACCATCAGCGCCTGCGTCGGTTCCATAGGTAAACCCGGCGACCAGATCATCCAGATCGCCTTGCGTGTAATGCCAGAAGAGCCACTTGGTATCGTTGCTCAAGGGGTCTCCCGCATTGGTGTTGACACCGCCCCGCACGGCCGTCTGGGAAATATCGTCGACGATGAAAGGATCACCCGTCGACAGGTATTCATCCAACTCAACACAGAAGGTCCTGAATAACTCGACACCGGCAGGCGTCTTTACGATCCATTCACCCCCACTCGTTGTTCCGACACTATTATAGATTTTGATGGTGTCACCCACACTCACCGGATACCCCCACGCCGCACCGACAAACAGCAGAGCCACAAGGCTCGAAACCAGGGCCGACATTCTGAGACATTTCATGGCGATCCTCCTTCCTCGTATACCGCTGGAAACAGAATTATCTCTTGAGTTTTATTATTCAATTTATGTGCCTGAACACACATGGCTGATTTTATTGAATTGTTGAGTCCGGTTACCGGAGAAGACATCACAAGGTGTTGTCTTCTCCGACAGAAGGTGGGGGAAAACAGAATATCCGTATCTTTGTATTCCGGAATCGGGCGGGGAAAGGCGTATCTGAGAGGGCAGCGCGACGCTCGTGGAACGAATCCTCGAATGATATCAGAGAGATATCAATCTACAAACGATTGCGGCACATCACTTCCCGTTACAAAATGGAGGTGTAAACTATTCCGACAAAAACGTCGACATACCTGACATTATCACATTATATGTGGCGGTCCATGGCTAGATTCACAGAAGAGAAGGAGTTCTTTTCATGGTGGTTTTACCGAAGGGACGATGCGTCCGTGAGTCGTCGACACGCTGCGAGAGAGCAGAAAACGCGCGTCGGGAAAGGGGGGTACTGCAAAAACGCGGGGGTGGAATCCGCTCCGCCCCCGCGTGACCGGTTATCTTGTTACCGTTGTCGATGCCGATCCCACATTCTTTTTGGCGTCATAGGCTTTCACCATGACGGTGTGCTTACCGACAGTCAATGCTGAAGTATTCCATGTCCAACTGAAGCTGCTTTTCGAATAAAACCCCTTGTATGATCCATCCACGTATATTTCCATCTTTGTCACGCCCACGTTATCCGATGCGCTCGCGGCAAGGACGACGGACCGAAGGCCCGTGATGGAAGATCCGTTAACGGGATTGCTGATGATCACCACCGGAGCGGTGGTGTCGCCTGTCCCTGCAACCGATACCGTAACCTGGCTGGATTGTCCGGCGTTGCCTGCCGCGTCATAGGCGATTGCCTTCAGGTAACGGGTTCCGGCGCCGGACGACGCGGTATCCCAGGAGAAGCTGTAAGGCGCGGTGGTATCGGCGGCAAGAAGAGCTCCATTCACGTACAACTCTACCCGCGCAACCCCCGTATCGTCCGTGGCCGTGACGTTGACCGGCACCACGCCGCTTACGGTCGCGCCGTTCGACGGCGAGGTTACGGATGTGACGGGCGCTGTCGTGTCCGAGACCCGGGACACGGTATTTCTCGCCGCGGTCAGGCTCTTGTAGGCGTTAATCCTGCCGTAGCCGAAATACTGGTCGAAACCGGCCGTGCCCAGATCATCACCGTTCTGCTTGATGATATCAACCACTTGAGCGGCGGTCAGGTCCGGGTTCACCGACAGGATCAAGGCGGCGAGTCCGGCAGTGATGGGCGAGGAAAATGACGTGCCGCTGACGGATGCGTACCCCCCGCCGTTGGTAGTCGTCAGGATGGATGAGCCCGGCGCGGCGACGGTAACCCAGCTGCCGTAGCTGGAAAAGCTGGATCGCGCATCAGTTGAGGTGGTTGCGGTGACGGCGACGGCATGGTTGCAGGCTGCCGGATACTGGAGCGTGCTCGTGCCGTAGTTGCCGGCCGAGGCAAATACGATAGTTCCTTTGTTCCATGCGTAATCAACCGCGTTCTGGAGGGTCGTGGAGCTGCTGGAGCCCGCGAAACTCAGGTTGATAACGCGGATTCCTCTGTCGGCGGCATAGGTGATAGCCTGGGCTATTGCCGAATAGGTTGCGTACCCGCTTGAATTGGCCACCACCAGGGGGACGATGGGGTTCGACCAGGCGACACCGGCGATTCCGGCGTTGTTGTTGCTGATTGCCGCCGCCGCGCCCGCCACTTTGGTGCCGTGACCATATACGTCACGGGTATCGGTGTTTCCGGAGACGAAGTTGTAGCCCGGTGCCAGTTTTGCCGCCAGGTCGGGATGGGTGGGATCTACGCCGCTGTCGGCTATTGCGATGCTGACGGCGGTGGCTCCGGTTGAGATATCCCATGCCGTCGGGGCCGAGATCTTCGGCAGATGCCACTGTGAAGAGTACGAGTCGTCGTTCGGGATGCTTGTCGCTTCCGCAAGGTAGTTCTTTTCGACGAATTTTATGTGGGGATGTTTGGCGAGAAAGGCCCGGATCAGCTTCTGGGCCTTGACCGGGATCTTTATTCTCTTGATATTGATTTCGGGGATATCCTCGGCGATGGCGGCGCCGAGTCCGTCGAGAACCTCCTTGAACTTCTCCCGGCCGACTCCCGCCCGGGTTTGAACGAGCAGTTCCCCCTCGACAAAGGGGGCGGAATCGTCGTCCTCGATTCCCTTGGTGAGATCGCCGACTTCCGCTTCAGCCTTGTCGGCGCCGATAGCCTCGTCCTGAGAGATCTCTCCTTCTCCGCTGCCTCCGCATCCCGTGATAACCGCCGAAAACCAGCAAACCATCACGACCGCGAGTACCTTCAACCAATGTCCCGATTTGCTGCCCATCATCCACCTCCCAGTGATCCTGTTTCCCCTGCCTCTGGAAACAGGCCACCGACGAGAACACGGAGGTGGACCATGTTTCTTCGGCAACCCGGCTATCCCGCCTCAATGCGGGACCCGTGGCTTTGTGTCCCCCGGTCACCCGGGGTTTACCCGTTCGGAAACAGCTTGTAAAGCTTGTACTGTATTTAACGGCAAAATGCACGAAAAATAAGTGATTCGGATCACGGAAAAACAAATTTTCCGCGGCGCCGTCCGGTCGCCGTGGAATGAGAGCGACCGTTTGACGGGAGAATTTCAGATAGAAGAAGAGGATTCGATAGCGGAAAGGGCTTCGTTCATTTCCTGGGGAAGGCTGTACCGTATCACGCCTTTTTCGATTGCCACCGACGCAAAAAAGGGAAAGAAAAAAAGATACTCGCCCTTCTTCATCTGAACCCTGCACTGGAGGATGTCCCGTATCGACTGCGCGATCGCTTCGGCATCCTCCGCCCCGCACGTCTCAATCATCGTGGCGAGGGACGCTTCGTAAATTGGTTGGGGGCCCTCCCGTAAAAACCTTTCGCGTGCGTTGTCGAGCAATTGGTTGAAGCAGGAAAGGGCGCAGGGAGAGAGCTTGCTGGAAAATGAGGAAAAATTCGCTTCCGTTGTTTCGCTCATGATCACCTCCGGAAAAATGCCGGAAGTATAGCATGGCGGACGATAATGGCAACAGTTTCTTGGCTCGGGCACGTCACCCTTTCATGAACCATCGAAGAGACACGGCGGAGGATTGATGCTTCAGGCATCTTTCCCCAATGGAGAAACATCGGCTTGAAACCCGTTGAGAACGCCCAGGAAATTCCTCGCCAGAACCGGGTGGAAATCAGTCCCGGCTTTTTCCGCAATCACTTCGGCGACCACCGCCGCATCCATGGCGCCCCGGTATACGCGTATCGTCCTGAGCGCGTCAAAACAATCAGAGATCGTGGTCATGTGGCTGCACATATTCTGCCGCCACCCCTTCCTTCTTTCCGGATAGCCCGTCCCGTCGAACTTCATGTGATGCTCATAGGCACAGACCACCGCCAGTTTCGGCACGCCGGGCATGTCAAGCAGATAGTGCGCCCCTTGAACCGGATGATGCTTGATAATTTCCCGCTCCTCTTCGCTTAACGCGCCGGGTTTGGACAGAATTTCTTCCGGAACGAACAGCTTTCCGATGTCATGCAGCATCCCGGCGATTCCTATCTCCTGGAGGAGAGGTCCGTCGATCCCCATGGCCATTGCCTGTGCCAGGTTGAGGATGCAGACGTTCGTGGAATGCGTGAACGTATACTCGTCCAGAGCGCGCAACGGGGCCAGGGCCCGGTGAGGGGAGGTTATCCCCCCGAACGCCCGGATGCAGGATCGCACTACCCTGTTGACTCCCGGCATGCCCGGCTTCCTGTTCCCACGGATGCATTCCCGCATTTCGATGAACAGCTCCCGCTCGTAGTCGGCTATCTCCCATAGTTCAAGCACATCGGCAAGATCGTCGGCACTGTCTCCGTACTCATCCGCGTAAGAGTCATGTACCTCCACCTTTCCGATTCGGACGTTCTCCGACGAGCTGATTTCCCCCGCGGATTCCCCCTGTCCCGCCAGCCCCCGTATCAGAGCCTGGAGCTCATCGAACTCAACCGGTCCGATTATGCGCAGATGGCTGATTCCCTTCACCGCAAGCGCCCTGATGAATTTGTCCACGTACATGCTTCCTTCAAGCGGCGCATTATCGCAGACCAAATCATCATCAACCACCAGAAAAGCTATTTCTTCCTTCCCTGCGAGAACCCTTTGCAGATTGGCATAAGCGTCCCGCGTCAGACGTACCACCTGGCGATGTTCCGGCGAATACAACGAACAGCCTGAGACGGCGGATACAAGGTGACGGATGAAATTCCGGACAGTATCCATATCTTCGACCATCATCCCCGCTCCTCTCTCACGCTTCGCAATTGCTCCAAGGCCTGTTCAGACAACTCCCTATTCCTTGCTTCGGCCATCTTGCCCAGCAGTTTGAGCGCGGACGGGTCACGGTACTTTACGAGCGTCTGTACGATTTCCCTTTTTAACGACAGGTAGAACGAAGAGCGGAAAAGAGACCGCTTATTCAGAATCTTGTCCAGCACAACGAGGGAGCGCGGATCGCCGATAGCGGCAAGTGAGCGTATCGCGGCCTTCTTCTCCGCGGCTGAATCCGGGGACGTACCTTTTTGTTGCAAAATTTGCAGCAGGGCCGTCACGATATCCGGGTGTACGCTCTTTTCAGCCAACTGGATTGCGTACGACCGCGCCACCTTGTCTGCACTCGCAAGATCATCCAGCAACAAGCGATCCCCTTCCGGGTCGCGAAGGTGCAGATACGTCTCAATCACCATGTGACGAACCTTCGGATGGGGATGGCCCGCAACCCGGCGAAGGTGCACAGCCAGATCCGGATTCCCCGACTGGCGAAGGATGATGAGCAGATTCCTGACAACATACCACCGTGAATCATCCAGGCGTGCAAGAACGGACTCGCCGGCAGGTTCAGCCAGACGTATCAGCTGTTCGAGGCAGTATCTCCGGACCGTCCTGTTTTCCTCTTCTGCGAGCCTGTCCAGCAGGGGTTCGACAAAAGGCTTCCCCACCGAATGGATCAGGGCACTGATTTCGTCATATTTTTCTCTCCCCCAGACAGTAAGTCCGTTCAGCACCTCTTCGGTAAAGCCGGCTTCCGCGAAGGTCTCCAGCATATCCTGTTTCAACGAGGTTGCCGCTTCCACTGATTCGAAACGGCTCTCCCGGAGACGTTCATACATCTTTTTCAGCGAGCGGAAATCCCCTGTTTCCAGAAAATAACGGCAATAATCGAGCAGATTGCGTTTGAGAGCCTCCATCTGTTCTTCCGAGGCAAACAGAAAACTGTCGAGAATGATATCGCTCACCGCAACTTCGATACATTCAGGCGACAGTGTTTGTTTCAGTTCGACGAGTTCTCCTTCGCCGGGAACCGGGATGTCCCGGGAAGAAATCAGGGCCGTGAGCTTTGCCAGGTAGTCCGCGGGAATATACTCTTCGCCGGTCGTCTCCCGGAAAATGGTCTCCAATGTCCCCTGTATCCCTCCGGAATGCTCACCGTCTTCCCCATCCGTGCCCGGCTGACTCCCCTGATCCGTCGGTGATTGGGCGGACAGCTTCTCCACTACACGAAGCAGCAACGGCGGAAGAGTTCTCCCGTCTTCCCTGCAGCGCTGAACTGCCTCCAAAACAAGTTCTCCCGGCAGATGGGAGACTATGTCCAAAACAGGGGCTTCGTCACCCTCCAGAGCATCCAGTACGCATTCGAAGAAATGCCTTCGAAGTTCCGGGGGCACTGTACGTATGAAATCGATTATCTTTCCAAAAGCTTCTTTTTCCTGTTGCAGGAGATCGGCCCGGCGGGACTCCCTTCGCAGAAAAAGCGCAAGACGCTCCATGCCCTGAAGCTGGTCGTCATGGGGCCGGCCCAGTATGATGCCGAGAAGAGCCTCCGGTCCCACCACGGTATCCGAAACCGTCGATATGGGGAAGAAAGGGGTATCCGCCCGCAGCATTTCCAGCACAAAGGACTCCCAGAGCGAGACGGGACCGTGTTCGCCGCTCCCGTCCGCGGAAACGGTATCTTCCGAGACATGCAGATCGTCATACCGTATTTCCCTGATACGGAGATTCGGCAATCCGGCATCCCGGACAACGGTTTCGATTCCACCCGAAGCGGAAATATTCTCCCTCTTTGCCGTGAGTATGACGTTGAACTTCTCAATCTCTTCGGCAGTCAGCCCCTTTGCGAAGGTAATGACGGCAACCTGGTGGTAGAGAAGTGACTTTGCGAATGCGCGCACTACCGGCGTAAGGCGTTCAAAGGAACGGCCGTCGACAAGAAGGGAATCCCGTGCGATGCCCACGGTCAATTCGTCGCGTGACTCAAACAGTCGGTTGAAGAGTCCCGCCACTTTCTCACAGGAACCCGTAACGACCGGGTGTCCTTTCGGGTAGGAGGAAACATTTCTGCGCGCGATAGTCAGTTCATGAATAATTGAAAAAAGAAGGGCAGTATCCGGAGAAATGAGAGGATTTCTCGAAGCATTGGCATCCATTGACACTCCCGTGGACGGAACAGGCGGTGTTTGCAGCGGAGGAATTATGCTTTTATCTTATTTTTCGGGGACTCAAGTCAACTTCTTTGTTCATCCCCGTCGGACTCCCTCCCGTCAAGGGACTTCTCTCTTCTTTTTCCCAAGGATTCACGAAGGAGGTTTCCTGGCAGAGCGAAAGAAGTTTTCACGCAAGCAACTTGACGATGTGCTCATCATGGATGTAACGGGAAACAAGGGTGGTATCTTCCGGTTTCATCTCCAGAAATTCCAGGGCCATCCCCGGTGGAAGGGCCGGTTTCACCGGTGCGCCGAGACGGTTTATCCAGGCAACCCGCGCCTTTGTTTCGATAGGGGTCGGAGCGTTCGGGAGAATAATCCGTATTTTCAGCATGCTATCAACGGGAAGAGTCTGCTTTGTCCGGACGAAAACACCGCCTCTGCTTATATTGACAGAGCATACGGATACCGAGTCAGGGGCATCGAAACCGTAGGAAACATCAAGTTGTGCCTCGAATCTGGCGTTGTCCCGTTTTTCGGGATCGATAAAGCTTCGTACCGACGAAAGGAAGGCGGGTCTGTCTATCGGTTTCATGAGAATATAGGCACTGCCCGCATCACGGCACATTTGCCGGAAGTGCTCATCCGCTTTTGCCGCCACCATGACCACGGGAATTTGACGCATATCAGGGTCATCCTTAATCACACGGAGGCATTCAACGCAGCTCCTATCCATGCGTGATGCTATATAGACAATACCGGATCGCTCCTGCCGTAAGGCTTTCACAGCCTGCTCGTAT
Source organism: uncultured Geobacter sp. (assembly GCA_937886325.1). Taxonomy (GTDB): domain Bacteria; phylum Desulfobacterota; class Desulfuromonadia; order Geobacterales; family Geobacteraceae; genus RPRC01. Next base: position 8,085 of record CALABV010000159.1, read on the forward strand.
TCCCGGCAAACCGTCAGTCTGATGCCGGTATTGCGCAAGAAGCACTTGATCTGTTCGATCAAAATCCCATCGTCGGCTACAAGCATAATTTTCATACCGTCCATTTTTGCCTCTCCTTCGACGATAGCGCTCAATGAAGGGCTATTCCGATTTTCTGCAGTGGGCAGGGATTTACACGCCGGAATGGCAAGTGTAGCGCAAGAAAACGGGAGAGCAAGTACAATTCTTCGCTCGTCCCATCGCACTTACTGAGGATTTTGTCCGTGTTTGCCTGTCAGCAGGTCGGCCGAAAAGAAAACGGAAAGAATCGAAACAACAAAGGGGAGAGGAAAGAAAACCGCGGAATCAGCACCGGATGGGCGTACCTTGTGAGCCGGCGCAAGGTCCGGACGGAGGCGCACCCCACATCCCGATATATCGGCACAGGCAGGGTATCGTGACGATCCCGCCGGCAGGTCGACAGTATACAGTGAAGAAGGAAAAAGGCAACGCTTTCGCTGTGGAAGGCGATCGGCGGGATGCGGAATCCTTCGTCTATGAAAAAGGTGTGAGAGGGTATGGGGATTCGGAAGAATCAGACATCAACTTGTATAGTGCTCTTTCAGGAATTCAGCTATTTTCAGACCTGCCTCCTCGACGGTATCTCCGGCAAACCCGCTGCGGTATCCGATGACTCGGGCAAGCGCCTCAAGATACACATCTCCTTCCAGACCGGCAGGGATGTTCATGCGGCAGGCATGCTCTTCGTCACTGCCGAATATTTTTCCGAACCGCAGCCTGTTCATGCCGCGCCGATAGGCAAACCAGAAATCCTCCTGCCTGACCACGGCTGAAGCGGTCGCGGTGACCGCGCATGTCCTCTCACCATTTTCAAAAGCATGTTCGTCCATACAGGGACCTCCATGCGAACAGCGGAAAGAGCGCTACTCCACTCTTGCCGGAACAATCGCTCCAGTGAAGGCAATGGTTCCGCAAGGCTTCGCCGACGATAGGACACCGTACAGAGCCATCACCGCTTATCCGGTCCCGTGGGCGCTCCTCCAGAACACCTGCCTGACGTTTTCCGTCTCTTCATGGAACGGCAGACGCACCGTTCGGGGATGCAACTCGGGGTTTCCGTGACGAATCACGATGCGCGCGTTCTGGCAGAGGGGATACGTGTCAAGGAGCGGCTTGATAGTGGAAAACATGGTCTCCGCATTCGGCCCATACACATAGATGGAGGTTTCCGAACGGCCGACCCACGAACCGCGAATCTCTCCGTCCACGGAGGAGAGCGCCGGTGAAATCAGAAACGCGAGACCATCGCAAGAGCACTTCTCGTACGCCTCATCCGGCAGACCGATTCCATCCAGATAGATGGCGAGACCTTCCTTTCTGCCGAATGCAACAATCTCATCCTTTTCGTCGCGCCGAAAACGTATCTCCGAACCTGCCGGCGCACCCGCTTCTTCGAGCACCAGCCTCACCATTTCGAGAGCCGTGTCGAGATTGGCAAGAAGCAGTTCGAATTCAACATACTCAATCTCCATTTCACGCGTCATCACGGCGCTCGAACCGACAACCTCGCCCAGCCGGTGCGACAGCAGAGCGGACGCCAAGGGCGCCTCGTACCGTGTGACCCGGGAAGCCCGCTGTATCGGCTCCCAAATCCTGACATGCGCATAGTGACTCATCTCGATATCCTCCCCTATTTCGCCCGTACCAAGACAACAACAGAAGATGGCTGAGCTTGCCTGTTTGAGGTTGCGCGGATAACGACATAGAACATCGTGACATCGTGCTTTTACAGTTTATTTGTTTATAGTGTACTGTTTTTTTAAATATGGACAAGCATTATATTGATAATTATATTTCACGACAATTCAGAGAATACAATATTGATCAAGGTCTATTAATATGAGTATGACAGTAATTTTGCAGCATGTTATTTTGATTCAGATATTGGTGATCGTTATTTTTTTATTATATTACGAATTATGATGTCTCAGCTTATATGATAATGAATAATTAATATTATGACAGTGGTTATCAGCTTGGATGCGAGTGAGTTGCGGAGAGTAATCGCTGAGCGTCCCTGGAACAGGGATGAACCCGGAATCGGCAGCTGAAGTCATCCTTCGCTCACTCCGAATGCCCTTCTTCTCCTGCTCCAGGCTCATTTCGCTATAACCGATGAACTTGCGGGTTCGGACAACATCGGCCGGTGACGCTCCTTTTCGCCAAGAGCAGCAACGAATCAGGTATAAGTCGTTCTCTTCGGACAACTCCAACTGCCGTTTTCAGGAAAAAAAGAGAGGGTATGCGTGAAATGTCTCACGAAAGGAGATGGAAAAATCTCGAGAAGTGAAAGGATTCGACGTATGCGGTTGATGCCGCTTGCCCGACGGTAACAGCTTAGATGAGAGTACTCGGCGGGAAAAAACGGGGTTTTGGGGAATGGAAGAGATCTCCGCGCAGGGAAATGATCCGCGGACGAGAAACCGCCTACGAGGGGATAGTCGGCAATCCCCTCAGGAGGGCAAGGAAACGCTCCTCGTTGAAGGGTCTGCTTTCGGACACAACGGAACGCATTTCGGCTGCAATCGCGGAACCGATGAGATGTTTCGCGTCTTCCACGCCAAAGCCAAGCCCTACCAGCCTCTCAAGCGTCTCCCGCGTCTGGGGTGGCGCATTCGTCTCCAGCTGATTCTCCACCACACGCAGGATATACCCGCTTACCCGGACAGATTGTTCACTCATGGAGATACGTATTCCTTTCACCACTGTCCTGCACGGCCGGAGAAGCAGAGGGGACCCCGCGTCTCCGGCCGCTCCGGAGCTTCCGTACCGCCTGATTTGGGAAGGGAATAAGGCGGATTAATCAAGGTTCGGAAGATTCTCGATAATCTGGGTGGTAATAAAATTCTTGATGGAATGGTACGCCTGTTCAGGCGCAATAAGGCCTATCACGTAATACTGGGAATTCTGCTGAGGCGTGACGAAGCCTACGATTCTTCTCTTGTCGAAATCCAGATCGACCCAGAAGAGCTTTCCCGCGTCGGGGGCAATCCTCTCCAGTTGATCGACCGAGCAGACCATCTCGGCGCCCGTTCCCTCGAATCCATAACCGGGCACCCTCCCCCTGGAGGCGATGATGAAACCCTGTGAATCGACGACAAAAGCTGCCTCAGCCTTTGTCAGTCCCATGCACCAGCCAAGACACCCTTCCCAATTGGAAAATTTCTGCGGTTGCATGTCAAGGGGTGGCGTCATAGCGCCCTTCGACTCATCCGTGGCGGGCGCGCTCACCGGCGAGGACTTCCGCGGCAGGGAGTCAATCGTCAACCGCACATAGGCGGGAGGCTCTTGGGAAACCGCCACGCTCTGGGAAGATGTCGGTATCGGAGCGAGGCTGCTGAGAATCTGCTGCGCCTGCTTCAGATCATATGAGTTCACGCTGCGGTCTTTCATCAACGTCTCCTGTCGCACCACCCAATCCCTGGATGACGCCTTTGATTTCCGTGGCCAGCAACTCGAACCGGATCGCCTCGGGAGGATATTTTCCCGGCATGAAGGCAACGGGCAGTCCTTTTTCACTCGCGACACCGAACACATCGGCACGGGGGATATAGGTTTCCAGCACACGACTCAGCGATGCCCAGACGGTATTCATGATGTTGAAGGAGACATCCTTGTTCAACTGGACCATTGTGGCCAGGATGCCGAGCAGTTCCAGATCGCTGTTTTCGGTTTCCTTGACGTGCTGGAGCACCCGCAGGGTCTGAGAGATTGCACGCAGCGCCAGAGGTTCCGCCTGCAGCGGTATCAGGGCGAAGTCGCTTACGGACAGGGCGGCTCTGGTGACCATGCCGAGTCCCGAGGGGGTATCGATGATGATGTACCGGAATTTCTCACCCACAGCGTCAAGTATCTCGCGCAATGAGGGCGAAGAATGGAGAAACTCCTCGTAGACGCACACATCTAGGGGATCCAGACGCCCCCTCGGAAGAATGGACAGGCAGGGAAGCTTCGTCTGCATGATGACCTCATCCAGCGTTCCCTGCTTCATCATGAACTCCGCCAGACCTCTCCATTCAGCGTCGCTCCGGGCAAGGGAAAAGCCGATTGCGCCGAGCGGGTCCGCATCGATTAGCAGAGTGGGATCTCCTCCCTCCGCAAGAGCGACTGCAAGGTTGAGGGCTACCGTTGTCTTACCGGTACCGCCTTTTGAACTCACTATGGAAAGAATATTCGCCATGTTGTCTCCCCAATCCGTATCGCATGGTACATGCTTTCACCAAAAACCGTTACAACTATTCCGTATTCCCGCGAATGCCCGACGCAACCTCGGATATCTTATGCATGACAACACCCATCCTGGCGCTCCTGTCACACGCGATTGCCACGAACTGCCGTGTTTCCGCATCGACTACCTGAACATACATCGAGCCCTCTTCACAGGAGAGCAACGTGAATCCGACCGTTCCCAGCTTCACCTCGGGGGAAACCCGGCACGATGCGTCCAGCCAGGCGGACACTGCCGCGACAATGCGTTCCGTCTCAACGCGTACCTCGTCCGATTGATGAAACGAACGGATCCTGCCGGTCGTGTCGGCCACAAAAGAATACAGATATCCCGGCAATGAAGAGAGTTCCTGCAGGACCGCCGGTTCCGCCTCGCAGAGGGCTTCCTCCCGGTGCGTCCCTCGGGACGGCTCGGAGTCCGCGGCCGCAGGGGCTACTACCTGCTCCCCGTCCTCGGGCACAACCTCGCCAAGCAGGAAAATAAGGCTCGCATCTATGGCCATTTCGCCATGCCTTGCCTCAAGCAGTATGCTGGGGTCACCCATCATGGAAGAAAGGGCGGCGCTGACATGAGCCTTCAGGCATTCCCGAAGAGTGGAGTGAGAGATTAATCCGGCCTCTTCCAGCAGCGCCCCGAGCTTCTTCGACTTACCCAACGATCGGTATTTCCGCACTACCTCATTGAGTTTCTCCTTGGGTACCATACCGATACGTTCCAGGAATGACGCAAAGTTCTCCTTCTGGCTGTTACTTACCGCCCAGGCGATGTGCCCGTCCCTCATGACGACCACGCCCACCTGCTCGGAATCCTTCACGGCACGAAGAATACCGCTCCATCGAATCTCGACGGCATTTTTCAGTGCATCGCGAAAAGGGTGTCCATCAATGAATTCAAGCACATCGTCGGCCACGAATGACTCCAGGGTCCGGTTCAGGAGTACCGGGGGATGCCTTTTGCGGACGCCCCCTTTTCATTCCTGATCTCTATTTTTTCGTAACGATGAATTCTCCGTACGGGTCACCGACCTCGATCCCTTTTGACTGCCGGCAGATATAGGTATCCATCCCGTCAGGGTAGGGCTCCGCATAGGCCAGATCAAAGAATGCCTGGCTCAGCCCGCGAAGCATGTACCCACGAAGCCCTTCTCCGCCGCTGTCCGCCTCATAGTAGTCGAAGGCGCGGATGACCATCTTCTCTCCCTCTTTCAACTGCACGATTCCCGATTTTGCCCATCCCCAGGCAGTAAAGGCGGCGTAAGCGCCACGCAGGATATCCTTCTCCCCTTCGGTAACCATCGGAAGAACAACATCATTGAATATGTCGGACGTGATGATGCCGCATCCGGTGTGATATCCGCATTCATAGGCGGCTCTCACCAGTCCCTCTTCCACTTCGGCTTTCTTGTCGGGGGGGGCGGCCGCCATTATCCTTTCGGAGAAAGTATTCAGGAGCTTGACGGGAAGCAGGTTCACCAGTACCTCGTATTCCGGTATCAAACCGTTTTCATCACCCTGGACGGTTATCTTGGCCAGGGATTTCACCACGGTATCACGCATAACGGTCATGAATAGACTCCTCCTCTCTCAAGACACCTTTACAATAAACTTGCCTTCCGAATCACCGGCGGCAATACTGGCAGCCTCGGTAACCGTATAGCTTTTCAGCGGTTTGTCGAACGCCGCGCCGAACATGGCCGCCACGTATCCGCAGGTGAAATGGTTGACAGGTTTGTCGGTGTTCCCCCACTTCATAATCCATCCTTCGTCCAGGTGGGAACGGACCAGGCGAACCTCTCCTCCCTGCTCGTCACCGGTAATTACCATTTTCCCGAGGCCGAATACCGAGAAGTATTCTCTTCCCACGTTGCACTTGTCCTGGGCCGACGTCAGCCCGTTCTTCCGGATATAATCGTCGAAAACCGCCCGCATTGTTTCCTCAACCACGTCCCGAAGGATGCCGGTACCGTCAATGTCTTCCAGCTCCCCGGCCATTTTCGTAATCAATGCAAGATAGTGGTGGGAATGCATCACCACGGGATGACCGTTCAAATACTGGCGATTCGTCTCGGCATCCATCGTAAAATCTAATCTCAACGCCATATGACAACCCTCCTAGAATGAGTGGCCGAGTTCTTCAAAAAGTTTCTTGGTTTTGTGGCGAATGATACCCAGCTTGGACGCGTCCGGCGTGACGACCGCGGCAATCGCGTCTCCAACCGGTTTGCACATGATCACCGCCCTGCCGTATTCGATGAACATGTCCTGGAACATGTTTACGTTCAACTCGGCGCCCATTTCTTCAATGCCGTTGATGGCATGGGCAAGCGAAGCTCCCAGTTCATCAATGTTCACCCTGGCGCTGCTGCCTGCCGATTCGATGACGAAGCCGTCCCGACCGACAACAACGACGGCGTCTATGCCCGATATTTCCAGCAAATCATTCAGAACCTCTGCTGAGCCTCTTCCTTCCTGTTGCATCTGAAGACTCCTTTCTTCGACCTCTCGTATGGGGTTAGCGGTGTTTTCCTTCGCCTGTCTGTCAAGCAACACAACAGCTTCCATTATGGCGTGCTGGACCGAAAGTCCGATAGTCGACTTCGCGGATGCAACGCCGGGTATAAAGTGAAATGTCCCCTGCTCCCAGGCAAGGAGGTCGGCAAGCCCTTCCAAACCCGACTTCTCGCCGGAATCCGCTGAAACAAGTTCACCCGCGACAAAAAAAATCTTGCCCTCCGTTCCGTCCGGATGGCGCACGAGTTGAATCATGCCGCTCTTCGAGCTGGAAGAGAGGAACTGTAGAAGATCCGTAATGTGGGTCAGGGAAAGATTGCCTTTCAGGCCGGTATCGCCTTTCCCCGCTACGATGCTTTCTTCACGTTGAACAGGCATTGCAGTACCCTCACGAAGACAAACTGGGAAACTCCCGCACGGGACAATTTCCGTACAGGAGGAAACGGCATAAGGTGAAGCATTCGTCGCCAACCCCATACGGAGTATTTCGTGGAGAAGCTCGGAGCGTATGCGCAATGCGTACGCTCCGACACCGTCAGCGCGTTACTTGAAGGCCAGCATGGTGGCAGTCTGGTTGATATGCCCGATATACTGCTCACCATAGGTACTGAAGCCGATGGCCTGGACTCCGGAGAACAGCTCGCCGTATTCCTTGGTCAGATTCTTCTGCTTGAGTTCCAGCGTCCTGAGGATGCAGTTGAAATTGACTATTGCCGACAGGCCGCCCATCTCTTCACGCGCCCGGGCAATGGCCTTCTTCGTATCACCGATGATGTCGGTTGATTCCAGGAGAGACAACTCCATCCCTTCCATCACCCCGCAGTAAAAAACCATGCTGTCGCCCTTGAATTGCTGTGGGCTGCGCACATACGGCTCATCTTCTATTACCAGCCCGACCGGATTGTGCATGAAGTGCTTCGGCGCCTCTTCGACGGTTGTTCCGATTGCCTCGGCATACGCAACTGCCGCGGGCTTGCCGTTGAATTCGAGAACTTCGCGCTTTTCTTCGTTTGCCTTGGTTACCTCCAGAGTCTTGTCCAGATTCCGGAAGCTCTGGGTCTTGATAAAGGTAAACTCCACTCCCGGCTGCAACAATGCCAGAATCACCCCGTTCTTGTAGCTTTTCCCGTTTGCATAGAGATGGGTGGCTGAGAATTTGAGATCATCTCCCGCCGACCCCCCGATAAAGGTTACGTTGGTCAGATCACCGATCAACTCCATGAGACCTTCTTCAGCTCCGCTCAGGCCGTCCACAAGGATGATTCCCACATACTTCGACGGGTCCATCTCGGACATGGGGACCTTGAAGTAGGACTCGAACGAGGCGAAAGCGGCACGAATCGCTTTTTCATCCCGAGGGTCTTCAACGACCTCGATTTTCGCGTCTTTCACGGCCTGTCCGGTGAATGCCATCGCAACAGCGGAACCATCCAGCATTTTCCCGCACCCGATTTCGCCTGCCGTTGTGCAGCCCAAAACCCGGGCCATGGGGAAACTGTCCTGCATCTTCTTGCTGACGCTCTGCGGGTCATAGACGCTCGAAGCGAAAAAAAGTACCATCTCTGCATCAAAGAACTCGAGCTGTCCGGCTATATCGGAAACCATTTCATCTACATTCTCTTTCGTGGACAAAGCAGTTTTTATGTTCATTCTCACCCTCCTCCTGGTTACATCACGTGAATTGATTTATTTGAGTTCCTGCATCATTTTCTCCAGCTTGCCGATCACTACGGGATCGTCGTCGGACTGAAGCGTGAATTTCGCCGGATTGATCCCTTTGAGAATCAACTTTGTCTTGATAACCCTCTCCAACATGGGATTATCTTTAGCTCTCTGGTTAATGATGGAATCTATCATCTGCCGAATTTTCCCAGCCATGCCGCCCACCTCCTGATTAATTTTTTCGACCCGCGCACTCTTTGAGAAATGGAACCAACAATTCCGCCACCGAAAGGAGTTACCATCCGGTTCTTGTAGTAAAGATGAAACTCACGCACAACATTTGGCGGAAATAATTTAGGAGCATTATAGTATCTTTGTTACTAAATTGCCTTCTATATACATCTCTATGTGATTATATGTCAATAAATATAATGCCATTTTACATGCGGGAAATCTCTATTTTCCGGGATTTTTTCAGGGAGATCGAGCAGTCGGCCGGGAGGATCAGCCGGATTTCAAACCGGCGTTTTCAGCAAGGCACGGGGAAGAAGGGATTGAACTCAAACGGAAAGCCGTCTTGAGCCCGGCGGAGAGCGGCGTACTGAAGAATTCGGTGTGGGCAAGAAAGGTGGCTCAGCCACGGAATCTACCTTTTTCGTTCGGCATTCCGTGCCTTTTGCTCGGCCCAGTGGCGTACTCCGCTTTCACGCACCCGTTCGAAGCGCATCACAGGCACGCTTAATCCGCAACTGTTCTCCACGGCACGGACAGACAACCGGAAAACCTGTCGTACTATCTCGGGGTTGCCATCAGGAAAGAGACGCACCATTGTGTCGAAGTCGGGATGATTTTTATCGAATGACTGCCCGGTACAGAAGAGACGAAGGACCCTCGAGTCGTCATCAAACGAGCAGAACATGAGGGTGACACCCCCACCTTCCTCGATGTCCCGGCCGGTTCGGTTGCTGCTCCCCGGGTAGTCAAGAAGGAGAATGGTATTCGCATCAAGAAAGAGGAGGCAATCTTCCCCCTTGGGAGCCAGATTCACTTCATGGCCGCTCGCGCTGGCAATGAAGAAAAGACGCTGCCGTGCAGCGAATTCACGGTCGGTGTCGGTCATTGATTGGTATTGCTTGCCCATCCGCAGTTCCTCCGACAGATAGTTCGACGCAAGGGTCGCTCTGCTTTGATACAGACCTCATGACCGCGGCTTTTCCCGGCAAGCGCCTGCTTGCGGATGTTCCGCCCCGTGAGGGATGTGGTATGGCCGACACTATATAGTGCGGCAGAGATCGCGTCAAGAAGTCCTTCGACAAGCATTTAGTGAAAATAAATATATTTGCTTGCCTGACGGGATATGCTACATTTTTTCGGTACGCACGATGCTTCCACTCCCTCCGTTCCGGCACACACTTCTTTCCTCCAGCCGGCCCCGGAAAAACACCCCTGATTACTAGCGACAGGTTTCATGATGAAAAAATTCGTCTCCAAGGCCCTGGAAGTCAACCTGGCCGCAACCCGCGGCAAGATAGAGATCCCTCCGGAACACCAGTGGTTTTTTTCCCTTTCCCGCTCCCACTTCGGGATCCACAAACGGGCCGAGGAATTGTTGACGGAATACCACCACCCCTACATCAATCCCGAACTGGTGGTGGATCTGCTGCGCAAGCTCTCCCTCGACGATCTCTGGTTCTATCTCTCTCTCCCGGATCACGAAAAGGCGCTGGGCATGATCCTGGAGATGTTCGGCTCCCTGTTGCGGCTCCCCCTTCCGGACCAGCAGCAGGAAAGGGCTTTCCAGACACTGCTTGAATTCGCGGACTCCCTTCTTCGGCAGAAAAAGGTGTCACGGGAACTCCTGGACACGGTAGTTTCGCTGCTCCGGGACGTTCTCCCTATCAGCGGGCATGTCATGGTCCGCTCTTCCGGTTTCATGAAAGAACGGATCCGGCGCCTGGCCGAAGATACCCGCTACGCCGAACCGGCCCTCGGCATGCTGCGGCAGGCCCTTGAAAGCAACATCGACTTCTGGGAAAAGAGCTCCTCCATCGAATCCTGGCTGGCGAACAAGAAATCGCTGTTCCGATCAGACATGAGCGACAGGGTAGCCCATATCGGCAAGCCCTTCTTCTCCGACCTGAGAAGACAGCTCGCGGAAGCGAAGACATGGAAGGAACTCCGGATGATCCCCGATTTCGCGGGAATCGCCAACCGCTTCCGCAGTTGCATGGATGAGGAAGAGCCCGCACTCGACCGAATCTACTACCTCTTCTACCTGCTCAGTCTTCCCGGGATGGCCCATCTGAAGGACCACCTCCTGTGGGATCTGAACCGCATGCTCCGCATCGTGAAGACCGCCTGCGGCGAAAAGGAGATGATCACGTTCCTGGAGAGGATTTTCCATCTCTTCGAAGCCCAGAAGGCAGGGCACATGGGAACCCTTCTGGATTGCATCCTGACCCTCGGCAGGGAAGTGATAGACCTGGGAAACCCGGTCGTCATCAATCGTTTCGTGGACCGGCTGATCCTGTTCGGCTTCGTACCGGGAAACGTCTTCGGCATCAACCAGGACTGGCAGGTCTGCATCGACAAGAATCACATCAAGAACATCCGCGTCTGGATGGAGCTTATCGAATGCAGCCCCGGCAGAATGCTCAAGCTCCACTCGGCCCTGATTGTCAATCTCCGGGTCCGCGGAATCTTCATATCTGATACCGATCTGTTCCAGCGGGATATCACCAGGCTCCTCAACTCTGACATCGAGCCCATCTACAAGATGGTCAAGCAGCTGGCGCGCATCTTCCCCGTCTACTTCAACGAGATAGGCGCGGAAGGAGAACTGCGGGACATCACCACCAAGATGGACGAGGTCTCTTTCCGCCAGGATCGGCTGATCCATTTTCTCCGCAAGCAGGTGCACACGGAGAGCAACAACACCCACCTGGAGCTTGCCAGAAAGATTATCCGCTTCTGGCACGATGGAAACACGGAACCGCTGAGGGACATCATCCCCCAGGACGTCTTCCTATCCCTGCGTACCTCCGGGGAGTGGTTCGAACCGGTTCACGGAATCGTCACATCGCTGTGCGAGGCCCACGGGGTGACGCCGGAAGAGTTGCTGGAAAGCGAAAACCTGAATCCGGCGAAACAGTTAAAGGGATACCCAAAGCGGGATCAGGTGCGCTTCAAGGGGCTTCTGGATATCTACAAGCTCCTGAAAACGAAATATACGCTGGATTTCCACCACATCATTCCGGTGATGAAACAGCTCCATATCTTCCCGGACGAGGAAATCGAGGACTTCGGCGACAAGCTGGACGGAAACAACACCGAGGCGGCCCTGCGGCGGGTATACTATTTCATGGAGCGGCTGCGGGATATCATCCTGAATCCGGAAAAATCCGAGGCCTGCGAGGATATCTACCACAAGCGGCACATCGCGGCCGGGATTCCCTCCATGTACGGCAAGTACCACGAGCCCAAGTTCGAGGCACTGGGCCTTACCTTCCGTCTGGAACGACTTGCGGTGGCCCTGATGGCGCAGCTCATCGGCCAGATCAACATGAACTACATCACCGCCAAGTCTTTGCGAAAGATAGCCCGGATCATCGAGCTGTTCCGTCACGGCCTCCAGCTGGACGGCATCACCAACCAGGGGCTCGACTCGAACCTGAAGATGTTCCAGTACAGTCTCACCTCGGCCAGCTTTACCCTGGACCAGTTCGTAAACCTGTTCCAGTTCATGGCCCAGAACATCCGGGAGATTATCCATGAGTACTTCCTGCGCAACTTCGACAACCCGCTGAAGATTGTGGCGCAGCAGCAGATTCGGCACACCCGGCCGACCGGGGAGATTGATCTTCAGGAGGTGCACAGGATCTCGGAAAAGTTCTATCGCGAAGTCCTGTCGTCGGCATTCCTCGTCCAGCAGCTGGACAATTTCATCTCCGACGTGCTCAACACCCTTCGTACCATGGTGGAAAGCCTGACCCCCGAAGTTCTGCGCAATATCATGAGCTTCGACCCGGACCTGATCATCAGCCCCATCTACCGGAGCACCCCGGAGATGGACAACCAGATCTTCCTCGGGGCCAAGGCTTACTTCCTGAAGCAGCTCTATGCCGGAGAGTTTCCCATCCCCCCCGGTTTCGTCCTCACCACCGAACTGTTCCGGCACCGCCGCGCCATCCAGCAGCATCCGGAACTGACGGCCGAGATAGAAGAACTCGTCAGGCAGAAGCTATCCGAACTGGAGACTATTACCGGAAAGAGATTGGGCGACCCGGAGAGTCCGCTCCTCTTTTCCGTGCGATCCGGCACAGCTATTTCCATGCCGGGAGCCATGGACACCTACCTCAACGTGGGGATGAACGACCGGGTGGCGGAGGGGCTGAGCCGCAAGCCGGACATGGGGTGGACGGCCTGGGACTGCTACAGGCGATTCCTCCAGGGATGGGGAATGGCCCACGGCATCCCCCGCGACGAGTTCGACCGGCGCATGTCCCACTTCAAGCACCTGTACCAGGTGGCCCGCAAAGTGCAATTTTCCGAGGTCCAGATGCGGGAGCTCACCTTTTCCTACCGGGACCTGCTCAAAGAACACCATGTGCCGGTGGAGCAGGATCCGTTCCGTCAGATCATGCAGGCTATCCTGTCAACCATGGATTCCTGGTACACCGAGCGAGCCAAGACCTATCGCCGGCACCTGCAGATCGCCGAAGAATGGGGAACCGCTGTTATCGTGCAGCAGATGGTGCTCGGCAACCTGGGTTCAGATTCCGGGACCGGCGTGGTATTCACCCGCGACCCTCTGGAGGACAAGCCCGGGGTCAGCCTTTACGGTGACTTTACCCTGTTCAGCCAGGGAGAGGACGTGGTTTCCGGCCTGGTGCACACCCTCCCCATCTCGGAAAAGCAGCGCAGGAACATCCCCGGCAACATCCGGATTTCCCTGGAAAAGGATTTTCCCGATGTTTATGGAGAGCTTCTCCACCGGTCGAAGCTGCTCGTCGAGTCCTTCGGCTTTAACCACCAGGAGCTGGAATTCACTTTCGAATCCCCCCGCAGGGGGGACTTCTACATCCTCCAGACGCGGGATTACACAACCAGTGAGCCGGAGAAGCTCTGCGTCTTCGCCACCGACCAGAAGTCCATGCAGTTTCTCGGCTCCGGCATCGGCATCGGCGGCGGGGCAATGAACGGGGTTCTCGTCTTTGATCGGGAAGACCTGGGAAACGCCTCAACCGCATTTCCCGGCAAGAAAAAAATCCTGGTGCGGCCCGACACCGTGCCCGACGACATTGACATGATCTTCGAGTGCGACGGTCTCTTGACCGCGAGGGGGGGGGCCACATCCCATGCGGCGGTCACCGCGGCCCGCCTCGGAAAGATCTGCATTGTGAACTGCAAGGTCCTCCAGGTGGCGGAGACGGAGAAAAGGTGTTTCATCAGTGACACGGAACTGCGTCTTGGAGACGAGATCGCCATCGACGGCAGGCTGGGCAATATCTATCGCGGCAATTATCCGGTTGAATACACCGAGAGCTACTGATACCGTAGATGTAATCAAACCTGAATGTGTGATGTCTGAATGCCGAGGCGAGCGGAATGCCGGGGTTTGAACGTCGCCGATGCTGTTTCATGCCGGTTACGTCGGGTGAACGTCGTCGGGCCGGTTCAACCCACGCCAATGCAAGAAACCGAGGCGTTCCGCGAAGGCGAAGGCGTGAAGGCGTCGCGGATTCAGGGCAAAAGAGAACCAGGCAGCTTGGGAGGGGGCGACGCAGGCGTACTACATGTACGTTGAGGAGCCACCGACGACGCCGACAACGCAAACGTTTGACTGCAACCCGGCATCACGACCCCGGGACAAAAGCCGGAATCATGACATAAGGAGGGCACCAATGAGTGCAGGCGACAAAACATCACATCCTCTGGGCATCAACGGACTGGGCCGCATCGGCAAGCTGACCCTGTGGAACCATCTTCACACCGGGTATTTCGACAGAATCATCGTCAATACCGGACGGGAGGTGGGCCGAAGCCTGGACGATCTCATCCAGGTTATCGAGACCGACTCGACCTACGGGCCTCTCGGCAAGTTCCTCAACGGTTACGGCGGCAGGTGCGACATCAAGGTCCTTGACGCCGACAAGGCGGAACTGGAAATCAACGGCATCGCGGTGAAGATACTCCGGGAGGCGCGGAATCCGAAGGACATCGCCTGGCGCAGCGAAGGCGTGCGGCTTGTCGTCGAGACCACCGGTCAATTCCTGGATCCGACACTTCCCACCGACCATAAGACCGGCAGCATCAGAGGCCACCTGGAAGGCGGCGCGGAGAAGGTTCTGGCCTCGGCTCCCTTCAAAATAAAGGACAAGACCAAGGCGCTGCCCGACGACAGCATTCTCGTGGTGCAGGGCATCAACCACACCGACTTCGACCCGGCCCGTCATAATATCGTGTCGGCCGCCTCCTGCACGACAACCGGTCTGGCGCACATGATCAAGCCGCTCCTGGAGAGCAAGGAAACTTCTCACATCCTTACCGCTTCCATGTCGACCATCCATGCAGCCACCAACACCCAGAGCGTACTCGACTCGGTTCCCAAGACCGGCGCCTCCGACCTGCGCAAGAACCGTTCGGTGATGAACAACATCATCCTTTCCACGACCGGTTCGGCAAAGGCGCTGGAAAAGGTTCTCCCCGAGATACAGAGGGTCGGCTTCATGGCCGATTCGGTCCGCATCCCGACCAATACGGTATCCCTGATCATCCTCAACATGACCTTCCATACCCCGCTGAATGATGCGGGCGATCCGGTGATAACGCACCTTCTGCTCAACGATATCTACCGGAAAGCCGCTGAAGGGAGCCAGAAAGGGCTGCTCGTCTACACCGACCGGCAGAACGTCTCCTCCGACCTGATTGGAGTGCCTGCCGCGGTCGTCATCGAAGGGCATGAAAGCCACACCCGCACCGGCTTCATCAACCTGCCTCCGGAAACCCTGGCAAGCCTCGGCCTTCCCTCGGACGCCGAGGTGCAGATTCCCGTCACCCACGCGAAACTGTTCGGCTGGTACGACAATGAATACGGAAGCTACGTCAACTGCCTCGGTGAATTGACAAACTATCTCGCCAAGAACATGGGATAGGCCGCGAGGCTGAATACCGACCACGCAAAAGGCCTTGCGGTTCAGCCGCAAGGCCTTTTTCTCTTTTGCTTCCGAAGCGTCAGGTCCCACCCCTACCCCGCCTGCACCTCGATCCTCCGCGGCTTTGCCGCCTCAGCCTTGAAAAGACGCAGGGTCAGGACACCGTTTGCGTACTCCGCGACGGTCTTGTCCTGATCGATGACCTCAGGAAGCTGAAACTGCCGGTAGTAATTCATCAACTCGAACTCCCGATAGATGTCGTTTCGGCGCGATTCTGCGTTCGCCCTTCCCTGGATTGTCAGGATCCCCTTGTCGATGCCGATCTCAAGACCTTCCTTTCCCACACCGGGGAGATCCGCGGTAATGGTGAGCCCTGCTTCCGTTTCAACGATATCCACCGCGGGCCGCAGGTACCGTTCCGTGGAACGGGTGTCCTCCCGTCTCTCGGGAGCGCGGTTTTCGACGGAATTGGTTATGCTCTTGTCAGCCATGATCTGATTCCTCCTCTCGAAATTTCGATATTTCGCGGCCGGCGTATTCCCATCAGGATACACTGACCGATATTTTCTTTGGCTTCGCCGCTTCCGCCTTGGGGAGTGTGACGGTGAGCACGCCGTCCCGGCACTGGGCGGAGACCTTGCCGCTGTCGATTTCCGCGGGCAGTTCTATCGTCCTGCTGAATCTGCCCACACCCCGTTCGTTCCGGTGCCAGACGTGAGCCTTTTCCGTCTCCACTCCCTTTCGTTCTCCCGCAAGTGTCATAGTATTCCGCAGTACCGAGATCTCGATTCCCTTCGGGTCGACTCCCGGTAAAAGCGCCTCCACATATACGACGGCCTCATCCTCTCCGATATTCACCAGGGGAAACCGCCGGGCGCCTCCGGTCAGAAACTGGGGAGTCAGAGCCCTTCCCAGACCGACACCCCGAAAGGCCTCGTCTATCTCCTTCCTCAGACTGTCCAACTCCCTGAACATATCCCAGTTTGCCATGATATCCGCCTCCTTTTTCGAGTATCTTCTGCTTTCGCTGGAAAGATAAGAACGATTTTCACGGAGTCAAGGGCCGGGAATTGTGACAACCTGTTCCGCTATGGCGCGGAAATAAAGTGTATTGACAATACCCGTATCACTGATACGATGTTCGCTGCCTGAAAATACCGCCTTTTTTGTAAACTCATTTCACGAGGAGGAGGGACAAACAGAATGGTTCGAAACAGATGGTTGTCGTTGGCAGGAAGAATGATGGTCGTGTGTTTCATTCTCCTGGGATCTACCGTAGTCAACTCTCGGGCTGAAACGGACGTCCTGAAGCTGGATAAATCCACGTTCCGTCCCGGAGAGGAGATTCAGGTCCGCTTCAGGGCCTCGCAGTATTACCCCCCCAATGCCTGGGTGGGAATCATTCCCAGCAGGGTTCGCCACGGCAGCGAGGCGGAAAACGATAAATACGACATTTCCTATCAGTATCTCAACAAGAGAACCAAGGGGACCTTGCTGTTTCGAGCTCCGGACAGGACGGGATCCTACGATGTCCGGATGCACGATACGGACAACAACGGCAGGGAAACCTATTCCGTTTCGTTTCAGGTCACATCGTACGGCGACAAACCTTCCGGACACGATCGGGAACTCTCACGTCCCGGAATGGCGCTGCTGGACAGCAAATCCTTCAAGCCAGGGGAACCTGTCCGCGTACGCTTCAAAACGCCCTCTGACTGGCCCCAGGACGCATGGATCGGCATCATCCCTTCAACCGTCCCCCACGGCAGCGAAGCGGAAAACGATCGGTATGACATTTCCTATCAGTATCTGAAAGGGCGTACAGACGGTGTATTGACATTCATCGCGCCACGGAGACCCGGAATCTACGACCTCAGAATGCATGATACGGACGCGAACGGCAGGGAGATCAAATACGTTACCTTCAAGGTGATTCCATAGCCGCCCCGTTTTTCCCAGGCATGAATGTCGGACAAGGGAAGAAGAGACTTCATTTCTCAGAAACTCACCCTTGCGCAGGCTACCATACACATTCCTGAGAGAGCCCCATGCATCGCGGGCCGCGGCATAGGACTCCGCGCACGAACCTGTCAGCAGCCCGGCAAGAAACGCGGCAAACAAAGCGACCGGTTACCCGCACGGGAACCGGTCGCGCATTTCCGAGCAAACCATGCGGAGCGAGGAAAATCCCCTTTCATGATTGAGATTTCTCTTGCCGACTCGATAACCCGGGTGGTTCCTGAAGAATGGGACGAACTGGCGACAGGGCATGTTACGGCCAGCCACGGGTGGCTGCGACTGATGGAGGAAACCGCGCTGGAGCAGCAACCGTGCCGTTTGGTGCTGGCGAGGGAAGATTCCAGGCTCCAGGCCGCTATCTTCTTCTGGGAGCACCGGACCACCGAGAGCCGACACGCCATGGATTATATGCTGTTCGGCAGCCTTGCCCGATTGGCGGCAATTCTCGGGCTGACGATACATCCGTCTTTCGTGGCCCGCGAAGTCTCCGGCCATCGCCAGGCGGTCCTTTTCAGGGGAGGGCTGTCCGGGGAAGATCGACGCCGCCTGATGTCGCGTATGCTGGACGTTTTCGAAGAATACGCTCTCTTGAAAGACAGGACGATCTGCTTCACCGGTATCCCACAGGATGATGCGGAGATGGCCGCGGTGTTCGCATCGCGCGGTTACCTCCGTTCCCCGGAACTACCGGTTTGCTGCCTTGATATTCGATGGCAATCGTTTGCCG
This sequence comes from uncultured Geobacter sp., assembly GCA_937886325.1. Classification (GTDB taxonomy): domain Bacteria; phylum Desulfobacterota; class Desulfuromonadia; order Geobacterales; family Geobacteraceae; genus RPRC01. The sequence goes on from CALABV010000159.1 coordinate 26,445, forward strand.
AATATCTTCGGTGGCTGCGAAAACGACATCCCCGCACGGAAAAAAACATCCGTCGCGAACTCAGCAGGGCACGGCGCTCCGGCATCACCATACAGCGCATGGATGACCCCGTGTCCGACAGCGGCCGTCTCCATGCCCTGGCGGACGCCCACTACCGTCGGCTTAACGGCCGGCCGTTCCCCTTTCAACCGTTGTTCTTCGAAAAGCTGAAGGAACGAATGGGCAACAGGGCCGTCGTCTCTACCGCCGTAAAAGACGGGCATAGTATCGGTGTACAGGTCAGGATCTCCGCCGACGGCCATGCCACCGTGCCCATCATCGGGATTGATACTGAACACGCGCGCAAGGATGCCCTGTACTTCAACCTGGGATACAACTCCACGATTGAAGCCGCCATCGAGGAAGGTCTCCAGCAGATGCGCCTCGGCAGACTCGTGTACGATACCAAGATCAGGCGCGGCTGCCGCCTGTCACTGTCGAACCTGTACATTCGACCCGGAAACGCCTTCCGCCGAGCCCTGATGAGGCCCCTCATGATGGCGCGAACCTGGAGGATGCATCGGATGCTGCGTTCCATCATTGAGCAGGCGTCATCCGGGACTGAATGCCCGGACGACGACGGGTCACGACGGCCGTGACCCGGAAACGGATCCTGATACCCGGCGTCTCCTCAGATGCCGGATTGGGGATGATCCGCCAGCTCGCGGAATCCGGATATGAGGTGATGGGCGCGGACTGGCAAAGGTTGCCGCTCGGGCTCCATTCACGCTACCTCGGCGACGTGCGACTCCTGCCGAAACTGAGGGATAGCGGGTTCGGGAAATGTCTCGTGGACCTGGTTCGGACCGCGCGCCCCGATGCCTTTGTCCCACTCGGCACGACTACCGTTGCAATCGCATGCCGGGAAGCGATGCTTTTGAAGAACTATACATCCTTCGCAATTCCGGACTACGACGCCTACATGGCGGCCTTCGACAAAACCCTGTGCACCGGCGAATGCCGGGAACTGGGCATCCCCTGCCCCGCCACCTACTCCCTGGAAGAAGCCGTCGAAATCCTGAAAGAAGGGCAGGAACGGACGACCCTCGTGGTGAAACCGGGCACGGATGCGGGAATGGCCTCGGGCGTGGAATACGTACGCCATGCCGACCGGCTGCGAGAAAGCGTCTCGTCCTGCATGAACCGATACGGAAGCGTCACCGTCCAGGAGTATGTCCCGGGTGACGCAGTGCACATGCATACGGCGGCGCTCCTCTTTGACCGGCAGAGCGAACTCGTTGCCGCGTTCACAACGCAGAAACTGCGGCAATGGCCGACCACCGGCGGCGTCACGGCACTGAGCAGAAGCACGGACGCATACCACCTGGTGGAACAGGTACTGCCCTTCTTCCGGAAGTGGCACTGGAAAGGAGCGGCCGAGGTCGAATTCAAGTATGACGCTCGGGACGGCAGGTACAAGGTTATCGAGATAAACCCCAGGTTTCCCGCCTATCTCCGTTTTGCCATGTACTGCGGGTTGCCGTTGGCGAGACTTTCAGCGGAAATTGCTCTGGCAGACGCACGGATTGCGCCATTACAGTATCCATCCTACGCCGTCGGAAGGAAATTCGTGAATCCGGGACTTTTTCTGCGCACGACCATTGAGGAGATGAGGGGTTCTTCGTGTCGGCTTTCAACACTGGGGAAGTCGATGAGGGATCTCTCCGGAACGGGACCGGCTTTCATGGGAATGCTCAATGACCCCCTACCGGTACTGGGAAGGCTGCTGCTCGACCTGCAAAACCTGCGGAAACATTACCGGCGCGGATCAGGATAAGCACCGCTCTGAAAAACATGCGTTCCGTGACCCGGCGCAGAATGGGTGGACTGGACCGTGAAATGCACGCGAGCAAAGAAATCCTTCTTTACCGCTTGCGCAGATAGCGAAGAAATTCCTCTTGCGAAAGCTCCTTCTTGCGGACGAGACATTCAATCTGGTGGCCCATTGCGGTCCGTTCCCCTTCTTTCATGGACTCCTTCATAAGGATAAAGAAAGGTATGTTCCGTGTCTGCGGGTAGAGACGAAATCGATCCATCAGCTCGAAGGCCGACATATCGGGCAGCATGAGAGTGGAGAACGCCAGATAACGGGGCTCGGTTGTCGCCAGGGCAATCCCTTCCTTGCCCGTGTATGCTTTTATCACCTGGAAGCCGAGGGATTCGATCGCCTTTGCCACCTGCTCCTCACCGTTGCGTGAAATAACGATGGCCTGCAGGTCCCACACCTCGGCCTCCTCGGTCAGACCGAGGACCACTATCCTTTTCTTCAGGTAGTCCGTATCGATGGGAAGGGTAAAGAACCCCACGGCCGGGAAGACCCCGCCGACCTTCCCCTCCAGGCTGAGAAAAAGGGGAAGGACGGGAATGTCCCTGGTCTGGGGATTTCGCTTGAGTTCAAGGAAGATTTCCCATCCGTCCGTGGAATAGGGCGAAAGATCCAGAAGGATGCCCAACGGTCGTCCTTCGGAAAGCTCATCGAGGCGTGCCGTTCTCGCCCGGTATCCACCGGCGGCAAGGTAGCCGCAGACAATCTTCCCACGGTCATCACATCCATTCAGCCCAAGAATCCACAACTCCCGCTCAAGACTTTTCTCGGCCATGCATGGTCCCCGCTTCCATGAGTAATGTGCCCGGTTCTCTCCCCGCATCGATTGATTGCCGCGGCAGCGCGGATTAAGAACCCTGTAATGATGCGACACTCGTTTTTACATACCACATTTCAGACGGCCGGCAAAGATTTCTTTCGCCCCCGGAAGGATGATTTCAGCAAGGAAAAATACCTTGAATTTTCGCGAAAGAATTGGCATAGTATCCGCATCAAGGCGGGCTTTTGCCCGTCTTTTTCTTTTATCCCCGCCGGAAGCTCAGTGACTTTCAAACCGGACTTCCCACCCAGCTGCGGGGGAGGGAACCACTCAACCAACAGGAGTCGAAAAAATGCAGGAAAAGATTCGCAATATTGCCATTATCGCCCACGTCGATCACGGCAAGACCACACTCGTGGATGCCATGCTGAAACAATCGGGCGTTTTCCGGAATAACGAAGCCATTACCGAGCGGGTGATGGATTCCAATGATCTGGAAAAAGAACGCGGGATCACCATCCTGGCGAAAAACCTCTCCATCCGCCACGGCGGGTACAAGATCAATATCGTCGACACACCGGGTCATGCCGACTTCGGCGGCGAGGTGGAACGGGTACTGAAAATGGTGGACTCGGTCCTTCTGCTGGTGGATGCCCTTGACGGCCCCATGCCCCAGACCCGGTTCGTGCTCAAGAAGTCCCTGGATCTGGGCCTGCGCCCCATCGTGGTCATCAACAAGATCGATCGTCCCGGAGCGCGGCCCGCCGAGGTCGTGAACATGGTCTTCGACCTGTTCTGCGAGCTCCAGGCAAGCGACGAGCAACTGGACTTCGCCATCGTCTATACCAGCGCCAAGATGGGGTACGCAAAGCTGGACATGGGAGATGATTCCGACTCCATGGAACCTCTTTTCCAGACGGTCATCAATAACGTATCCCCTCCTGAAGGGGACCCCTCGGCTCCGTTCCAGATGCTGATTACGAACATCGACTATAACGACTATATCGGCCGCATCGCCACCGGCAAGATCTTCAACGGCAGGGTGGCGGCCGGCGAATCCATAGCGCTGATCAGGCGTGGCGGCGAAATCCGCAAGGGCCGCATATCAAAGCTTATCGGCTACGAAGGTCTGCAGCAGATCGAGATAGAAGAGGCATTCACCGGAGATATCGTTACCATCGCCGGTTTCGACGAGGTGGGAATCGGAGAAACCCTGGCGAGCGCGGACGATCCACGTTCACTCCCCTACGTCTCCATCGACGAACCCACCATTGCCATGAACTTCATCGTCAACAGCTCTCCGTTCGCCGGCCGGGAGGGCAAAATGGTGACGTCGCGCACGATCCGGGAGCGACTGGAAAAGGAACTCCGCACCAATGTCTCACTCCGGGTCGAAGACACGGACAATCCGGACACCTTTCTGGTATCGGGACGCGGCGAGTTGCATCTGTCGATACTGATAGAAAACATGCGCCGGGAAGGGTTCGAGATGGCGGTCTCCAAACCGGAGGTGATCCTGCGCGAAATCGACGGCAAACGCCAGGAGCCCATGGAGTATCTGGTAATAGATGTGCCGTGCGAGTATCAGGGAACCGTTATTGAAAAAATGGGACCGCGAAAGGGAGAAATGGTCGCCATGCACCAACTCGGCGATGTTGTCCGGCTTGAGTTCATCATCCCCGCGCGCGGCATCATCGGACTGCGCGGCGAGCTTCTCACCGAAACCCGCGGCACAGGCGTGGTCACCCATACCTTCCACGGATATGCGCCATACAAAGGTGATATCCCCGGACGCAAAAACGGGGTCCTCATCGCCATGGAGCAGGGGGAAACCACCGCCTATGCCCTGGACGCCCTCCAACCCCGCGGAGTGCTGTTCATCGGACCGGGCGTCGAGGTATACGGCGGGATGGTTATCGGCCAGCACGCCAAGGACAATGACCTAGACGTCAATCCCTGCAAGGGGAAAAAACTTACCAATATCAGGGCATCCGGGTCCGACGATGCGGTAAAGCTGTCACCGCCGCGCATCCTGACCCTTGAGCAGGCGCTTGAGTTCATTGATGAAGACGAACTGGTTGAGGTAACCCCCTCTTCAATACGGCTCCGGAAAAAGGAACTCGACCCGACAAAGAGGAAGCGTATCGGCAGGTAGGCCGGGGAAACCGTCGTTCGTCGTTCGTTGTTCGTCGTTCGACGTTCGTTGTTCGACGTTCGACGTCCTTATATCACAACTATGCATTGACAAATCGTTTCTTTTTCTCTACTAAACAAGTTGCAAATTCGGTTTTTTCCGCACCATGCCGACCAAGGAGCCCTTATGTACCGAAGAGCCGCATTCGCTCTCTGTATCCTTGCCTTTTCCGCATCCTGCGCCAGCGACAACGGGATCAAGATCCCGCCGGAAACCAACTACCAGCGCGGGGAAAAGCTGTACGCAAAGAAGAAGTACGAGAAAGCGGCGGAAACGTGGCGCAAGGTGAAGGAAAGCAATACCACCCCGCTCCTCAAGACGGTGGCGGAGCTCCGTATCGCCGACGCGCTTTTCCAGGATGAAAACTACATCGAGGCAGCCGCCGAATACGAAAATTTCCGGAAACTCCATCCGAAAAATCCCAAGGCGCCCTATGCGCTGTACATGCTCGGCGTGAGCAACTACAACCAGGTGGAAAAGATCGATGTGGACCAGACTCCCGTCAAGAATGCAGTGACCGTTTTCGAGTC
>CALABV010000160.1 GCA_937886325.1 uncultured Geobacter sp.
ACCTTTATAAAAGGATACCATGTTTTTCTGTAATCTGTAGACCTGACCCCTATTGGTTTGTTTTGACCCCTATTGGTTTGTTGGTTCGCGGGCTGTATATCCGGCCGCTTCCCACCTTTTCAGGATTCTCTGTTCATGACTTCCCGAAGGTCCGCATGGTCAACCACGGCCGCCGCGATGAATTGCCGTCCGAACCGGGTGACGGCAATCCCCTTTCTTTCAATCAGCGCCTTTTGTCCTTGTACCGCGTTGATTTCTTCGAGACAGGTCTGCACCGTGGGGTGCTGTACCAGCGGATCGTAAGCGAACGGGGCGGTGTATTTGAGAAACTCCGGGATTTCAATGATGCCGAGCCGTCGCAGGTTGTCGAGATATCCCGGCGTGAGGCTCGGATGCTCGCAGGCTGCGTCTTCACCCAGCAGCGAGAAATGGTGGAGAATGATTTCGCCCCCGGCGCCGGCGTTCTCGCGCGCTGCGCGCACGGTAATCAACGGATAGGGGCGCTTCACCGACAGGTACCGTACGAGCCTGGCCTCGTCCGGCGCCATCTGCCGGATTATTTCAACAAAAGCGGGATGAGCAAGGGAAACGGTAGCGGTATCCATGGATGCGGCGAGGAGGTTTGCGAACATCTCCCGAAGGGACGAGTCGTGACCCGTATAGCGCAGCGCTTCCAGTGTCGGGCCCGCAACGGCCGGCGATGGGGTCGTTATTGCGGATAGCGGGGTGTTGCGGAGTTTTTCGGCAACGCGGCGCGAGACGAATTCCTGGATCTGCTCATATCCCCATACCAGCGCGGAGATCGGTGCCAGCGCCACATGAATCGTCCTGGCGATGGTCCGGAGCGCTTTGCCGATCTCCCTGGCAGCGGGCTGAGCCGTGTCCTGATACACTGGGACAGCTTCCAGCACCCCTTTCACCGCATCAAACACATCGCGAACCTTGCTGTCGCTGTCCGCCATTTACCCCTCCCTGTGTTCCCGTCGCAAACGGTCCCGGCAGCGGACCCGGTATCCGAAAGCCTCCTGCAAGTTCCGGTAAAATGCGGAAACGCCGCCGGATCGCCCTGCCGGGGACGATAGTTCACTTTTCCATCCGCGCCTTCAGCATCGCGCTGTAGGGCACGTACTCACCATCGGCCGGATGATACCATTTCACCCTTTTCGTCATGCGATGAACCCTGAAGCGATCGACAATCGGCGAGGTATCCTGATCCCCTAGGCATTCACCGCTATGTTTCTCGCGTATCGCAACATCGATATAGTCCTTTGTCTTTCCCTCGACCAGGAAATGGAGACAGGATACGTTGGTGTGGTGGCCGTACAGCTTGTCCTTCTGAACTCTGGCCGTCACGATGTCGAGGGCCTGCTGCTCGGAGAGGCGGTTCAGTGCGAGGGCATCGGAACCGAGGAACATGCCGAGCAGGAAAAGGAGTGAAGCGAGTACCGACAAGCGCGTTTTCATGACGAATCTCCTTTCTGCAAGTAACTGCTCCGAAAAAACTGATGAATATCTCTTGAAGAGTACGGCGTTCTACCCGCCCACGGCAGCCGCCGCAATCTCCCGCAGCCCCTTCAGGTCCAGCTTGCCGGTGCCGAGAATGGGCAGGCTCTCCACCTCCACGTAGCAGTCTCTCCCCGGCTTCCAGAGGTTGGGCAGGGAGCTTTCCGACATGAAGTGATGGAGTGTCTCCGCATCGGTTGCCTCTTTCGTGTACACGACGACGAGTTTTTCCCCCTTCTTCTCGTCCGGCACCGCGGTGACCGCCAGCACCTGTGTCTGCTCCAGGCGGTTGTGCAGCTCGTCCTCGATGACGCCGTGGGGGACCATCTCTCCGCCGATCTTGCTGAAGCGGGCCAGCCGGTCGGTGAGCCGCACGAAGCCGTCCTCGTCCATGACGCCGATGTCGCCGGTGACGTACCAGCCGTCGCGGATGACCTCGGCGGTCTTGTCGGCCCTGCCCAGGTAACCGAGCATGACGTTGGGGCCCTTGACCAGGATGAGCCCCGGTTTGCCCGACTTGACGGGCTCCCAGGTCTCAGGGTCCACAACGCGTACCGCCACTCCGGGAATGGGATGGCCCACGCTCCCTTCCTTGGAGCCCTGCTGGCGCACGCCGCCCAGGTCCACGTCGGGCAGGCTCAGGGTGATGACCGGCGACAGTTCGGTGGCGCCGTACCCCTCCATGGGCCGCACCCCGAACTTCTCATGGAAGGTGTCGGCCAGCTTCGGCTTCAGTTTTTCGGCGCCGGTCATGACCAGGCGCAGGGTGGCGAAATCCTCCTTTTTGGCCCGGCGGATATAGGCGAGGAGGAAGGTCGGGGTGGCGATGAGCAGGGTGGAACGGTGCTCGCGCACCACCTGGGCGATCTTCTCGCCGTCCATGGGGTTGGGGTGGTACGCGGCGGAAAAGCCGCTCACCAGCGGGAACCAGAGGGTGCCGGTAAAGCCCAGGGAGTGGAAGAACGGCAGGGCCGAGCAGATGTTGTCGTTCAGGTCCACCCGGAACACCATGCGCAGGGCCTCGATGTTGGACATGATGTTGTGGTGGGTAAGCACCACCCCCTTGGGATCGCCGGTGCTGCCGGAGGAGAAGATTACCGTTGCCGGTTGGTCGGCGTTGAATTCATCCCTGTAACAGAGCATGCGCGCCGGAAGCAGGCGCGCCTTGAGAAGGGCAGCGAGCTTGTCCGTCCAGGATACGGCGGGGAGGATCTCCTCCAGCATGAACATCCCTTCCAGGCGGGGCAGGGTCGGTACCTTCTCCAGAAAGGCCCGCGAGGTGATGATGACTTTGATGCCGCACTGGGCAACCGCCGACTGGAGAGATGCCTCGGAAGCGGTGTAGTTCAGGTTGACCGGTGTCCTTCCGGCGAGCGACAGTGCCAGGTTGGTGAGCACGCCGCCCACGGTCGGCGGTATCAGGACGCCCACATGCTCTTCCGAACCGATCCAATCCTTCAGCTTCGACGCCAGCAGAAGTGCTCCGGCCAGGGTGCGGCCGTAG
>CALABV010000161.1 GCA_937886325.1 uncultured Geobacter sp.
GATCTCCTGCCGCACTTGTCGCGACACCTCTCCACGCCGGTGCCTGATTCGTACTTGATTCTCTCGGCATTGAATATGATTTTCTTCTCGGCCGCGTTCAGCGGATTCGTTGAGACGAGAAAAAACGTGGAAATGATTGCGAGACAGAGTGCGTTTTTTTTCATTGAATTCATCCTCCGTGAAATTCGGGCGAGGAAAAAAGGCATCACCCCTCCCATCCTCGCCCCACATCATCCTTCGGCCTCAGACGGCTTCGAAATAGTGCGGGCACCCGTCCAGAATGCGGAAGCCGCAATGGTTTCGAGGCAGCACCTTTTCCATTCGATCTCGGACAATCTCTTCAAGGCTGTGCATGGACAGGTTTTGCTCCCATGCCGGCCGCAGGAAGTTGCAGGTTGTGACCCTGCCGTCGGTTGCGACGTAGATCTTGTTGATGCTGCCGCATGCTTTCGCCTGCATGCCGAAGGCGTCGTCCGGCGGCCAGCAGAGGATCTCGGGAACCGTCCGACGGCACTCCGCCTGTTCCGCGAGACGGGCCAGAAGTGAGCGGATTTCCGCCTTTTCCAGAAACTGCCCGCATCCCGTGGCGCGACCGACATCTATGAGCGGTTTGACCTGGAACTTGGCAACACCGGCATCGCGGGCGAAGCGGTAGCATGGCAGGAGCTGGCCGTCGTTCAACCGGCTGAGCGTAAAACGGGCAATCACCTCGAATCCCGCTTCAACCGCCACGCTAATCCCCTTCAGGCATGCCGCCAGGGAATCCGAGCTCCCCCGCGTCAGCAGCTGGACCTCCTCGGTTACGGCATCCAGCGATATCTTCATGACCGACATCCCGGCCAGACGCAGGCTGCCCGCCACCTCTCGCGTGATCAGGCTGCCGTTGGTATTGATCCCCGAGCGGAGGCCGAGATCGCTGCAGCACCGGACGATATCCGCCACACCCTCGACATTGAGCAGCGGTTCTCCGCCGGTGAGCCGTACATCTTCGATATGCGGCCGTCCGGGATGCGTCGACCGGCCCCACTCCCTGAGCCTGGCAATGACCAGGCGATGATCGACCTGCATCCCGGAGGCGCCGGCATCCCTGTTCACACAGTGAAAGCAGCTCTGGTTACACCGGTCGGTAACCTTGACTTCGATTCCGATGCCGGGGGCGCAAGCGTCGCCGTGATCTCTTTCTTGCATTACCTAACCGCCTTCCGGTTCAGCTCCAGGGCCGCGGGCAGGGTCTCGATACCGCCCAGCGGTTCTCCTGCCGGAATATGACCGAGACTGGGATACACAAGAATACTGCTGTCTTCCTGGACATCAACGGCGAAGAACCCCGGATCCTTGGGTCGTTTGTCCGGTTCCGCGCGAAAACGGATCAGATACACCGGCGCCTCGCCCAGCTCGCGCAGGTAACGCTTCGCCTGTGCCGATGACCCCTTGAAAGCGAAATCGAATGGGATGCCGCCGTCAGTGCAGGCGTCCCTGAACAGCCGCGCCTTTACCATTCTTTTCCGTTCGACCGATACTTCCAGTTCGTCGGTCAGGGGTCTTCCCGAGGCCAGGATCGCCCCCTGGACATGCTGAGGATCCATGGAAAACCTCAGGAGGACATTGTCGCCTCCGGCAAGACGCTCTAGCTTCCGCCTCCATCCGCGCCTGCCGACCCAGTCTCCATGGGTGAACACCGCGATGCGGGCCGAAGGAAGCCTCGCCGATGCATAGCGTACCATGTCGGGCAGGCCGCGATGGAAGGTCGGCTCACCGCCGGAAATGTTCATCGTGCCGCGGAAGTCGTGCGTCGCGAGGATGTCGACGGCCTTCCGGAAGTCGCGGACCCGCATGGCCCCCTTCCGGGTCAGGGTGCTGAATGTCGAACAGCCGGGGCAGTCGAAGCTGCACCGTCTGATGATCCGGAACGTGATCTTAGGCTCTTTCCACATGTCGCTCCCTCTGTAAACTGAATGTCTTCCCCTGGGCAGTGGGTTGCGGATACTCGCGAACGACCGATACCGCATCGGTCTGACGCCATATTTCAGCCATTAGCCGCTCTCCCTCGCCAATTTTGGCCAAGGCATCGAGCACGTCCCGGACAAGACTCCCCTCGTCCACCTGTCCGCAATCGGGGGAGATTCTCAGCGCCATCCGGGTCAGCCCCCTGTCATCTTCCCTTTCCACCCATTGGCAATCAACCACGGAACCGCCACAGCGAGGCACGACAACCTCTTCGACAATCCGCTCGAGCAGGCGGCCGCTGACGGCCATTCCCTCGCCCGTGGCCCTCTCGTTGCTCCTGATGGAGGAAAGGTGCGTCCGGAAACCGACGTGTTCGAAAACACACCCGCAGTTCCGCTGATGCACCACGCCCACATCGCCGAGCTGGACGTTTATCATCACCTGCGGCATGGTATCGTGCAGTGTGGTTAGAAAAAGAGGCGCGGCCCTTCCGGAGCGGGCATCGCCGTCCTGGATGAGCGCCACCATGTCGGAAACGACATGGACCTCATCGATTTCTGCCGGATTTCCGCATCCCATGCCGATCGTTCCCATCTCCGTGGCAGCATACCGGGGGTACACCCGTGCGCCGTCGGCCGTAATCTCACGGTACTTGGCCTCCGTCAGGGGTTCGCTGCCCACGATCATGGACAGGCCGCCCAGATGGGCGCGGCGTTTCCGGACGGCGCGGCAGATTCGCACTGCCTGGCTCACGTAACTCTGGACAACGCAGCTTCCGCTCCTATCGAGGCAACCGGCAACCCAGTCGGCGATCCGGTCCTGTCGACCCATCGCCAAAGGCTCCGGCCTCGGCAGTTCGGAGCCGAGCAGGCGTCCGAATCGAACGATCGCGCTCGTGGCCAGCCTGCTTTCCAGCCCGGCCGATACTCCGGGCAGCAACATGCTGAACCAGCGTTCGGAAGGGCAACCGATCTTTGCCAGGCGCAGGCTGTTGCCGATGCCGGTTGCGGCGGGAAGGATGGGATACCATAGTGCCCAGGGGACGTCCCGCAGGCCGAGCATGTCCACCATCAGGCTCTCATAGCAGGCACGCTCCGCCATGAACCCGAGATCCATCCGCGACCTGCCGGAACGGCCGGTCGAGCCGCCGGTCCTGACCTCAACCCCGGCGGTCAGGTACGGATTCCCGAAATCGGCGGTCTCCGGTCGGAGTTCGACCCTTCCCCGGCGAATCGGCTCCCTGCATTTGAACTCATCGAGGGATATCCGGACGCCGGCCGCCAGGAGCCTGCGCAGCAACGCCTCAACCCCCTCCCCGCGGACAACCTGCGAGACATCGCCGTATTCGCACCCGGCTTCCTTCATGAGCGGCAGGTAGGGGCTTGTCGGATTATCGAAAACGCAGCGCTTGACAAGCCCCAGGAACATGTCTCCGCGTCCTTCCATCCGGCGCGCTATGATGTCACGGGACTGGGACGGGGATATGGGCGACCGGAGAAACCCCGGCAGTTCCCGCATGAACCTCATGTACGACGCAAGCCGGCCGTGCATCATGGCAGAACCCGTTTCCCATCAGATAGTTGTTGCCGACAGGCGACATGAGGATCCTTGACTGCGGCTTCGGAGCCCTTGTGCGAAAACCGACAGACCACCGTGGATGCATGTGCGGAGTTCATTCCGTGCAACTTTGCATAAAATATTTCGTATGTAAAGTGCCTTGCCATGATTTTTTCCATCGTTGCTTCAGGATCATAGGGGTCGTGACCGGGAAGGTATAAACGGGGGTCAGTCCGGGAGGGAAATTTCATAATACCGTCTCCACCGTTTTCCCGTCACAAAGAACGTGCCGTTGTCGGGACTGTAGGCAATCCCGTTCATGATTGAGTTGCGATCTCCGCTCCGTTCTCGGTTGCACAGGTTCCCGCAGTCGATAATTCTGGTTACGACCCCGGCGGGCAGACGTACCTCGGCAATGAAAGGAGTGCGCCAGACGTTGGCATACAGGCGGTCCCGCGCGACTTCGATGTCGTTGAGATGGCACAACCGTATCCCCGCAAGCCGTGCCCGTGCGGTGTCCCGTACGCGCATCACGCCGTCGTATCGCCGTATCAGGCTGCTGCCGTCGGTGACATACAGCCATTGCCCTTCGCCGGCAATCCCCCACCCGTCGTGATCGATACTCCCTCCTCCCACGAGCCGCAGCGGGAGAATGTCATATACGAGATAGCGCCCGTCCTTCCACGTCAACTGGTATATCCTTCCCTCGAAGAAGGCGATCCCCTCCGCAAACACACCTTCTACGGGCAGCTCTTCAAGGATGGCGCCGTTTGACGGATCGATGCGACGCAGGGAAGAGGCATTGCGCAGGCCGGTGCTTTCATAGAGCATCCCGTCCCGGTACGCAAGGCCCTGGGTGAACGCCCGCGGGTCATGGGGAAAGACCCTCTCCACAATCGGCGTTACACGAGGCGCCCCCATCATCTGGATGGCTCGAACCAGTGAAATTACTATCCCGGAAATGGTCATTGACTTCGGTTCTCCCGTAATCACCGGCGTCGTTGCGGCCCCCGCCGCAACGACAGGCGTGAGACGGTACTGTCCAGGCGGCGCGTCAGCACCCTGCGGAAACCGGTCGACGCCGAACTGGATCTACAGCGGGGAATCGCCCTCACCAGGATTGGTCCGGGCGCAGCTTCCTGCCTCCATGTAGTCAGCACTCCATTCTCACGACCTTTCCAGGCGTCCTTTTTTCAAGTATTCCTTTAGAAAAGACGGAATCGTACCGATACATTCACTATGGTGGAAAAAACATGGTGACTTGTTGAAAAGGCCTGAAACCTATGGACGCACAGTTTGTCCCGGTCAGTATTGAAAGCATAGAGCCGGCCATTTTTCCGGACGTCGCATTATATCTAGCATGCGGAAGAAGGGTATGCGTATCTGCAGAAAAACAGCTCGCTGAGTCCCGTTTCTCTGGGTATTGTCAGGAACCATCATGAACGCAATAACGGCAGCGGGTATCCTCGGGGTCTCAGGAATGAGTCGATTCCCCGCAGTGCGCAGCTATGCGCAATTTGTGACGTTTACTGCAATCTGACCGTCGACAGGGTCGGGAACAAGACCCTCCCTCCCGACATTGCGCTGCATGTGATGAAACAGGAGATGAAGGGAGCTTTTAATGAACGGTTCGTCGGTCTGTTCGCAAAAATAGTCGGCGTTGATTGTGAGAACGCCATGGAGCTGCTCCTGTAGGAACAGGGACCGTTTTGTTTCCGGAAAGCAGTGTCCGGTTTTAGTGTGAATCGACATATCAGCACATGGGAGGGCTTCATGGAAAAAGACGAAGCTGCAAAGGGCAAGGGGGTTCTTGACGCTGACGACCTGCAGATGGTGCGGGGCAGCGATGATGTACACCTGGTTCGCGGCCTGAACCGGCGGGATTTCATGAAATATTCCGTCGGCGCGATTGCATCCCTGTACCTGGGCTCATTGACCACCGCATGCGGCGGCAAGGACAGCACCGCCAAAATAGCCGAATATCCCATTGATTCCCATGTCGTTACCACGACAAGCAGGGTGCTTTCATTCCCCGTTCCTCCTCAACCGAGCGCCCCAAACTCGGGGACCGGACTCTATCTGTCCGAGCTTCCCCGGATTGATAAATACAAGGAATATGGATACGGTGACTGGCAGTTCAGCAGCAGGGGTCTCCGGATAGTTCCGCGGTATGATCTCATGCCGGCGACTTTTCCCGCAATCGCACCGTCACTCACCAGGCTTCGGCAATTCTCCAATTTCTTTGCCATAACTTATATCCACATCACCGACAAGGAAGCGCCGAACCAGTTGATTTACCTCCAGCAGTAGAGCCCGAAATCCTCCGGGCCGAACACTTCCATCTATTCTCCGGTCATGATGTGCACGACCCACGTCCTCGACGCCGCCATCCAGACGGTAAACGCCCTTCACAGGAAGAACGCCTTCGACTTCGGCATCTCCCTGGGCGATACCTGCAACAACACGTCGTACAACGAACTCAGGTGGTATATCGACGTAATCGACGGCAAGGTCATCACCCCGAGTTCCGGCGCCCATCTCGGAGCCGCAACGATACCCTTCCAGAAACCGTTCAAGGCCGCGGGCCTCGACAAATCGATCCCCTGGTACCAGACTCTCGGCAACCACGACCACTTTTACATCGGCTCGTTCCCGGTGGACGCGGACCCTTCACTCGGCATCCGGGAGTCATACATCAGCGATACCGTCTGGTCGGTTCCGGATTCACTGCTCATCCCCTCTTCCGATTTGAGCACATTCCCCGTCATGTTCGACATGGAAAATTTCAAAAACACACCCCGGTATTACATGGGCGTACTCGACGGCGCTTCTCCCACCGGCAAAATCATCCACGCGGGGGATCCCGCGACGTTCGGGAAGCCTCCAACGGTTACCGCCGATGCCGATCGCCGCTCGCTCCTGAGAACGGAATGGATCCGGGAATATTTCACCACGTCTACCAATCCGGTCGGCCATGGTTTCAACCTGGTCGATCCCGCCCAGCCGAGCGGTTTTGCCTGTTACAGCTTCCTGCCGAAGCCGGATGTGCCGCTCAAGGTAATCGTTCTCGACAATACCCAGTCGGAAACCGACGGCTCCCACGACATTCACGGGCACGGCTTTCTTGACGCAAACCGCTGGGCCTGGCTTCAGGCGGAGCTTGCAGCCGGCCAGGCCGCCAACCAGCTGATGATTATTGCGGCACACATACCAATCGGTGTCGCTCTTATCAGTTCCGAAACGGAATGGTGGGAATCCGGAAAAGATCCCGATGCCGTGGAACAGAATGCCGTGACCCTGACGGAGCTGGTTGCGACGCTCCGGAACACCCCCAACCTCCTCATGTGGATGGCCGGACATCGTCATCTCAATACCGTGAAGGCCTTCACATCGCCCGATCCGGTCAATGCTCCCGAGAAAGGCTTCTGGCAGGTTGAGACATCCTCGCTACGCGACTTTCCCCAGCAGCTCCGCACCTTCGAAATCTACCTCAACAGCGACTATTCCGTTTCAATCGTTACGACAAATGTCGACCCGGCGGTCAGGGAAGGCACGCCGGCCGCGCTGTCGCGCTATTATTCAATCGCGACACAGCAGATAATCCAGACAAACCTGACCCTGAACAACCCCAACTATGCGACGATGTACGGCATTCCCGTGGAGGCCATGGACCCGACCCGAGCGCAGGGGGGGGATCCCCTCGATCCGGGATCGGGCGCCCACTACACGGATCCCTCCATCTTGTACGGGTCGGTGCTCGGGGTTCCGTACTGCGCATCGTACAATGCGGAATTGTACAAACAGCTGAGCCCCGCCATGATCAGCGCGCTGCGGGCGCGGTTCCCGGCAGCCGCATAATATCCGCACGACAGGTGTTTCGGGGACTGTCGGTCCGGAAGAAGATGTGAGGTCCGTCCCTGATCTTTCATTCTTCTCCCTGTCACTTGTCAATGACTGACAACTCCGTTTCGCCCGGGCGATTAGCGATGATCGACAAATATCAATCCGCTTGTGTCAAAGCCGAGTGACGCTGCCTTTGCAATGAGGGCATCCCTCAGCTCTTTGTTTAATTCCGGGTCTCTGGCGAGAATCCACAAATAGGATTTGTCGGGCCCGCAAACCAGCGCATAGCGGTAATGCTCATGGTCAAGCTCGAATATGATATATGAACCGTAAAAAGGCCCGAAGAAGGAAACTTTCAGGTAACCGGTATCTGCCCCCTGAACGAAGTATGCTTTCCCTTCAGCCTGTTTCCACTTCTTCTCTTTTTCAGAGTACCCACGGTTCACCACCCTGACACCGCCGTCGTCCCTCATGCTGTATTGGGCGGTTACCCGGGTCAGGCCCCGTTCAAAAGAATGATCCAGCCTCGCGATCTCGTACCACGTGCCCAGATACCTCTCTAATTTGAAATTCTCAACGGGCTTTACCTTTTCAGGGATGCCGACACATCCGAATAAGAAGAGTAATACTCCTGTGACTATCTTTCTCATCTCATACCCCTCCCCTGTTTATTCCGGACTGCAATCAAGATGACATGTAAAACCCTGATGTAGGGGCGTATGGCATACGCCCCGATTGGGCGAACTGCTGTTCGCCCCTACGAATAGGTGTCATCTTAACTGCAAAAGCGAATTAGGGTGGATTCTATCCGTACGCGCACCACCTGATGCAGAAGCAGGCAAGTGGCTGTGGTTCACTCCGCATACTCAATCCCTGCTATCTCCAGCAATTCCTCCCCTTCTCCGCTTCGCATGGAAACTGTTTCCCCGACACCACACCCGATGACGATGGACGCCATCGGCGATATGAACGAGATGCGACCCGACGAAGGGTCGGCTTCATCCACGCCTACGATGGTTATACGGCGAATCCTCCCCGGATTTCGTCCGGAAAGGGTCCGCACCGTAACCGTGGCGCCGAAACGAACCTCGTCGCGAGGTTGTCCTAGAGGATCAACGATTCGCGCATTGTCAATGCGGCAACCGAGGTCAGCGATACGGCGCCCCAGGGACGCCAGACGGCGAATCCGCTCCTCGTCATCGTTGCCGCCCCCCCGGTTCGTCCGCGCCTCCAGGCGCTCAGCCTCAAGCGCCGCGAGCTCCTCCCTCAGCAGCGTCATGCCTCTGGGCGTGACATAGTTGATGGTTCCGGGCGGCAGCGGGGTACGCGAAGGGACGAGAATCCGCTCATCCGAAGCGTCATTTTTTACAAAGGCTCGACTCATTGGACACAGAAGGTGACAGTCAGGAAGAGGTACGCGTCACTGAACTGCATTATATCCCCAAACATGGAAACATGATGGACTTCCCAGTTGACATCATTCCGGGCAACCTTTCATGTAATGGGTGACCGGTCGCGATTTCCCGCAGCAGAACAAGAGAATTCAAGAAAAAGCCCAAGCCCCCCGGCGCATCAAGTCGTGCCTGGCGCGGCACCCATGCTCCTGTAGTTGACCGGTATTCCTATGCTTTTTCAATGCAGTGTAACCAGCAAGCTTCTATTGTCAACTGCGTGGCCATTGTGGTCAAATCCGCACGAGGTCCGGAATCGTTCACGAAACACCTTCCCGACGCCCGGCCCGTCATTCTTTCCATGGACAATTTCCCTCTTTTCTCGGAGAACCCCAAAAATTTTCTTGCCGCACTGTGAGGAAAATCCGGTTTGGCGGGACATGTTGTTGATTGTTTAGCCCCCTATTTGGGCCCAGCCGTTGACAATCCGCCGGATGCGCCAACGCATCACCCCTGCATCAGCGCGAAAACACCCCAGCCCAGGTATTCACGCGTGTAAGAGGCGTAGCGCTCGGGTTCCGAGGTCAGTTGGGCTCGAACCTCTTTGGCTAACTCGTCGTCGGGATTGGCTTCAAGCCATCGGCGCATCGTGAGCCATTTGGCCGCCTCGTATCTGTCCCAGCTGTCCTGGTCAGCTAGAACCATTTCTACGACATCGTAGCCAAGGTGGCCGAAAGACGCGAGAAGTTCCGGAAGCATGAGAAAGTCGGAGATTGAGTTGGCAAGACACCCCTTGGCAACATCCTCCGTCGGCGGTAACTGCCGCCAGTAGGGCTCGCCGATGAGGATGATCCCTCCGGCGCGCAGGCTCCGCGCCAGAAGCTCGATAGTGCCGGCGACTCCCCCGCCGATCCAGGTGGCGCCGACACAGGCGGCCACACCGGCCTTGTCGTCCGAGACGTAGCCGGTGGCATCGCCATGGATGAACGTGACGTGATCGGCGACGCCGAGTTCTTCAGCGCGGAGTTTCGCTTGCTCGGTGAACAACCGGCTCATGTCGATGCCGGCGCCGATGACTCCGTAATCGCGTGCCCAGGTGCACAGCATCTCCCCCGAACCGCTGCCGAGGTCGAGCACTCGGGTCC
>CALABV010000162.1 GCA_937886325.1 uncultured Geobacter sp.
AGGGTGAGTTCATCGGCTGTAGCGAAGTGAGCCTGGAGCCGCAGAAGAAGGCCATCCGGAGTAAACGAAGGATGACTACAACTGCCGAATCTAGGATAAAATACCATCGATTCGTCGGGAAGCGAAGTGATAAATGCAGTCGGTTATTCGATCGTTCTATTCGTCGGGGAGTTGCCGGGCGACGTTCCCGAATTCATCCTGGACCGCAAGGAAGGCTTCCACCACCAGCGGATCGAAATGGGTCCCCTTGTTCCGGGAAATAATCTCGACCGATTCCTCATGGGTGAAGGACGGCTTGTAGCGTCGCCTGCAAATGAGCGCGTCATACACATCCGCGACCGCCATTATCCTGCCGAAGAGGGGAATGTCCTCACCGGCCAGTCCTTCCGGATAACCGGAACCGTTCCATTTTTCATGGTGGGAATAGGCGATTACCTTCCCGAACTGGAGGAACGAATCCTTGACGTCTTTCCCGTAGAGATGTTCCGCCCTCTCGATGGCTTCACGACCGTAGAGAGTGTGCTTCTTCATCTCCCGGTACTCGTCCTCCGACAGCGTGCTCGGCTTCAGCAGGATACTGTCGGGAACGCCCACCTTGCCGATGTCGTGGAGAGAGGCGGAGCGATAGAGGAGATCGATGGTTTCGTCATCCAGGATGTCGGTGAATTTCGGATTGGTTGCCAGCTGGTTGCAGAGGATCCTCACATAGTGCTGGCAACGCTCGATGTGCCTCCCTGTCTCGCTGTCCCGGGTTTCGGTGAGAGCGGCCAGGCACTGGATGGTGAAGTTCTGCATGACGACCAGTTCCCGGTTGCGGGTCTTGACCGTCTGCTCCTCCCGCCAGTATTTGATGAAGGTGAGGAGGGAAAAGTTGCATCCCAGGGTTACCAGGGGGAACAGGGGTGATAGAAAGATGCCCCTGCTTCCCAGCATCCATCCGGATGCCAGCCACAGGCCGACGCCGACGAGGGAGATGAGGGAGAGCCCCAGGATTGAACGGGTCCAACTCATCAGAAGAGCTGAAATTACGCCGCAGAAGAGCACCGCCATCAACTCCATGCCCGGCGCCCAGTACGGGCGCGAGATGAACTCTTTCTTCAGGATATTGTCGATGATGGTTGCATGGATCTCGGCGCCGGGAAGCGCCGGCGTGAGAGGGGTGGCGTGCAGCTTTTCCAGGCCCGCGGCCGAGGAACCAAGGATGACGATTCTGCCCTCAATGCGGTTCCGGGGCACCCGGTCGAGCAGGAAGTCCCGGGCAGGGATGGTGGTGAAATGCTTCCCTTTTTCATGAAAGCGGATCAGCAGATTTGCCTTGGAATCGACCGGAATGGCGGTATCGCCCACCACGATACTCTCCAGCCCCCGCGGCGATACTTTCAGGACCGGCCGGCCGGTTCCCGCCGATTGAAGAACCGTTGCCAGTGCAAGGGTCGGATACAATCTGCCCTTGAACTCTATCAGAAGCGGCACGCGTCGCAGGACACCGTCGGCGTCCGGAATCACATTGAAAAAGCCGGAAGCGGGAGCGGCTTTGCTCAGGGCCGGCACGCTGCACACGGCGCCTGTGGCCTGAAACAGGCCCGCCGGCGTAGCGGGCGCTCCCGGTTTTCCCATGATCGCCGTCTGCAGCGGATGGAGGGGGCATTCGCCACGGGTCGTCCCCTCCCCGGAGAAAAGGAAGTCATAGGATAGAACAAAGGGGCCTTTCGCAAGGATCTCGGAAAAGATCGCGTCGTTGTCCGCCAGATGCGCGGGAATCGCCCGCAGATCCAGCTGCATGCCGTATTCTCTCCTGATATCCTCCTGGACGACGTTCAAAGAAGTGCGGTCGGCCTCGGGGAAGAACATGTCGAGACAGATGCCCGCCGCGCCCTGTTCCTGGATCTTCCTGACAAGAAGCCCTACCCGGTACCGCGGCCACGGCCACTGGCCGAACCGGGCGAGACTTTGTTCATCGATGTCCACGATAACGGGATTGTCCGGAGCATGTCCTCTGCCGGAGTATTCCGAGCGGAGGAGGGTGTCATAGACCTTGGAATCGAGAAAGCGGAAAAAGACGGGCTGCCGGATGGTGAGCAAGGAAACCAGGAGTGTTGCGCAGACGCCGGAGAGGAAGATCCAGCCGCGCATTGTTTTCGGCTTTGCGAGAAGCGCAGCCCGTACCGCCAGGAACGTCATGGTGCCCTATTCCTTCCTCTTCTCCGGATTGGAAACCGAGTTGTGGCTCATCCGGATGTGCCGGATGGATTCTTCCGAAGGCGTTCCCTGACCGTTGCCCTGCCTGGGACGCCCGCGTTGTGAAGCGTTGGAGTCTCAGCGCACGACAACTTCTACCCGCCGGTTGCGGGGTTCCTGTACCTCGTCCGCAGTCTTTACCAGCGGATTGTCCTCGCCGTGGGAGGTGACCTCGATGAGCCCCTGTTCGATGCCGAGGTAGACGAGCATCTTCCTGACAAGCAGGGCGCGCTCCAATCCCAGGTTGTAGTTGTACTCCCGTGCGCCGACCCGATCGGTATGGCCAACGACACTGACATCCGTGGACTTGCGGTCCACCGTTGCGGGGAGCACCTTGGCCAGCAGCCTCCTGGATTCATCCGTCAGGTCGGTGGAATCCGTCTTGAAATACAGGATAAAATGGATCGGCGGAGGGGGGAGCACGGCCAGCGCCTCACCGAAGTTTTTCCGGATGGCTTCGTCATCCATGGGCGCCGGCGTAGTGGGCGAGGTTGTCGGTGAGGAAATAATGGTGGCCTGTTTCTGTTCGCTCAAGATCCGGGATCCGGCCTGGTTGGATACCACAATGCTTCCGGTTTTACCGTCTGAATCGGGCAACAGAACGACAACGTTCCTCTCTCCCGCGCAGGAGGCCAGCAGCAGAAGGGCATGGGCGAGGAAAAGCGCTATGCTGATGCTTCTCATGGGGATACCTCTCCCGGCGTTCCCGGTCCGATTCCGGTGAAGCGCCGCTCTGTGGCGAGATCCGCAAGCTCCGGCCTACCTGCCGGGGTCATCGACCTTTACCGCGAACGCGGTGCCGCGGATGCCGATGTTTGCCACCGGTGTCTCAAACCGGACCGATTCAGGCGACAATTTGCCGATAATGCCGGTCATGCAGGCCGCGGTTCCCCTGAGCAGGCGGGTGATGAACGACAGCTTCCCCTGGGCCGGGGAAAAGAGGAACTCTTCGATGGCCACCTCGCTGTCAGGGCCGATGGAAAGGCGGGTGTCGTCACGGAAAACCATGGCCAGGGATCCGTCGGCTCCGGTCTTCAGGGAATCGTTGCGGAAAACCCTGGCGCCGGCCTTTGTGTCAATGGGGGTACGGTTCCTGATGATGGATGCCGTGCCCTGCACCGTCTTGATACTGCCCACCGGCATCTCGGCCCCGTACGCGATAAGGGGGGCAAGGAGGCAGACGGCTGCCGTGCATGCAACAAGCTTTTTCATGGTTGGTTCCTCCTGAAAGCGCCCGTTTCAGGTGTGCACCGGTTTACGGGGAAACGCTTCTTTGTCGATACCCTGGTTGCACAGTGCTTTTCCGTACAAATTCACTATAGCAGGTTACTCCTGGCTATCCAACCTCGATGCTTATGAACCTAGCCGCCATGTCCGCCGCAGCGGGAATCATGATTAGCGTTCCCTAAAGTAAACCGGTACTCCCGGCCAAGTCAAGCACATAAAGAAGAAATTCAAGAATCGTGTCAGCCATATGGGATCGCACGGGCAACGGTAATGACGAACACCTCCGCCGCCCCGGCGCGCGCAAGGGTACGGGCGCATTCCGCGACGGTGCTGCCGGTGGTGTAAACGTCGTCCACCAGCAAAACGCGCTTCTCCCTGATGCGCGAGGGATCGGCGATCGCGAAGGCGCCGCGCACGTTCCGCTCCCTCTCGGAAGAGGAAAGGCCGACCTGCGGCTCGGTCCAACGGATGCGGCGCAGATTGTTGACCGACAGGGGAATGGACCAGCGTTTGGCAAGCATGCGGCCCAGGAGTTGGGACTGGTTGAACCCCCGTTCCCGGAGGCGCCTGTTGTGGAGGGGGACCGGCACGATGCAGTCGGGAACGGCCTCCCGTGCGAAGCCGGCAAGGGCACGGGCGGTGAGAAGACCCAGGGGGCGGGCCAGGTGCATCTTCCCGCCGTACTTGAAGCGGTGGACAAGTTCCTGCACCGTGCCGTGGAATACCGTCGCGGACCGTGCCCGGGCAAACGGCGGGCGATGCGCCAGGCACGGCCCGCAGGGGTGGTCGATGCCGTTTTCGGTGGCAAAAGGGACACCGCACACCGGGCACAGTGGGGAGGCGATCGGCGCAATCTTCTCCCGACAGGCTGGGCAGATATGAATCTCCTCGTTTCCCGGCACATGCGCCCTGCACACATGGCAGAGAGGAGGAAAGAGGATATCGAGAAACGCCCTGAAGAGCATCCCTTCAGAAACCGAGATCCTCGTTTACCACCAGGACGCGCAGGTCGGTATACTTGGGCTTGCGCTCCAGCACGGTAACGGCCATGCATATCCGCTCCGGCGTGGAGCAGTCGCAGCAGAATCCTGTTTCTGCACAGGGAGTCCGGAAATTCAGCCGCCGGGCATTGGGAGGCGACGCCCAGTTTTTCGCCCTGGCGATTGCCGCTGCCACGTCGCCGTCAACCAGCTTGTTCCGTCCGGCCACCACGATGACTTTCCCCGGACCGAAGATCATGGAGGCGACCCGGTTGCCGATGCCGTCGATATTCACCAGCAATCCGGACAGGGTGAGGGCATTGGTGCCGGAAAGGAACAGGTCGCAGGTGAGCTGGCGTCGCCTGATATCCATCCGCTCCTCGAAGGAGAGACAGGGCGCGCCGTGGTTCAGGATCTCCTTCCCGCGCTCCAGGAGGCGGGGTTCGACCTCAAGGTCCTTGACGCTCATGGAACCGCCGAACCCGACGGAACGGGCGTCTTCCGCCTCGGCAAGGATATAGTCGGCCGCCTCCCGCGACGTCCTGCAGTAGACTGCGGTAAAACCGTTCTTTTCCAGGGACTCCACCGCCTTCAGGCACTTCCGTTCCCAGGTCCATGCAACAAGTTCAGCGGTCAAGGTCATGACGGTTCCCCCTTCTTCCGATGGTAGTGACAAAAGTATTTTCAGGGAAAAGTGTGTCAGCATTTCCCGGGTGTTTCAGTGGATGTACTTCCGCTGCAAAGAGCGCTGTTCAGACCGGCGGCACGAGAGAGGCGGTCCCTGCGGGCAGGAATCAGTTCTGCCTGAACTTCTCGAAGAAGATATCGATATAATCCGTAACCCGGTGCTCGCCGTCCGGCTGGGTCATATACTGCATGCGCCAGTATTTCCGAGCACCCCGAGCCTTTAGCTGAAACGTGCCGTTGCGCTCATGGGGAATGCCGGAATTGATGTAGTTTATTCTGGTCACTATCTTTCCCGTGAACTCCAACTCCTTTGGACCGACTATCCTGAGAGTCCCCTGGACGGACATGAAATTCAGTTCACCCTCGTATCTTTCCGACTGATAGCCGTCGATGTGAATCGTCCCATTCTTCTTGTAGATCCTGGCCTTGCCGATGCCGTTGTTGTTTCGAAGCCACTGGAGGGTCAGAACGTGGTTTCCCAGGACAAGCTGCTCCGTGGTGTCCATGGCGTGCGAAGGTGCAGGCAGAGGAACAGACCACCCGATGAACAGAAACACGAGAAAAAGAATGGCATGATTTTTCATTCCGACTCCCTCGATAAACGTGTGGCCCGACCTGAAAATAGTTTGCCCAATTGTTTGCCTTCCTTACTCCGGCATGGAAAAGCATACATCAATGGGATGTCCCCCGTCACTTTCAAAATCTGTCGAGCACGCCGAAATTAAAGTTTGGCTAAAAAAATCCGATACAGTAGGCAGCAACTGAATCTATTAGGACACGGAATCCCTTGCAACGGGCAGCGGCAAGAATGACGCGCGTTGCAGGTGCCTATCGGGGTCGAAGATGACGGAAAAATACGCACCGGACACCGGGCTAACCTTTCTCATGAGCAAGGACGGGAAAAAGCTGCTGGCTTCGTGTACGCCGAAGCCGCCTGTCACACCCATCGATAGGGAGCGGGTGAATCAGCTCCTCGTCGAAAAGGGGTTCGCTGACCTGTTTATCTTCTCCGATGCCGCCGACAAGATGGTGAGAGAATACAATTCAGGGTCGGCATTCACTCTTGTCATCGGAGAACGCCGTGACGGCGCTTTTTCCATCCATATTGACGCGGACCGTATGAGCGCTCAATTGACCATGACGCCTGCGTACGGCGGAAAGCCGGTTTCCGCGGATCAGATTCACGCCGAAATGCGGGAGAAGGGAATAGCTTTCGGGGTCATCGAAGACACGATTCAATCCGCTGTCGGAAAAGGATACGCCAGGAACAAAGTGATCGCTGAAGGCGTTCCCCCGGTACAGGGGGATGACGCCCGGTTCATCAGCCTGATCCGTGAGATCAAAACAAACCGCCTTGATTCCGATGATTCGGAAACAATCGACTACCGCGACATAGGCAACTTCATTACGGTCAAGCGGAGAGACCCGTTGATGCGTAGGGTGCCGCCCACCGAAGGGAGGCCGGGCACGAACATCCTCGGCTCCCCGGTACCTGCTCCAAAGGGAAGTGACATCCGGTTTTCTACGGCATTGCATGGAACCGAAATCCACGGTGACGATCCCGATCTGCTGGTCGCGGCACTATCCGGCCAACCGTTTCTTCTGCCCGACGGTGTCAATGTGGAGCCGGTCATTACCATACAGGATGTGGACCTATCCACCGGCAACGTGGATATCGACGGAACGCTCAAGATAACCGGAGACGTGAAACCGGGGATGCATGTAAAAGCCACGGCCGATATCGTTATCGGAGGCATGGTGGAAGCCGCGCACGTCGAGGCCGGAGGCGCCGTGGAAGTCAGGGGTGCGATAATCGGCCACGGCGAGCCCAGAACCGGCGACGACGAACTGAATCCGTCCGCAGCCACGGTTCGGGCTGAAGGCTCCGTAAAGGCTCTCTTCGTGGAAAACGCCGTTATCTCCTCGGATGCCGATATTGTAATCCGTGAGTTTGTCATGAAAAGCGAGCTGAATGCGGTCAACAGCATACTGGTTGGCGAGCCGGGGTCGAGCAAAGGCCGCATCATAAACTCGGTATGCCGAGCCGGATCGAAAATCGAAACAATCACCATCGGGTCACGGGCAGGTACCGGCACAGTGCTGGAAGTCGGCGCCGACCCGTCGGTCCAAGATAAATTCGTTGCGGCAAAACAACTGCTGCACTGCAAGGAAAGAGAACTGGCGGAAACGTGCAAGGCACTGGAGTATTTTCGGGAAAACCCGAACAGGAGCACGCCTGACGCCGTACAAGAGAAAGAAAACGCCATACTCCGTCTGCAGACGGAAATCAGGGAAGTAACGGGACAATTAAAAAGGCTGAAAAAGAGGTTTGAACTGCCCGACAACGCCTGCATCAAGGCGGAACGCCAGGTTTACTGCGGGGCCAGGATCCGTATCGGAGAAAAGTCGTTCCTGGTGGATTCCGATATGGAGGGCGTCACATTTACCTTGGGAGATGACGGCATCGTATTCTGAGGGCTGGATGGGAGGAGGTTTCACCGCGTACGCCGGTGGTCATGATCCCTCAAAAGCAATTTCCTTCAGGAGGATCACTTTTTCCGCAAGAGCGGTGCTGATCATCTCTTCGGCCTGTTTGGCCTCGGTGATATCGAGGAGTGTGGCGATAACGGTCGGCTTTCCCCGGTATTCGATATTTCCGGCTGAGACAATCACCCATTTTTCCACAGATTCTGCGGAAGAGGCCTATTACGGTCTTGTATCAACTTCTCTTTCGGATCATCCTTTGACGGAACTTCCGACAGTTTGCGTCAGCAAGGACAATCATAGTCTATGCTGCCTTTGAACTTCATATCCCGTTTTTTACCGCCATCCGTTCTGACAATTTCAAAATCAGTCTTCACAAGCGCATCCCTGGCGATAAACTCCGGAAAGCCATCGTTATCAATATCCGTAGCATACTCGACGTCCTCGCTGAGATACTGGACGAACTTCAGGCGTGGCCTGCCTTCGGCATCAGCTTCAATCCTCCATAACACGGCCAGAATGTCCCCTTCCTGGCCACAGAAAGGGATCCCTGCCATGGCGTACATGGAAACCCAGGTTGTGGTTTTGTCTTGATGAGGGATTTCGAACGTTCGGATGCTTTCTACGTAGCTGTCCTTGATATACGGTTTGATGTCTTTCCGGTACGACGGCAATGCCTTGAAAGCGGAACGGGAAATGGCGGCGGTCTTCCTGTCAGCCTTCCTGCCCATGAGTACCGGTGATTCGGGAAGTCTCGCATCTTTCGCGAAATCACCCGAGCACTTCTCCGTTGTGGCCACAAGGTGATGCAGTCCTTCGTCGCAAATATTTACTGCGATTTTCCCGCGCGGGGTCTTCTCTTCCTTCCAGCGCTGTATCTCCCCAAAATGCGGTATTTTTTTGCTTACGAGGGCAAATCCGTTGATTTTCGATTCACACATCCCCTCCGATCCGTACAGGCGAACCGGCATGCCGCGGAGGGAGCGGGTCGAGGCAGGCAAAAGGGCTGTATCAACAGGGGCCGTTACACTGTAGACAATGCCGGAAACGTGAAGTCTCAGCTTGCCGGGATCGGCTTTCACATCGCCGTCCGGGATCACGATCCCTTCTTTCATGGCAAAGGCGAACGGGAAGTTGGTCGAATCCAGCACCATTCCTTTGCCGACCAGCACTCTGGAGTCGAGCATCTCTTCCCGGGCGATCCCGAGTCGGTTGTTTTCCAGGATCAGAAACAGCTGTTTGCCGCCCCTATCCTTGAAACGGGCGTTTTCACAGGTTCGATCAAATCGTATGACGGCGCTTGTTTCCGAGGTCCGGATCCGTATGGCATCCGCGCTTACGGTCATGGGATCCCTGAACATCCGCTTTATGTCTTTCAGCCACGCTTGACGGTTATACCTGTGCGTGCGTTCCCCCGAACGCTTGATGCCGAGGAACCGTCCGGCATACAGATCGGCATAGTCCGCGAAAGCGCCTCTGTTCTGGGCCGACAGCCAGTTCTCAAGAAAGGCTTTCACACCCGCTTCGCTGATGTCGGCGGCAAAGGTGGGAGTTATGCAAAAAAGAAGGAAAGCAAGAATTATAAGGCTTTTCATAGAAAGATCCTTTTGAAGGAACAAACTTCATCCTCCCGCATCAGCCCCTTCACGGACAGGTGGTCACGGGGATGCCGCAATGGCTGTCCGGTGTCAGGCATCCCCTTATCAATTGAACGATCTTCATTTCATATCACCGGCATTCTTGATGATTGATTTTTTCAAACCGAATATATATTCATTATCTGTTTCAAGTCAAAGGAGAAGTGTCCCTTCAATCAAAGTCCCGGATGCGGTCTTCCCGATTCGAAGGCCGCACTGCGCGATAGGGAAGCGGGAGCTTCCACGCCGCAAGGATGGAGTATACTTGGAAAAGAAATCCTCCATTCCGAGGAGCGAAACCATGAAACCCCTTTTCCACCCATTATTGGTTAACGGACCCTTCGACGACCCGGCCCTGTATATCGACTTCCTGTTCGAAAAAAGGGCCATCCTCTTCGACCTGGGAGACCTGCATGCTCTTCCGCCGCGCAAGATCCTGCGCATCAGCCATGCCTTTGTCTCCCATACCCACATGGATCACTTCGCCGGTTTCGATCGAATACTGCGGATCCTTCTGGCCCGGGACAAGCGTCTGCACCTCTTCGGTCCGCCCGGCTTTATCGAACGGGTGGAGCACCGACTCGCCTCCTATACATGGAACCTGGTGGAAAAGTTCACAGCTGACTTCGTTATCACTGCGGCGGAGTTCGACGGATGCCGGATCCGTTCCGCGGTTTTCCGCTGCAGGAACAGGTTCTCCCGGGAAACGGAAAGTGTGACAGAGGTTGATGAGGGGATCCTCCTGGACGAGGAGACCTTTCGTGTCCGGAGCGAGGTCCTGGACCACGGTATACCCTGCCTTTCCTTCTCCCTGGAAGAGAAGAACCATGTGAACATCATGAAAAACCGCCTGCAGGAGCAGGGATTCCCGGTGGGGCCGTGGCTGACCGGACTGAAAACGGCCGTGCTCCGGGGAGATCCCGATGACGCCCTGTTCCGGGTCTGGTGGCGGGAGGAGGGGGAGGTCCGGGAGCGCTTCCTGCCCCTCGGAACCCTGAAGGAGGACCTGCTTCGCATCGTACAGGGACAGAAGATAACCTACGTGACCGACGCGGTCTGCAGCGAGGAAAACGCCGCCCGTATCAAAGACCTTGCCCGCGGTTCCGATTACCTGTTCATCGAGGCCATGTTTCTCCATGAAAACCGGGATCGGGCTGGGGAAAAGCATCATCTCACGGCCAGGCAGGCTGGGTTGCTGGCCAGGGAGGCGGGGGCCGCGCGGCTGTTGCCGTTTCATTTTTCGCCAAAGTATGGGGGCATGGAAGAGGTTGTGCGGAATGAAGCGGAGGAGGCTTTTCGAGGCGGGCAGACCCGGACGGAAAGAATGTGACCGGAAACTTGACGTTCCGGTGTTCGGTGGTATCCTGTGTTTCTTATAATGAACCGATGTATACCATGCTGCCGGACTCCCTCACTCAGGCCATGGTAATCGACAGGAATACCATGACTTTTTCCCATATCCGGGAAGCATGTTTCCCGAAACCGACAACAGCCGAAGCCCACGCTTTTCATGATGCGGTAACGTATGCCAATCTCCACCGAGAGAGAATCCTCGCGCTCCTGATGATTGGGGTTTCCGTCATCCTGATGGCGGTTGATTTTCTTGTCATGGACGGCAGTATCGGATCCATGAACCTCACCATCGCGGCAATCTTTGCCCGCGCTCTCCTGACGGTTTTTCTCCTGGCATTTCTCATTGCCGGCAGGCGCCCGACGACGGATATTTCTTGCCGGCACCGTGCCTGGGACGCAGCTTTCATAGGGGTCTCTCTCTCCTGGGTTTCCCTCTTTACCGGCGCATTGCTTGCGATTCGGCCGGGAATCGAGCCGTACCTGATAACCGTGTTTGCCATTGCCGCATTCCTGGTGCAGGGAACCCGCAGGAGCGCCCTGACCTTCGGGCTGGGGTTGACTCTGTTCATCCTCTCCGCCGTGGAGAGTCAGCCGGACCACCGGCTTCTCCTGTCACCGCTGGTGAATGGGTGTATCGCCACCCTGCTTGCCTTCGTCATGTCGCAAGCGGCGTATGTCATGCGCCTGCGGAGCTTCCGCAACAACGCATGCATTTTTGAGCAGAAAAGGGAGCTCATGGAGTCCAACGAACGGCTTCAGCGGCTTTCCTTTGTTGATCCTCTCACCAATATCGCCAACCGCAGATTCCTGGAGGCGTCTCTCTCTCGGGAGTGGAAGCTGCAGGCGCGGTCCGGTCTTCCGTTGTCGGTTATCATGATTGATATCGACTGGTTCAAATCCTTCAACGACACGTATGGCCACCTGGCCGGCGACGACTGCCTCCGCCGCGTCGCCGCTGCCCTGGAAGCAACCGCCAGGAGGCCGACCGATTTGGTCGCCCGTTTTGGTGGAGAGGAATTCTGCGTGCTCCTGCCGATGACGGAACGGAAAGGTGTCCTGTCCACCGCCAAACGCATGATGCGTGCCATCACCGGCCTGAATATCCCCCACAAGGGCTCTGCCTTGGGAATGGTGACGGTGAGCATGGGTATTGCCGGGTGCCTGCCGGATTATTTCAGCGGCTTCGACGACCTGCTGCACTCGGCCGATACGGCCCTCTATAACGCCAAAATATCCGGCAAGAACCGGATTGCCTGGTTTTGCCCCCTGCTTATGGTAAAGAATCAAAATGAAGCGGGAAACGCCCTGCCCGTGAGCATGCCTCTCAGCATGGACATTTTCTCCGAACCTGAATTCGAAATTTTTCCCGAAGCCTCCCCGTGACCCGCCCTGCGCCTGCACAGACAGGGACACCTTCCGAAAAAACCCTTGTGAAGTATATACAATTCCCATGCGTTATATTAAAGAAATGCATCGCTCCGCCGATAGGAAGGTAGGGCATGATCGCGCGCCCTGTACCGGTGCGACGTTTTTTGTGACGCTTGCACGGAAACGAAAATACTATGTGGAGTATCGATGCATTTCAAGGCTGTTCCCACCACGGTACCATCTGTACACGCTGCGAAAAAGACAGGTAAAAAGAGAAACGCCTCCATTCTTCATCGTGCGAGCCGGTTCCTTTTCTCCCTGCTCCTCATTCTCACGACCGTCATCATATCCGACGCCAGGGCGGAAGACAGAAAAAACGTCCTCATCCTCAACTCCTACCATCAGGGGTTCAAGTGGACCGACGATATCACCCGTGGCGTTTTTTCGGCGCTGGATCCCGTGAGCGGGGAAACCAGGGTATACATTGAATACATGAATACGAAATGGGCGAATGGCGATCGCTATTATGATCAACTGTTCCGGCTCCTGAAAATCAAATACTCGAAAACCCGTTTTGCGCTGATAGTCTGTTCCGACACCGACGCCTTCGTGTTTTTGAGAGACCATCGCGATGATCTGTTCGGACGCGTGCCCACGGTTTTTTGCGGCGTCAACTACTTCGCACCCGAAGACCTGCGGGGCAAACGGCTCTTTACCGGAGTGAGCGAAACCGCGGACTTGCGGGAAACCTTCGATCTTGCTCTGAAGTTGCATCCGCGCACGAAGGGCATCCTGGTAATCAACGACAATGGAACCGCGGGAACAAAGGTCCGGGCGGAAATAGAAAAGCTGGCGCCCCTCTACCGGGAAAAAGTGAGCTTCACCTTTGAAAACAAAACCGACCTGGATGGAATCATACGGGACGTTTCCGTCCTTCCTCGGGACACCCTGATTTTCTACACATATTTTTATGGCGATCCCGCCTCGAAATTCTACGAAAACAGCGAAAGCATATCCCGTATTTCTCGGCATGCGAAGGTCCCCGTCTTTGGGGCATGGGATTTCAACCTCGGGTACGGCATGGTGGGCGGCAAGCTGACCAGCGGGTACGATCAGGGGATGAAAGCGGGGAAAATGGGCCTGCGCATCCTGAACGGGGAACCGGTTGAGAAAATCCCCATCGTGTACCGGAATCCTTCTCGCTACATGTTCGACTACCGTCAGCTGGAGCGTTTTCGCATCAGCAAAAGCCTTCTGCCCGGGGGAAGCATCCTCATCAACGAGCCGGAATCCTTCCATAAGATAAGGAAGGAAATTGTCTGGGCGACCCTTGCCGCAATTTTTGGCCTTGGGGGCCTCGTCTTCATCCTCCTTTTCATCATCGGACAAAGGAGAAAGACTGAGCGGCTGTTGAAGAGCGCCCGTGACGTGCTTACGATAAAAGTCGAAGAGCGGACACGGGAGCTGTCAGACCTTAACGTGCGGCTTTCGGACATGAATCTGCGGTTGGCTGAGGTTAATGAGGAGTTGATCGACGACATCGGGAAACGCCTCCAGGCAGAAGAAGAGCTCAGGAACTCCCAGAAGATACTCAACAAAATCTTTGGGGCGAACCCGGACCACCTTGTCGTTCTCGACAGGGAGTTGCGGACGGTTCATTCAAACCGGATCGTCGGTTATGAATACGCGCCCCCGGAGATACGGCAACCGAAGAAGTGCTGCCTGGAGGGACTCGTCGCCGACCACGGAAAACCGTGGGAGCCCTGCACCGCCACGGAAGTTTTCAGGACAGGGAAACCGGTTCTTGCGGAAAAGTACGATGAACGGATAGGCCACCTGGAGATCCGAGCGGTTCCCATCTTCGATGACCATGGAGACGTGCTCATGGTGGCGGAGCATATCCGGGATGTCAGCGAGCGGAAGAAAATGGAGCAGGAAATTCTGAAGGCACACAAGCTCGAATCCCTGGGGGTGCTTGCCGGAGGTATTGCCCACGACTTCAATAATCTTCTCACAGGCATCTTGGGGAACATCTCCCTGGCGAAAATGTACGCGGATCCCGAGACAAAGGCATACGCACGGCTGGATGAGGCTGAAAAGGCGTGTGAACGGGCAGCAGGCTTGACCCTGCAGTTGCTGACTTTTTCCAGGGGAGGGGCTCCTGTCAAGAAGGAGGCATCCATCGCTCAGATCCTGATTGATTCCGCCAGCTTCGTTTTGAGGGGCTCCACTGCCAGGTGCGAGTTTTCCCTTCCGGTCGATCTCTGGGCGGTGGAAATCGATGAAGGGCAGATGAGTCAGGTTGCGGCCAACCTGTTCATCAATGCGGCCCAGGCCATGCCTGACGGCGGCATCATCAGCGTAGGGGGTGAAAATGTTACCGTGAGTGAGGCAGACTCTCTTCCTCTGCGGGAAGGGAGGTATATCCGTATCTCGGTACGTGACGAGGGAAGCGGCATAATGGAAGAAAACCTGCCGCGCATCTTTGATCCCTATTTCACCACCAAAGAGAATGGAAGCGGCCTGGGGCTGGCAACGGTCTACTCCATCATGAAACAACATCAGGGGCATCTGTCCGTGGAGACAACCCTCGGTGTGGGAACGGTATTTCACCTGTATCTGCCTGTATCCGACAGCATGAACGTGCCGGCACCGGCCCCGGAATGCATCGAGGGTCAGTCCGGGAAAGCGGGAAGGATCCTGGTCATGGATGACGAAGAGATGATCAGGGTACTTGCACGGGAAATCCTGGACAATCTCGGTTATGTCGTTGACGTGTGCAACGACGGAGAATCGGCGGTGCCTCTCTTTCGGGGGGCACATGACCGAGGAGAACCCTATGCCGCGGTTATCATGGACTTGACGGTTCCGGGCCGCATGGGCGGCAAGGAATTGATGAAAGCGCTTCTTGAAATCGATCCCGGCGCGAAGGGAATCGTCTCCAGCGGCTACAACAATGACCCGATACTCGCCCGTTTCGGGGACTACGGATTCTCGGCCAAAGTGGCGAAGCCGTATACGGTGAATGAATTGGGCGAAGCCCTGCAATCACTGTGAATATGGATCCGGCAGTTGAAGTCATCCTTCGTTCTCTTCGGACGACTCCAACTGCCGTTTTCAGGGTAATTCGCTCGAAGAAAAGGAGATGTATCCCGGTTTGTTCTTGCTCTTCCGGCCACTGTCGATCAACCCGTTCCACGATTCAAATACCGTTGACAATTGTGAGGGCCGCGAATATAAAAACACAACTGTTATCGGAAAGGGAGCCCTATTCCATGAGCCTTTCGCCGAACGCCGCCCTCGCCCTCCTGAAACCGAACCTCGAGCGTCACCCGGACAAGGTGGCGATCATTACCGGCGAACGGACGGTCAGCTATCGACGGCTTGATGAACAATCGAGCCGCTTCGGGTCCCTCCTGTGTACTTCGTGCATCTCCGCCGGCGATCGGGTGGCGATAGTCGCCAATGATTCCCCGGAATATTTCTTTGCGCTGCTGGGATGCCTGAAAGCCGGTGCTGTTGCGGTGCTGCTCAATCCCGGCCTCGGCGTGGACGACTATGATTTCATCTTTCGCGACGCCGGGGCATCGGCGCTTGTTACCGAGACGACCGCCACGGCGGCGCTTCAGGCTCAATCGAAACGTCCAGGCCTGACCCTGCTGCTCGACGACCCCGAATTCGCGGGGAGGCTTTCATCCGCGCAGGCGGGGTTTCCTTCCCATACGCCGTCCCCCGACGACATCGCCCTGCTCCTCTACAGTTCGGGCAGCACCGGCACGCCCAAAGGTGTCCCGCACCGGCACGGGGATTTCCTTTCAACAGCCGACGCCTTTGCGGGATCGGTCCTCGCCATGAGCGAGCGGGACGTCGTCTTTTCCGCCAGCAAGCTCTTCTTCGCGTACGGGCTGGGGAACAGCTTTTCCTTCCCGCTCCGCTTCGGCGCAACAGTAGTGCTGTTCCCGGGCAAACCCGATTCGGCCGAGGTCCTCCGCCTCATCTCACGGCACAGCGTGACCATTCTTTTCGGTGTCCCCGTTGCATACACCATGCTCCTCAAGACCATGGACGACCGGAATGCGCTCTCGTCCCTCCGGCTTTGCGTCTCAGCGGGAGAATCGCTTCCCGCGCCTTTATGCCGCGAATGGACCGAGACGACCGGGATCGAGATCCTTGACGGAATCGGTTCCACGGAGGCCCTCCACATTTATATCTCCAACCGCCCAGGCGCGGTGCGTCCCGGGTCGGCAGGGATCCTTGTCCCCCCCTTCGAGGTGCGCCTCGTCGATGACGAGGGACGTTCCATCCCTCCGGGAACCCCCGGCCACCTTCTCCTGCGGGGGCCCAGCATCGCCCCCTTCTACTGGAACAGCCCGGAAAAAAGCGCGGAAACGATGCTCCAGGGCGGCTGGTTGCGCACGGGAGACATCTTCCTCGAAGAGGACGGTTTCTTCTTCTACCAGGGCCGCGGCGACGATCTCTTCAAGGTGGACGCCCATTGGGTTTCCCCTGTCCGGATAGAATCGACGCTGCTTGAACACCCTGCGGTGATGGAATGCGCGGTCAGCAGGAGGAAGGTGGAGCACCTGGTCCGCCCCATCGCCTTTGCGGTCCTGAATCCCGGCTATGAACCGGGTCCGAAACTGGAAAGGGAACTGCGGCGTTTTGTCGCCGGGAAACTCCCTGCCTACATGTGTCCGGTTCAGGTCGAATGGGTCGATGAGTTGCCCAAAACCGCTACCGGCAAGGTCCAACGTTTTCTGTTGAGGCAATGCGGCTGACAACGGAGACCGCAAACGAAAGGAGACGGGAAATGCCACTTCAGCTGATGGATATATGTGCCCTCATGGACGAAATCGGAATCGAAAGGGAGATTATCGACGCTATCGATCCCGATGCGCCGCTCCTTACCCAAGGGATTGACTCCATTGATTTTCCGGCGCTGGCCATCGCCGTGGAGAAAAAATTCGGTGTGGATATTTCAGACACCAGCGCGGCAAAACTCAGGACGCTCAATGATTTTGTCCGCTTCATAAACGAAAAGGCGGTGACATAGGCTGGTCGCAGGGCTTTCCCGAAACGGGGAATCCGGGAGGGATAGTCGAAGATGGCGTGAAAGGGGATTTCGGCAAGGAATTCCGAGGGACTCGCGAACTCGCTCAAAAAAAAGCCCCACGGCATATCCGCCGGGGGGCTGTCTGTGTATCGCAACCACACTGTTCATGAGCCTGAGACGACCTCCATGAAAAGGCGGAGGGCAGCGGCGGTGTCATAGGAAAAAATCGACTCAGGTGTTTCGGTCCGGTATGGCTGTACGGTACGTCTATGTCAAGGCCGCGGTAACCCGGGGCCTTTCATTCGGCTTCATGCAGCGCTGTCATGGATAGCGCTTTTGCTCTCTTCACCGGGGAAGAACCACTACCAGCATGCTTGTGAGAAGCTTCAATAAAAGTCGATTACCTGATAACCGTCAGGCCAGCAGCGGCAACGTTATCGGGATCGATTTCAATCTTGTACATACCGGAATTGCCTGCGTTGTCCTGATCAACGATAATCCCGTTGGGGAGCACGTTCATGACGTTTGCGCAATAACCGGTTGCGTACTTTACTACGTTTCCTTTTTTGAACGGAAGTGGTGCACTCATTGTCTGCCTTCTCCTTTCGATGTTGGTTCCCCAAATTTGGGTCCTTGTACTTCAAACCGCGGCGTAACCGCCCATCGGCACGCGCGGGATGAAACGGTTCCCCTTGTGCACATCATTTTCCTTTGAGACTGGATAGTGGAGAGAAAATCGTGTCGGCTCACGGCATCGCTCCGTTCGACACAGACCTGCGCACGGAAGGAAGTTTACTTTCACTAAAAAGAACACTATCGCCGTTTTCGGGCAACCGGAGCATGGATTTGTCCGATTCCCTGCTTCTTTCCGATAGATACCGGCGAACAGCCGCTGATTCTAATTATGGATACAGCGAATGTCAACAGGAAAATGAATCGGTCAATGGGGGGAAAAGTTCACCATCTGCGGCATGATCACGCGATCCCGCCCCTTCTTGCCCTTCCAAACGTGTCATAAACACTCCCCGGCTCCGGAAAATCGTTGAAACTGCTGGCTGTTGAGGGTATCATTCACCGACCGTATGACGTTGTTTTTTTATTTGTATTCAATTGTGCGTGAATATAAATTTGGACAGGAGGCATCTACCATGCATTTCCAATTCTCTCTCCCCAGTTCCATAGCTTTCGCACCGGGAAGCTCGAAAACCGTGGGACACCTGGTGCTGGGGCTGGAAGTGAAAAAAGTGCTCAGCATCTACGACAGCGGTGTGAAAAAGTCCGGCATCGCCGACGCAATCGCCGCATCCCTGAAAGCAGCCAACCTGGAAATAACGGAATGGGATAGCATTACGGCAAATCCCACCGACGTCGACATCGAGGAATGCGCCCGGCTGGCGCGGGAAGCACAGGTTGAAGCGATCGTTGCCGTCGGCGGCGGCAGCGCCATCGACGCCGGCAAGGCAGTTGCCATACTGATGTCCAATGAATCACCCATTACCCAGTACGAGGGAATAAACCTTGTAAAGACCGCGGGGCCTCCCGTCATCGCCATCCCCACGACAGCCGGGACCGCCAGCGAGGTAACGTCCTTTACCGTGGTCACCGATTCGGCAAGAAAGAAAAAGATGGTAATCGGCGGCCAGAATGTGGGAGCGCGGTTTGCCCTCATCGACCCTCTCCTCACCGCATCCATGTCACCGGCGCTAACCGCCGAGACAGGGATGGGAGCGCTTTCCCATGCCATCGAGGCGTATCTCTCCGTAGCGGCCTCGGTGCCGACCGATATCAATGCGCTGAAAGCGATCGAACTCCTTACCCGGAATCTTCCCCAGGTGGTTGTGAACGGCTCTGATGTCGACGCAAGGACCGGCATGCTTCTGGGAAGCATGCTGGCGGGTTTCGCATACAACTCGGCAATCCTCGGCCTGGCCCACTCCATCTCACATCCCCTCACTGTTCACTGCGGCCTTTCCCACGGCATCGCCAATGCCGCGGTACTCCCCCATGTCATGCGGTTCAACGCTTCCGCCGTCTCCGAAAGAATCAGAAACATCGGCATCTCCATGGGTCTGAACGTACAGGGCATGCCAACGGAGGAGGCAGTGGAACTGACAATATCAGCCATCGCCGACCTGTCGCGACGCATCGGCATTCCGACACTGAAGGAGGCGGAAGTCTCCCGCGAGGCATTCGATGTCATCGCAACGGACGCTCTCAAGGAAATAAGCACCATCTTCAACCCCCGCAATCCCAAGAAGGAGGACGTGCTCCGCATTCTTGAGAACGCCTGGCAGTAGACGGGTGCGGGAAACCGATATTCAGAAGCCATAGGGTATCGTTCTTTTATTTCGGCCTCAACCGGTCCCTCGATAACCTGTTGAAAAAGCACCGGCAAAAAACAATTAAAAAGCCTTCGTCGGGATGCAGCGCGGCCTGGTAGCGAGCTTGCTTCGGGAGGTTCGATAGAACGAGTCAGCGCAAAGCCTAACCATATGATATGGTTGGGCTTTTTTATTTTAAACTCGAATATCCGGTCCGCATCGGGCGCCGGGTGAACTTCGTCGGGCCGGTTCAACCCACGCCAATGCAAGAAACCGAGGCGTTCCGCGAAGGCGAAAGCGTCACGGACTCAGGTAAAATCTCCATGTCTTCTTGGCAAACAAAATTTGTGTGATAAAAAATTTATATGCTTGACTGAGAGAGTAGGTTTATGACTGTTCTGTTCCATGTATCGATGAAAAGGAGACCGTTATGATGCGAGCCAAATGGAACGTGGTTTTCATCCCCGCCCTGTTGATGACGGGTTTGCTCTCAATTCCGGCGATTGCATGTGCCGCGGAACCTGCGGCGGAAAGACCGTGCATGGATGAAATAGAAAAATTCTGCAAGGATGTCAAGCCGGGAGAGGGAAAAATCGTGCAATGCCTGCGGGACCATGACCGTGAATTGTCGGCCTCGTGCCGGGATAAGGTCAAGGTGGTCGTGCGGCGGATGGAGAAGGCTAAATGTATCTGCGCCAAGGATATCGAAAAATTCTGCGCTGGGGTCAAGCCCGGAGGCGGGCGGCTGATACAATGCCTGAAACCGCATATGGATGAATTGACCCCGGCATGCCGGGAAGAGCTGCAATCCTTCACGGCAAAGGGATCGGAGGTAAAAAAACCGGTCCAGTAACGGCGGCGAGCACAAGTGGGATGCTGCTCCTCGAATATGTGAGGAAAGAAACGACTGATCTGAATGGACCTGAAGCGGAGCATTACGGGTGCAACTCCACAAGAACAAAGGAAGGTGACTATGGGCAAGGATAGATCATCAACAAGAAACAGACAGGCGGTCAAGCTGGCCGCAATGGTCGTTGCCTTGATCGCTCTGACCGCCATTCTGTCGGGATCGGCGTTTTCCCAGGTTAAATGTTACAAGGGGAATACGCAGGGGGGGAATTATATCGGCGATCTTTCATCGGTGAGCAATCTCCAAAATGCAGGACGAGACTGCAATTCGACATATCCCGCTTGCCAGGGGCAGTGCCTGGGGTGCATTTACGATTCCGACTTCATCCAGGATATCTGCTACGACAGTTCGGGAAAAAAATTCCTGAACCCGGATTGAGATTCGGGAAATAGGTTACGAGTAGAACCATCGGCGGCTTTCTTGAGACTCGCGGCGCCAAGGTGGGTCGCCGGCCGTAGACGAAGGACGCGAGCCGGCACCCCCAGGTTTGCCTCAACCGGCTCCGCGATAACCTGTTGACAAAGCACCGGCAAAAAGCTATAAAAAGCCTTCGTCGGGATGTAGCGCAGCCTGGTAGCGCACTTGCTTCGGGAGTAAGGGGCCGCTGGTTCGAATCCAGTCATCCCGACCAGATTTCAGGGGGTTAGACAATCGGTCTAACCCCCTTTTTTGTGTCCATTCTTGAGAAACTACAGGCAAGAAAATGTCTCGGCATTTCCTCCGCCCCTATACTGGCTTCTTTTTCCCTTCCTTCAGACCCTGATCGACCTTTTCCTCCTCTTCAACACCTTGACCGTCACGGTGTCATGGCATATATATGGCGTAGGGCATTAAAGCACTGAACAATCCGAAATCAAAGTTCCCTGCCGCGAAACCGATGTACGGGAGAGTGCCATTAAAGAGTATTCCCGCCTCAAAACCTATTTGCGGAGTTTCCGACGGACCTACCTGTGGGGTTCAATCCTCCTCGTCGGCGCCAACGGCTTCGCCCTCCTCATCCCCTGGCTGTTGAAGCGTGCGGTGGAAAGCCTCCAGTTCCCCGGCCGTGCCGGTCACTCCGCCGGCTACTTCGGCCTGCTCATCGTCGGCGCGGCCATCGCCCACGGCGTGGTGCGGGTCTTTTCCCGCACCACCCTCCTCCATGTCGGACGCCGCATCGAGTACCGGATACGGGAAGACCTCTATTCCGCCCTTCTCTCCCTGGACCTCCCCTATTTCTCCGGGGAACGGACCGGGGATATCCTCTCCCGCTTTTCCAACGACCTGACCAATGTGCGGATGCTTGTCGGTTTCGGTTTCCTCAATGTCATCAACACGGTAATCGTCTACATTTCGGCCCTGCTCCTCATGGGGCGCATCGACCCTTTCCTGACATTCTGTTCCGTTCTCCCGTACCCCCTGATGCTCATTCTGGTAAAGCAGGTGAGCCGCCGTATATTCGTTCACTCCAAACGGGCGCAGGAAGAGCTTGCCGCCATGACCTCCCATGCCGAAGAGAGCATCGCGGCCTCGGTGGTGGTCAAGACCTACCGTCGGGAGGAGTCCCGCATCGGTATCTTCCGGGAACTGGCCGAAAAATACCTCTTCAGCAGTATGAAGATGACCAACCTGCGCGGCATCGTCATCCCCTTCATGGCCTCCATGAGCGGACTGGGAACCTTGATCGTTCTGTTCGTGGGCGGAAACCGGGTCATCAGCGGCGTCATGACCCTGGGTGACTTTGTCGCCTTCACCGGCTACCTTGCCATGCTGGTCTGGCCGACCGTAGTGCTCGGGTGGATCCTGAACCTGCTCCAGCGTGGCGCGGCCTCCATGGCGCGTCTGAACGCCGTGCTCGACGCGAAGGCGATGGTCGCGGAATCACCTTCCCCGGTCGCGCCGGAAAGCGTGCGCGGGGAACTGGAACTCCGCGGTCTCTCCTTCGGGTACAACGGAGAACCGCTGCTGAAAGACATTTCTCTCCGAATCAAGGCGGGGATGAATCTCGGCATCGTCGGGCCGGTGGGGAGCGGCAAGACCACGCTGGTGCGGCTCATCGCGAGGCTTTACCCCGTGGCGGACGGCATGATATTTCTCGACGGGACGGATATCAACCGCCTCCCATTGAAGGGACTGCGGGACGTCATCGGTTTCGTCCCCCAGGAGAGCTTCCTCTTTTCCCGAACCATCAGGGAGAATATCGCGTATGGAAAGGAAGGGGCAACGGACGAGGAAGTGAAGGAAGCGTCACGCCTGTCCCGCCTGGACGGAGACGTCGAGGGTTTCCCCGCAGGGTACGAGACCCTCGTGGGGGAGAGGGGCGTGACCCTCTCTGGCGGGCAGAAACAGCGGACCGCCATTGCCCGCGCCCTGTTAAAAGACCCGGCGATCCTGATCCTGGACGACCCGCTGTCGGCCGTTGACGCCCGCACCGAAGAGGAGATTCTGGCCGGTCTCGCCAGGTATTATGGAGGTCGCACCGCGCTCATCGTCTCCCACCGGCTCTCGGCCCTGCGGGGGTGCGACAGGATTATCGTCATGGATGAAGGGCGCATTGCGGAGCAGGGGACCCATGACGAACTCATTGCCCTTGGCGGCCGCTATGCGGCTATCCACAGAGAGCAGAATTTGAGGGCAGAAATCGACAGGTATTAGATTTGAGCCGGGTTTCAAAAACCTGGCAGGTCTCGGGGACGAACACGGCACAAAGCAAGAAACGCGGATTTATCGATAAGCACAAGGCATGCAAGGGACGAGGCGCGTGGCGTACATGGGTGCGTTGAGCGTCACGGGCCGCGGCACAACGACGTGATTGCGGAAA
Organism: uncultured Geobacter sp.; assembly: GCA_937886325.1. Taxonomy (GTDB): domain Bacteria; phylum Desulfobacterota; class Desulfuromonadia; order Geobacterales; family Geobacteraceae; genus RPRC01. Next base: position 23,059 of record CALABV010000162.1, read on the forward strand.
AGCCGCGATTCGAACCGGAGCGATATGCATTTCGGCGGAATCTACGAAGACGAAATTGTCGGCAAGGCCTATGACCGGCGCCTCCTGGCGCGGTTCCTCCGCTACCTCCGTCCCTACCGGTGGCTGGTGGTGTGGAGCATCCTGCTCCTACCCTTCATCGCGGCGGCAAAACTGGCCCAGCCCTGGCTCCTGAAGATCGCCATCGACAGCCACATCACGGCCGGCAGGATGGAGGGGCTCCCCCTGCTCTCCCTCGGCTACTTCGCCCTTATCCTGGCGGACGGCCTGCTGACCTACCTGGAGATCTACCTGCTCCAGTACCTGGGCCAGCGGGTGATGTTCGACCTGCGCGTGGAGCTGTTCGCCCACATCCAGCGCCTCTCCGCCTCCTTCTTCGACCGGACCCCCACCGGAGGGCTCGTGACCCGGGTTACCAGCGATGTGGAAGCGCTGGGCGAGATGTTCACCGCGGGCATCATCTCCATCGTCGGCGACATTCTGGTCCTGGTCGGCATCATCGGCATCATGCTCTGGATGAACCTGAAACTGTCCCTTGTCACCTTCACCGTCCTCCCGGTGCTCCTCTATATCGTGTTCGCCTTCCGCACCCGGATGCGCACCGCCTTCCGCGAGGTTCGGGCGCGGCTCTCCAACCTGAACTCGTTTCTGGCGGAGAGCATAGGCGGCATGACGGTGGTGCAGCTCTTCAACCGACAGCAGACCGAACGACGGGAATTCACCCGGCTCAATGCCGCCTACAGGGACGCCAACCTTCCGGTGATCACCTGGGACGCCGCCCTGTTCGCGGCGGTGGAGGCCCTGTCGTCGGTGGCGGTCGGCCTCATCATCTGGTACGGGGGCGGCGAAATCATCAGCGGCACGCTGACCTTCGGCGCCCTGGTGGCCTTCATCCAGTACATCGAGAAATTCTTCTCCCCCATCCGGGATCTGTCTGCCAAGTACTCCATCATGCAGGGGGCAATGGCTGCCCTGGAGCGGATCTTCGGCCTGCTGGACAAGGAGAAAATCCCTCCCTCACCCCCAGCCCCTCTCCCTCCGGGAGAGGGTGGCCGCAGGCCGGGTGAGGAGATACAGCCCCCCATTCAAACCATCGAATTCCGCGACGTCTGGTTCGCCTACAACGGGGAAGACTATGTATTGAAAGGGCTGAACCTGACCATCCGTCGGGGCGAGAAGATTGCGCTGGTGGGTGAGACGGGCGGCGGGAAAACCACCGTTACCCGTCTTCTCTCCCGGTTGTACGAGGTTGAAAGGGGAGAAATCACCATTGACGGGACGGACATCCGCTCCATCCCTCTGGGGGAACTTCGGTCACGGATCGGCGTGGTCCTCCAGGAACCGTTCCTGTTCACCGGAACCGTCGGCTACAATATCTCTTTGGGGGATGACGCGGCACAGGGGAGAATGGAGGCCGCGGCAGCGCTTGTGGGGGCGGATCGCTTTATCAGGAACCTGGCCGGTGGCTTCGAGGAGGAGGTGCGCGAGCGGGGAAGCAATTTCTCGGTGGGAGAACGCCAACTTATCTCCTTTGCCCGCGCCGTGGCCTTCGATCCCGAGATCCTGGTTCTGGACGAGGCCACCGCCAGCGTCGACAGCGCCAGCGAAAGGCTTATCCAGGAAGGCCTCCGGGGGCTCCTGTCGGGACGCACCTCCCTGGTGGTGGCCCATCGCCTCTCCACGGTGCGGGACGCCGATCGAATCGTCGTGATCCACAAGGGGGAGAAGGCGGAAGAGGGGAGCCACGACGAGCTCATTGCGCGCCAGGGTTTATACTACCGGCTGTATCAGCTGCAGTTCAGGGATTGAGGAATTCGCGGGGAACGTACGGAAGAAGGGATGGGGATCGGGGGGGATTCCACGGGAGAAAGATGCGTTCCCTCCCGTGGAGAGAGATGGAAGGGCCTGACAGTCTGTCAGGCCGTGAATTTTTTGAACGCCTCCAGATACGAGTGAAGCACCCGGCTTCCTTCGCCGTCGATCTCGATAAACTCGATACCCGCGCTGAAGTACTTGTCGTCACGCGGTTCCGCGTGTTTCACCTGACCCTTGATGTCCACCAGATCCTCTTCCAGCCCGATGGTGATCAGGAGAGTCCGGCCCGGCTCGAAGGGGATATGCGTCTCCAGCAGCATCCCCTTTTCGCTGATATTCAGGGTCCTCCCCATGGCCCGTGTTTCTATGTTTCCCTTTTCATCCAGGAGCACATAGTCAAGCAGGTTCAGAGAATCCAGTCGTACATAGCGGCGATGGCTTGTGTTCATCCTTTCCCCCATATCTCATTAACAATATAGTATTCACACCTGAATCCGTAATGCCTGAATGCCGGGGTTTGAACGTCGCCGATGCCGGTTCACGCCGGTTATGCCGGGTGGACTTCGTCGGGCCGGTTCAACCCACGAGAACGCAAGAAACCGAGGCGTTCCGCGAAGGCGAAGGCGTGAAGACGTCACGGATCCAGGTCATAGAAAGAATACACGTGATGCGCACACCTGTCGGGAGCCTGAATAAACGTGGCTCTGTATGCCTTTTTGATGTATACCACACTTTTTCCGCTCCGTCACCATATGTAATCCCCGGCAATCTCTCTTTTATTCCTGCCGAACAGCACATGGAACACACGGAGCCTTTTCAGCTTCAGCGGTGAAAGTGATCCGAGGGGGATATGGACGATCCTCTTCCCGAGTCGCGCGGCAATCTGCCGAAAACAGCTCCGGGGAGGGCGCGCCGCCACGTAGACCACGTGTTTTTCGCGGGAATAATCCAGGGCCGCCAGCAGCAGCACCTCCGCCTTGCCCCTGGCAAAGGAATAGTCCTCGTCACGCCAGACGTCATACATGCGGCGGGGAGGGTAGGAGAGGAGAAAGCCTCCGTACTCACTGCGGCAGATGCCGGGTCCGACCACGTTGTCCGCGGGCTGGGTAGCGTACAGGGCCATGTCCGATTCCTGGTCGTGTTCGCCCAGCCACGTCATCAGGTACGGGTACGTATCCCTCCCGCGATCCTCGTCGAAGATCACCACCACGCTTCCCACTCCTCCCTGGACGCGCAGGCTCTCCCGCACATATATCTTTCCCTCGTGCAGATTGCGCAGCGTCTCCCGCATGTCGATCCCGTCCAGCATGGATGAGGAGAAAGGCTCCACGCGGCTCTGTTCCTCGGAAAGCTGCTTTGCCCCCTTTTTCTTGAGGAAGCGGCCGTAGTCCTCGATGATCAGATCCTCCGGCGGATAGGAACAGACTGACGGATCGTCGAACCCCTCCAGCCACTCGCCGGGACGCTTTTCCCGCTTCCTCTTCAGGAACTGCAGAGGGGAGAGCCCCTTGCCCGTCTGCCGGGGACGGGGACGGAAACGGATCCGGCGGCTGCCGTCAGCGATATCTTCGGGCCTTAGACGGAGGGTAGGGAGGTCCGCCGTCTCCCGCTGCCATGGATAGAAACCGGCGAGCCTCCAGAAGGCGTAGGCGAAATTGTCGTCCACGCAACCGCGGGCCGACGCCAGCATCTGGAAGAGGTCCGGGAGGAGCCTGCCCTCTGTCAGGGCATAATTGCGTGAGAAACGGAAAAAGGCGCGCTTCTGCCAGAGGTGGACCGGTTCCCCGGTCTCCTGCCGATAGTGGCGGGCCGCCTCCCTGAACAGTCGCAGCAGGGCCCGCTGACGATCGGGACCCTCTCCCTCCCGTCCCGCGTGGTGGGCGCTCCTGATGACCGATTCGTACAGTACCCGGTCTTCCGGGATGTCATTTTTTCCGCCGTTTATCAACTCGAAGACGTGAAAACTCTTGCGCAGGGAACGGCCTTCCGCGGCAGGCTCCGGGGGAAGGACACCGCGGAGCAGCTCATAGAGAGCGGAGAGAAAGGGGTATTCCCCGAGGATCTCGGGACAGGAATCGGGGTGCAGGTTGAAGAGCGCGATTCCCTCCCGCCGGACCCTTTCCAGCGGCGCCGCCAGGGGTTGGGGGAAGAAGCCCTTCACTCTCTCCAGGTGGGCCATACCGCACACGAAAAGTATCCGTTCATACTGTTTCGCCAGCTCCTGAAGGCGAAATGCCATGCCCCGTTCCCGCAGCATGTCTTCCCTGCCCGGCGAGGCGTCACCGCGCGCATTCAGGTACTCGCGGTAATAGGCGCCGATCCCGATCCGGTGCACGGCATAGGAATCGGGAAAGGGTTCGTCATGGCAGGGATACTCCTCCAGGTCCACATCCACGCAGGCGAGCGGTATATTCCTCTCCCGCGCGAGCCGCGCCGCCTCTACCAGGGGATCGGCCGGCTCCATGAGGAGAAAAACCGTCCGGTATCGCTCGTCGCCCCGCTTCCGGGATAGGCGTACCTCGTAGCGAAGGACCGATATCTCGGGAAGGCGGCTGATTCCCCGCAGAAAATGGTCCCGCAGGGTATGGGGAAGCTCGATGGCGACGCAGTCGGGCTCGACCCGCTCCACTGCCCGGCGCACAAGGGAGGCGAACTCCATCTTGTAGTGGAGCACCGGAAGGGCGTGAACCGGGCCGAATTGTTCGAGAAGGAGTTTGTGGGGCATAAAAGAACTCCTCACGGCGCAAGCAGAAAATCGAAATCCTCTTTGGTCAGGGCAGCGCCTCCCGCACCGGAGGCATCGTCCAGAAGCGCCTTGTACAGCTTCAGCTTGCGTTCCTTGAGCGCCATCATCTTCTCTTCCACCGTGTGGCGCATGAGGAGGCGGGTGACCGTTACCTTGGCGGTCTGGCCGATGCGATGGGCCCGGTCCGAGGCCTGGTTCTCCACCGCCGGGTTCCACCACGGGTCCAGATGGTAGACGTAGGTGGCGCGCGTGAGGTTGAGCCCCTTGCCGCCTGCCTTGAGGCTGATGAGAAAGACCAGGGGCTCCGCGCTCTTCTGGAAGCTGTTCACCAGTTCCTTCCGTTTCGCGACCGGTGTGGAGCCGTCGAGACGCAGGTAGGGAATCTTGTGGTGTTTCAGTCCCTGTTCGATGATGTCCAGGTAGCTGGTGAACTGGGAGAAGACCAGGGCCGCGTGCCCTTCATCCCGAAGCTCGTGGAGCTGTTCGGCAAGGCATTCCAGCTTGGGGGATTCCGGCCTGGATCCGGAAGCGACCAGGGACGGGCAGAGGCAGATCTGACGGAGCCTGAGGATGGCGGTCAGGGCGATCATCCGCGCCTGGCCGGGCGCCTTTTCGCGGAACGCCTCGCCGACCTTTCCCTTCACCTCCTCCACGGTCTTCTGGTAGAGGGTCTTCTGTTTCGCGTTCATCTCCAGGTAGAGGTCGGCCTCCACGCGGGGAGGGAGTTCGTCGGCGATCATCTGCTTGGATCTGCGGAGAATGAAGGGGCGGGTGCGACGCACCAGGGTGTCCACCCCGCCGAAGCCGCGGATGTCGACGCGCCGCCGGAATTCCTCGTACCTCCCCAGGAGGCCGGGCACGCACAGGTCCATGATGGAGAAGTATTCCCCAAGGTGGTTCTCCATAGGGGTACCGGTGAGGGCCAGCTTGAACCGGGCGCTGATCCGCCGGGCCGCGCCGGTGGTGGCGGCGTTGATGTTCTTCACCTGCTGGGCCTCGTCGAACACCGCCACGTGGAACGGTATGGCGGCGAGGATGTCCGCGTCCCGCTGCAGGATGCCGTAGCTGGTGAGCACGATGTCCGCTCCGGTGAAGTCCGCGTTCCGCTTCTGCCCGGCATAGGTAATCACCCGGAATGCGGGGAAGAAACGGGCGATCTCGCTCTCCCAGTTGAAAAGGAGGGAAGGCGGCACGACGACCAGATGGGGAAGGCGCTCCGTATCAGGGCAGGGGATCGTCCCCTCGGCTAACCCGGCCAGGAAGGCGATGGTCTGGACGGTCTTGCCAAGACCCATGTCGTCGGCCAGGCAGGCGCCGAAGCGGTGCTCGTGGAGAAAGGCCAGCCAGTGGAACCCTTCTTTCTGGTAGGCGCGCAGTTCGGCCGTGAGCCCCGGCGGAAGCGGCGGCTCCGGTATCTTTTCCAGACGGGTAAGGCCTGCGAGAAGCTTTTCCTCCTCCGGCGGCAGCCTGAGGGTTACGCCGTGGGAACGAAGCTCCAGCCAATCCAGGATCTGCAGTCGCGGAATGCGGACGATATCACTCTTCTTTTTCCGCTTTCCCTTGGCGTCCCCGTGATCCGTCAGAAGCTCCAGGATCTGGCGCTGCTCATCGCCGATCAGGTAACAGGTGTTCCCCTGGCGCAGGATTCCCGAATTCAGGAGACCCTGTATTTCCTCAACGGCCAGCAGTTCTCCATTGCAGCGGATCTCCGGGCTCAGCTCGAACCAGTCGATGCCGTCGTTGACCGCATTGACGGTGAAGTCCCATCTCCCGACGCTGAGGGGCTCTCCCCGCAGACGGAAGCCGAATCCCTCGCGTTCCAGGGCCGCCACCAGCTCCCCAAGCCGGGAGAGAAAGGTTTCGCGGTCAATCTCCAGGGAGCACGGCCATTCTCCATCGGAAAAGGAATCCAGCCCGAAAAAACCATACAGCAGCCGCACCAGCCGAGCCTGGACGGGGCGGTCCTCGACGCCGAAATGCCAACCGTCCGGGGTTGCAAGGAGAAACAGCATCCTTTCCCCGCAACAGCGGGTAAAGGCGTTCACAACGCGCTTTGCCTCGGACTTGACGGCGCGTTTCAAAAAATTCGGGCCGCCCAGCCCCACGCGCAAGGCCTTATCCCCGGCCATGGCGTTGGGGCTGTCCAGGACGGCGAAAGCGGTGTCGATCATGGCCGTCAGACGCTTCTTCGCCCTCAATGGATGGGGAAGAGATGACCGAGACCACGGGATGAACAACCGGAAGGTATCCTTGGAGAAGGGGCAGGACACGCCGGCCAGTTCCCCCCTCGGCACGAGGCCGATGCTCTCTCCGTTCAGATCGTCTTCCGCCTCCAGAAACCAGGAAAAGGGGTGCGCAACGGACAGGTCCGCCTCTTCGTCTTTAAAGAGAAAACGGATGGAACTCCCCATCCTTTCCATGAGTTCCGGACTCACCCTCAGTGCGACAAAATTGAATGAATCGATGCTGGTGATTATCGTTTCGTTATCCTGCTCCACGTCATCGCCGATCATGTCGGAGAGTTCATCCAGTGATTCGAGGATAGAGCGCCACACTTTCCACGGCGCTCCTTCGGCAACCGGATGCATGGCCTTCTCCTCCGGGTCAATGAGACACTCTCCGGCGACGACCGCGTCGCGCGGAAGAGGTGAACCGTCGTGGAGACACCTGGTTATCCGTACCTCATCCCCTTCGAGACGGAAAACGACCCCTGCCCGGAGCGGTTCGTCGGCGCGGAACTCAAGGGGCGTTTCCCCGTCGTCCCTCCGGCGCAAGACAATGGGATAGCCCCCCTTCAGTGCCGAAAATTCCTTGAAATAATCCCGCGTCGGTTCGAAACGGAAGCGAGTCATCATGAATCGACGCAGGTCGGCCGGAACCCCGTCCCAGCCGTAGCTGTAGGCATAGACCTGCTCGTCTCCTCTGCGGATCGTGCCGAAGAGGAATCCTCCCTTTTCTTCCAGCACCAACCTGACAGAGGCTTTCGCCGGTTTCATCACCGCTTCCCGCGCCGCGTCGGCCGTCTTTTTCAAGGCGCGCGCACGCCGGAGGCTCGCCGCCGGAACATCCCGCTTCGGCGCCTTCTGTTTCGGGGGGACGGTTACTTCGTCCATCCCCGTCAGAATCTCCACATCACGCAGCAACCGGGGGCTGAAACCGATGGATGAGAGGCTGTCCGGCGACACGGTTTTCTTGAGGAGTGCCCAGCAGGCCACCACATGCCTGCATTCCCGTCCCGCTTGCCAATCCGGGCAACTGCAGTTAGTAAGCAGACGCGTTCCGGATGCGGCAAAGGTGACTTTGCGACCCGATTGCAGCTTGAGGGTCAGGATGGCGCCCCCGTCAAGCCATTCCGCGCCGGTTATCGACCCGTGCATGCAGTCTTCCAGACCCTGGAAGAGGGTGCTCTTGTCGGTGAGTCCATAGAGTGCTCCGGCAGGCGTATCGCGGAGGATGGCCAGTGGAGGGGGTAGTTCGGCGGGTTGTGGTGAATCGGGCTGCATGGCATTCTCCAGCCGGTGCCGTGAGTGGTGTCAACTACGTCAGGTAGTGAAGCGCCTCTTCCCCCAGTATGCGTTCCACCGCCAGGGAAAGGAGTTCCGCCTGATCGCCACCGCCCGACTTCATCATCTTAAGGGCATAGCGGGCGATGTTGACGCCGTCCCGCACCGAGTAGAGTTCGTCTGCCGCATGGGCGCGCTGCAGGAAGTTCACAACATAACGGAGTATGGCGTCATCGGCGAAGGGAAGGTTCTCCTTCAGGATCAGCAACTCTTCGTCCGCCTCGGGAAAGTCGATGTAGATCTGGGGCTGGAGCCGGGAATGGATGTATTCCGGCACCTCGAAGGTGGAGGCGTCCTCGTTCATGGTGACCACGATTCGGAAGTCCCGATGGGCCGGGATGGTGAGGCCGGTGATGATGGACTCCACGTAGCGCCGGTCGTCCAGGAGCGGCGCCAGGGAGGCCCAGGCCTTCTCGCTCATGCGGTTCCCCTCGTCCAGGATCAGCACGCCCCCCTTGAGCATGGCCGTCACCAGGGAGGAAGCGGCATACTGGATGCGGTTGTCGGGGCCGATGACCGGGGTGACGATGAGGTCCTCGGGCCGGGTGTCCATGGTTGCCTGGAACAGGTAGACGTCCCGACCCAGTTTCCTGGCCGCCGCATAGGCCAGCGTGGTCTTGCCGACACCGGGCTTGCCGATGAGGCGCGGGTTGAAGGGGATGTCCCGCTCGTCGATGACCATCCAGGCGGCCAGCAGCTGGCGCAGGATCTCCTCCTGGCCGATCCACTTCAGCGGCAGGTCGGCCGGGTGGGCGAGGGTGAGGGAAATGCCGTCTATGATTACTCGTTCCATGGCGCCTCCTTGTGAGAATACTTTTGTACCATACCGCGAGGAGGAATTGCAAACGGTCGGATTTGGCCGTATACTGGCGCCGACTTTCCCCGGAGGAGGCTCCCATGGTCACGATCGACGCACTGAAACGGCACTACCTGTTCACTGATGCAGACGCCGGGCTGCTAGCGTCTCTCCTTCCCCTGGCCGAGGCGCACAAGGAAAAAATAACCGACGATTTGTACGACTTTCTCCTCGGCATCCCCGAAACCGCCGCTTTCCTGCAGGATGACGCGGTTCTGCAGCGGCTCAAGACCTCCCAGCAGGCATGGCTTACGGACCTGTTCTCCGGCAAATACGACAATCACTACCTGCGCAAGCTGGAAAAGATCGGGCTCGCCCATGTGCGCATCGGCCTCAACGCCCACTTCGTCAACTGCGCCATGAACTTCATCCGCCAGTCCCTGGTGAACCTGATCCGCGAATCCTACGCGGACCGGGAAATGCGCCGCAGGCTGACCGATGCGACCGAAAAAATTCTCGACGCCAACCTGGACGTGATGAGCGCATCCTACCTGGAAGAGGAACTGAAAAAGGAGTTCGTCTCCCACCGCCTGGAATCCAAGCTGATCCGGGCCACGGAGCGCTTTACCTACGGCCTGAACCTGATCCTGGTGCTGGCCCTGGCCGGGGTTTCCATCTCGGTGGTGGCCCAGTTCACCTGGGACCTGGTCCACATCTTTCAGGGGAATATCGAAAAGGGGATCCTGAGCGCCCTCGGCACCCTGCTCATCCTGTGGATGATGATCGAACTGCTGGGAAACGAGATCAAGAACCTCAAGGGGGGAAAATTCAATATCCTGATGTTCATCGGGGTGATCATGGTGGCCCTGATACGGGAGATACTCATCTCCACCCTGCGCCATGACGACCTGGAGACCCAGATCTTCCTTGCGGGCACGCTCCTGATCCTCGGCGTCGTCTACTTTCTGGTGGCGAAAAGCCAGCGGGACGGGGTGGTGCGCTGAGGGTTTCGACGGAAATCGCTCACATGGGAGGTACGGCTAGAAAAGCAAAAAAAGGGAATAGGCTGCTTATTGAAATATGCCCGTCATCTTGTGATTTACGGCTAAGAACGACGACATGTTGAAGCAAATCCGGCATGTCAAGCTGTGCAGAATGTATCATATAGTATTTTCAGATAGTTACGTTGCCAGATTTGACAAAAAGGCAACGTCCCCAGTTGGCGCCTCAACCATGACAACTTAATTCAGCGGATGCGTCCAAGATAGAACGTTCCACGGGCTCTTCGGATCAGATAGGAGAAACCGGTTCACCACAACCATGCGCGGTTCGTTTTCGCCTGACCAGAATCTGCGGCCGAGCAAGTAATTTTCTCCCATCTCACTCCACGAAGAAAACGTGGACTGAATGACCTTTGCAGCCGGCATTATTTCCGTCCAGGCTTCCTGTTCGCTCAGGTATCCCGCTCTGCAGCTACACTCGGCAAGGTAAATCAGGCGGCAGTAATCCCAGGCAATAATGCTCTTTTTACAAACCGCATTTTTCTGCGAATAAACCAGCCTGAGTCGTTTCTGCAGATCCGGATCCCGGGCATAGTCGGCAAGCAGGCGCGCAAAACCTGCACCATCCATGGCCGATATATCCTTCAGCATGAGATCGAACTCTTCGCGGTGGCACTGTTCCTTGAGTGTCTTGATCGCACTCATGGCGCTTGCTCGTTCAGCAACATCCCAGTCGTTTTTCAACATTTCCCGAAGCAACGCTACATAGTCGGTATCAGAGGCCCCGCCTCCCATCATATTGAGCTCCATGCCGTTTGCCATCTTGGGTATGGCGGCTGTTGCCAGTGCCCATTTCCGGCTGTCAGACAGTGTCTCTTTCTTTGCCTGTATTTTGTCGCAGTGAGAATGATTCTGTCTCTGGCGCACCACCGGGCGTTGTCTTCTTTGCTGGAAACAGGGACTATTTCAAGAGGGTCGAATTCGCTCTTCTTGCCGCTTAATACTGTTTTCGCCTCGTCATCACCTGCAACGGAGGTCCTGGAGCCACGAGGCCTACCGGGGCGGCTTGCTGGAAGCCAGAATATGGATTTTTCGTCCAGCTCCTCAAGAAAAGCCCGGCATTCAACGGTCTTGAGCTTGACGTTAAGGCGTCGCCAGTCCAGGATTTCACAGATGGTGTTTGCCAGTTCCGTACGGGATAAGCCGGCGCAGTCGCTTATACCGTGGTTTATATATAATAACTAATGTGTTGCTTCAAATATACTTCTGTAATAAAGTGGTGACGCTAAAGTCGCGCGGGGGGGGATGGCCGGGTCTGATCAATGAGGAGGTTAGCCCGAAAGGAGAAACCATGACGACGTTTTTTGATTTCTGGCTAAGTGTTCTGGCATCAATCGTTGCCGCCATTCTCGTCGCCATCGCAGCAAAGATAACGCTTGAGAAGTGGAAACGGCTAGCGATCGGCTTCGGAGCAACTGCGTTTGTTGCCCTGATTGTTAGTGTAATCATTTTCGCTGGAATCACCGTCACCAAAGATTTTTCGTCTCATTTCGCACGCTCATCTTTGCAAGAAAAGATTTCCACCTACACAAATGGGTACTATCCCGAAGAAGTAAAGAAGGGATATGGCGTCGAGGTGCTTGAGATTCGTCAGCGCGTCTTTCTTGGCTTCCGATATCCGGATAGCGAGGCGTATCCATCCTACCACCCTCTGAGCAATCCAGTATTCAATGCAGAGATTACGAAGCTGCTAAATGACAATGGCTTTCCTGGCAATCCTGTATGGGGTTATCTAATGAAGCCAGCAACAGCGGAGCAGATGGAAAAGCTCCTCGGCCCGAAATGAGGGCTAATATTCCGCTTCAGAGGGACGCTTCGCCTGATACGCAGGCTCGTTTCCCTGAGCTTGCACGTTGTATAACGTGAAACGAAGGAGGGCAAAATGACGAAATGGAAGCAATCCCCTAAAGGTGCAAAGCAAAAGCCCGGTGGTGTAGGGAGATATTATAATGGTGGTAACGCTGCAAGAGGCCAGGTCAACCAAGCAACAAGCAGTGTTAATGCAGTCGGCCAAAAACGCTGTCCCTGTACCGGTAGAGAAAAGTCATTCATTGTGGGCTTGGGAGTAATAAAGAGCTACACAGGGGATTTCCCTTCTCCTCTGCAAGTAATGTGGTTTGTCCCGGAAACCAATGAGATTTCGAAAGCGAATATACCTGATTCGGAAATTCGCAAATGGGTTAAAGATGCCGCGAAATATCATGGTATTCCGCATATTCTTCTTGCTGTTATTCTCCAGCAGGAGAATGGACCTAATGCTACAAAATTCCAGAAAATTGGACAATTTGCCGAGCGGACGCTGACAACGCTCGGGGCGATTATAGATGAGCACCTTTGGGACATTGTGCCTGACAAAATCGCCGGAGGGTCTTCCGGCTTCGCGAATATGTCACGTTATGCATTGAAAAGAGCCGCCAAGTATTCGGAAGAAAAATACGGGAGAAGCCCTATGCCGAATAGCGTCAGATACAGATGTTTCGGATGGGATCAGGATACTCGAATTTCAGGAGACGACTGGAAAGCCGACCTCTATTATTGTGCGGCGCATCTTCGACAGTTGATTGACAGATGCACAGGAAAAATGTGCCATAGCGGTCCTCTCACACTTGAACAGGTGCAGATAATAATCTGTTCTTATAATGGCAGTGGACCTCTAGCAGACAAATATGGCCGGGATGCAATGCAGACACTTTTAAATGCCGCTTCAGGCAAAGGAATTCTTTACTTTTATGAAGAATAAAATTTGGAAGATAACCCTTGTATTGGCGGTCCTTGCCACTCTTGTCCTTCTTGGCTATCTGCCCGTAGGCAATAACGTTTGGCAAATTATTACGAGTAGGGAATACATAATACCCGGCGAGTCGTCTATTTTTACATTCAGGCCGACTGTAATGAATGAAGGATCAGGAGAGTGGTGGCTGTATGGAGAAGATGGGCACTATTTCTATCATTTCGTCGGTAGTTCTGATGTGTCATATTTAAAAATATCCAAAGCTCAAGCATTAAGATGTAAAGGTTTTTATTCGCAGGATCACACTACGTGGTGCAAGGCTTTCCATTGAAAGGGAGGATTTGGGAAGACTAGGCGCTTCCCGCACTACCAGCTCGGCAAGACACTCGATAAAAAGCGGATCCGTATTAAGGGAGGGGGCACGTCGGAAATTCACGATTCCCCGTTCCCGCGCCAGGGCGGTGTAGGTGATGTCGATCTCGTAAAGGGTTTCGATGTGAT
>CALABV010000163.1 GCA_937886325.1 uncultured Geobacter sp.
ACATGAAATATCTGCTTGGACTTGACGAGGGAAGAAACGAACCGATCAAGGACCTGGACAATGCCAGGAGGGTCGTGCTCGTGGACAAGGACACGGTCGGCGCCGAAGACATAACCTTTGCCTACTGCCGGTTCGAGGCGAAGACCTCCACCCACAAGAGGCACGTGCACGCGGACGCGGAGGAAGTGATTCATATCCTGTCGGGAAGAGGGATGAGCGGGCTTGACGAAACGGAAGTGGAAATGAAGCAGGGTGATACCATGTTCGTGCCGCGCGGCGCCGTCCACTGGTTCTACAATCCGTTCGATGAACCGGTCGAGATGGTCTTCGTCTACACGAGGCCGTCCCTGAAATCGGCGGGCTACCGGATCGTGGAGTGACGGTTGCGCCGGGTGAACCTCGACGGGCAGCTTCAATCGGCGGGTATGCAAGAAACCGAGGTATGACGGCTCGGCCAAGGCGTGAAGGCGGTACAGATTCAGGACTTTTTCAACAGAGGAGACAGCATGCAGATCATCATTCGCACTTGTTTAGTTACCCTCGCGCTCATTTCCGTACTGCTCATGGCCGCAACACCTTCCCCATGCGCCACCCCGAAGGAAAAGATCGTCGACATGACCTTCCCCTTTTCAGAAGAGACGATTTATTGGCCCACCGATAAACCCTTTACCCCGACAGTGGTATTCAAGGGCATATCGGACGGCGGCTACTGGTATGCTTCGAATCAATATGCGGCATCGGAGCATGGCGGTACCCACGTCGATGCGCCGATTCATTTTTCCGAACATGGGCGAACCATCGGCCGGATTCCACTCCAGGAATGGATTGGCCCGGCGGTCAAAATCGATGTGAAGAGTAAGTCTCTGTCAAACCGCGACTATCAACTGACGGTGGAAGACATACGCGCCTGGGAGAAAAAGCACGGCCGCATTCCTCACGGGGCATGGGTCATCATGGAGAGCGGTATCGACGGGCGTTTCTACCCGAACAGGAAAGAGGTGCTCGGGACTGAAAAGAACGGCAAGGCTGCCGTTGCGGAACTGCACTTCCCGGGATTCTCGCCGGAAGCGGTCGCCTTTCTCCTGGCGGAACGGGACATCACCGGCATTGCAATCGATACCCCGAGTATCGACCCGGGATCCTCGAAGGACTTTAACGTGCATCGAATCCTCTGCGGCGCGCAGAAGCTTGCCCTTGAGAACATCGCAAACCTGGAGCTGATCCCGGAATCCGGCGCCATGCTCTATGTACTTCCCATGTTGATACAAAACGGCACCGGGGCGCCCGCACGCGTATTCGCCGTATTGCCGTAGCATCCGCGCAGCGGCGAACCTTCTGGAGGAAACATGAGAGCAGTCTTGAAACCGGGCCGTCTGGAGGAACTCTTTTCCCTGCTGGACCGGCATCCCGACGCCCTGCCCATGGGGGGCGGAACCGACCTGCTGGTAAAGCTGCGCAGGGAAACGGGGCGGGATGAGCGCCCGCTTCTCCTGCTTTCCCACGTGGCAGAGCTTCAGGGTATAAGCGATATGGGAACTGAGATCTCCATCGGAGCCGTGACACCATTGACCCGGCTGATTGCCGACCCTCTCGTGGCGCGTCATGCGCCTCTGCTTGTCAGGGCGTCCGGAACCATCGGCGGCCCGGCCGTGAGGAACATGGCCACCATCGGCGGTAATGTCCGCACCGCGTCCCCGGCCGGAGATTCGCTACCGCCCCTGTACCTGCTCGGCGCTGAGGTGGAGGTGGCGTCACGGAAGGGAATACGCCGGGTTCCCGTCGGAGAATTCGTCGCAGGGCCCGGCTGTACGCAGCTTCACACCAGAGAGATCATCACCCGCATCCTGGTTCCCCGTGCTGAAGGCTTTCCCTTTCAGGCGTTCGAAAAAGTCGGCCTGCGCAGGTCATTGGCTGTTGCCGTGGTCAGCTTCACAGGAATGGTGAGAATGTCCTCCGACGGCACCGTGGAGGCGGCCCGCTTTGCCTGGGGGAGCGTGGCGCTGACCGTGGCGCGCCTCCCGGAGGTGGAGGCGGGGCTGGTAGGCAGGCGGCTCGACCGGGACACGATCCGCGCCGCGGCCGATGCTGTTCGCCGCACCGTGTCGCCCATCGACGACATCAGGGCGCCGGCCGACTACCGTCGCTCCGTGGCCGCGAACCTGCTGTCCCGTTTTCTGGAAGGTATCCATGCCTGAACGTCCGGGTCTGTTCTCCCTCGGTTTCCTGGCGATCAACCTCCAGTTTGCCCTGGTTACTGCCATCGCGGCGCTCTTTTTCGCCTTTTCCGGGTATCTCGCGCATCTGGGAGTAGCTCCGGCCACGGCCGGTTTCATCATCAGCGTCGACTCGCTGGCCGCTCTGGTGATACAGCCCGTTATCGCGCCGCTTGTCCACCCCGGCGTCTCCCGTCGCTGGCTTGCCGGCGGTTCACTCATGCTTGCCGCCGCGCTGTTCATGGCGGGACAGGTGACCTCGGTCCCGTTGCTGGTGACCGCGCGCCTGCTGCAGGGGGCCGGTTTCATCTGCGTGGTTTCCGCCCTCGTAACCATGATTGTCCAGTGTATCCCTCCGGAGATGAGCGGCCGGGCATTCGGCTGGGTTTCCCTGGTTCGGCTTGTCCCCTATGCCGTCATACCGCCGCTCTTCGATTTCATGAAGATTGCCCCCTCGTCTTTCGGAAAGGTGCTCGCGCTGGCAGGCGTGGCAGCTCTCGTCCCGATCCTCGCGCTGGCCCTTCCACAGTCCCTGGCGGCGGAACAGGCGGCCGCGCCCGCTCCGGGGCTGTCCGGCATGCTGGACAGCCTCCGTTCACCGTCTGTGCTCATGCTGCTCCTGTCGTCGCTGCTTCTTTTCTGCGGCTATTCCGCCGTCTTTTTCTACCTGAAAGAGTTCGGGATCGGCAGGGGAATTGCCAATGTCAGTCTTTTCTTCACCATCGCCACCGTTGCGATGATTCTTGTCAGGCTCTGCGGGGGGTGGCTTTTCGACAGGTACAGCAAGATCATCCTGTGCGTCATGGGGCTTTTCGCGACAGCGGTATGCTATGCCCTGCTGCCGGCATGCGCATCCGGCCGGGAGTTCTTCATCCTGGCCGGAATTGCCGGGCTGGGATGGGGGGTCGCGATGCCGCTCCAGGCCGCGGTCATGTTCGATATTTCATCTCCCCGGACGCGCGGCATGAACCAGAACCTGTTGATCGTGATGATGCAGGCAGGGTTCTTCCTGGGGCCGCTCCTCGGGGGATGGATGATCTCCCTCTCCGGCTACACGGCCCTGTTCGCGAGCCTGACCGCGCTGACCGTTGTGGCTGTATTCATGATGGCAGGGGCGGGGCGGACCGTGAAAAAATGATATCGGCAGTCATCGATTTCCGTGCGTTCGCTCCAGATCAAGCAGCTTCTGTTTCAGTTCCAACCCTCCACCATAGCCGACCAGCTTTCCGTTGCTGCCGATGATCCGATGGCAGGGGATGAATATCGGTATCGGATTCCTGTTGTTCGCCATGCCCACCGCCCGGACGGCCCTTGGATTTCCCACGGCCGCGGCGATGTCCTTGTAGCTTGCCGTGTGCCCGTACGGCACGTCGCACAATTTCATCCAGACATTTTTCATGAAGGGTGTCCCCTCCGGCCTCAGCGGCAGGGAGAATCCCGTGAGCCTGCCGGTAAGGTAATCCTCGAGCTGCTCGAAAGCATTTCGAATGAGCGGTGTCTCCCCCATCTCCAGGCCGTGCGGAACGGCATCGGTTTCAAAATATACCGAGACGATGCAGCCCTCTTTTTCTTCAATTCCGATTCTGCCTATGGATGTTTCCCGGAAAGAAATCATGGCGTTGTCCTCCTGTAGAGTCATCAGCCGTTATGTACTCACGAACCGCCGTTTATCATTGCCCGCAACAGGGACTTTCATTTCGTTCGATTTCCTGTGGAAACCGTCCGTTCAGGCCAGTGATAATCGAGCAGCGCGTCTTGTATCGACAATACTAGCGCAAATGGGTGTCGGCATCCACCCGAATCTTGCTCGGTACTTCACGGGATTAGCAGGCAGGCGCTTGCGCCGGTTTTTCCCTGAGAAACAATGCCGCCTCGGGTGCCCATGCAAAAAAATCTGGTACTGTTGATATGCAAACAGTGCTATCTTGTGCACGACCCGCCGGAAGACCGGTCATATGACTCCGGGGAACACGGCAGGTTCCGCATGATGAAGAATTCTAGAAAGGAGCTCTCGGACTTTTTATGAGAACATCAAAAAAGCGGATCGAGGTTTCCGGAACACTGTCTTTCAAGAAAACCGATATGGACTTTCTGAGGGGCGACAGGATCGCCCTCCTGGAAAAGATCGATGAATGCGGCTCCATCAACAAGGCGGCCAAGCTGGTGGGAATGAGCTACAAAACGGCGTGGGATTCAATCAATGCCATGAACAATCTTTCCGAAAACCCGCTTTTCATACGTACTGCCGGCGGAAAATCGGGAGGAGGGACGACCCTCACGGAAGAGGGAAAGGAACTGGTCAGGAAATACCGGCTCATCCAGCGGGAGCATGAAAAATTCCTCGCCAACCTGGAAGACAAGATGCTCGATGTGGATATCCACAACCTGTATCGGTTTTTCGAAAAAGTTTCCATGAAGGTAAGCGCGAGAAATGCCTTTATCGGCAAGGTAGTAAAGATTGTGCGGGGCGAGATAAAATCGGAAGTGACCATGACCATACAGGGCGGCGGCCACATCATCGCCATAATCACCAACGAAAGCATTGAAAGCCTCGGTCTCCATGAAGGAAGTTTCGCGTATGCCGTTATCAAGGCAAATTCCGTGATTATCGCCTCCGGTGATTGCGACTTGCGGGTCAGCATCAGCAACAAGCTGCCGGGAAAGATAGTCAATTGTACCCGGCATGTCGTGACCACGGATGTGATTGTCGAGTTGTCCGGGGGAAATACCATAAGCGCCGTAATTCCCAACGAATGCGCCGAAAGCCTTGAGTTGAAGGAAGATGACCGGGTCTACGCCATGTTTAATGCGGCGAGCGTAATCCTGGGAACCGATTAACCGAAGGTGGAAACCACCGGGAGTGCTTTTTATGGCCCCCTCCGGTGAAACAGGGTACTCTTCCCCCGTTTACCACCAATCCAGAAAGGTATGCACCGATGAATAGAAAAACGATCCTGGTATGCATGGCGCTCTTGTTCGCGACCGTCTCCCTTGCCGTGGCAGCGGCATCCGTTTCCCTGCCCAAGGGATATGCGAAGTGGCAGAAGAGCAAGCAGCAGATTGTGAACGACAAGAAGTCCCTGTTTTACGGCATTCACTATACCTATGTGGATGCAAAGGCCATGAAGGCCTTCAAAAAGGGCGGACCGTATCCGGAGGGGAGCCGGTTCGTCGTTGAGCAGTTCACGATCCGTGACGCGGGCGGCAAGCCGGTCCCTGGCAAGAAATCCATGATCGTGCTGATGAAGAAGGACAAACGGTACAAGGATACCGGCGGATGGCAGTTTGCCGGTTTTACGCCGGAGGGAAAGCCGAGCGGGCTCGACCCGGTGAAGAACTGCTATGAATGCCATCTGAAGGAAGCGGCCGATCGCGATTTGGTTATTTCCAAGTACTCGGATTTCAAGTAGATTTTGTTCCGGCATGATACGGGGTCAGGGTTTCGCCGACACGGGAAATCCTGCCTTGACACGTTCCGGGCATTTGATGTAACGTAGTGCGTCCCACCGCAGGAAGGGACTGACTCTATCCGAAAGTTCCTTTTTCACTATGCGCGTAACCGCAGTTATCCCCGCCAGGTATGCATCCACCCGTTTCGAAGGGAAAGCCCTTGCCGACATCATGGGGAAACCCATGGTGCAGCATGTTTATGAGCGGACATCGCGGGCAACCCTTGTTTCCGGCGTAATCGTGGCAACCGACGACCCGCGGATCGAGGCCGCGGTCAAGGGGTTCGGCGGACGTGTCGAGATGACTTCACCATCCCACGAGACGGGCACCGACCGCCTTGCCGAGGTGGCGGAGCGGATAGATTCGGAGATTATCGTCAATGTCCAGGGGGACGAACCTCTCATCGATCCGGCCATGATTGACGAGGCGATACGGCCCCTGCTGGATGATGATTCCATCCAGATGGGTACGGTAAAATGCCGGATCAGGAACCTGCACGATTTTCTGAGCCCCAATGTAGTCAAGGTTGTCACCGACATCAACGGATTCGCGCTCTACTTCTCACGCTCTCCCCTTCCGTTTTTCCGCGATAAATGGGATTGCCTGAAGGATGATGCGTTTGACTCCGGCAGGCTCCTCTGCTTCAAGCATGTGGGTCTCTATGTCTTCCGGAGGGACTTCCTGATACAATTCGCACGCATGGCCCAGACCCATCTGGAGCGTTCCGAGAAGCTGGAGCAGCTCCGCGTACTGGAGAGCGGCTACCGAATCCGGGTGGTCGAAACGGAATATGAGTCAATCGGGGTGGATTCTCCACCGGACCTGGAAAAGGTCCTCGAAAAACTGAGAAAGTCCCAGTAATCTGGGACTTTCTTCATTGAGGGATGTTTGTATGAAGACCAAATTTATTTTCGTTACCGGCGGCGTTGTTTCCTCAATCGGCAAGGGACTTGCCGCGGCTTCCCTGGGAGCGCTGCTGGAGGCCCGGGGCCTGCGCGTCACGATGCAGAAACTGGATCCCTATATCAACGTCGATCCCGGGACCATGTCTCCCTTCCAGCACGGAGAGGTTTTCGTCACCGACGACGGCGCCGAGACCGACCTGGATCTCGGGCACTACGAGCGGTATACCAATGCCAAGCTCTCCAAGAGGAGCAACTTCACCACCGGCCAGGTCTACTTTTCCGTTATCGAGAAAGAGCGCCGCGGCGACTATCTCGGCGGAACCGTGCAGGTTATCCCGCACATCACGGACGAGATCAAGTCCAAGATCCTGGAGAACGCCAAGGGGATGGACGTTGCCATCGTGGAGATCGGCGGCACGGTAGGGGACATCGAATCCCTCCCTTTCCTTGAGGCCATCCGCCAGTTCAAGTTCGACCGGGGACCGGGCAATGTCCTGTACATGCATGTGACCCTGATCCCGCACATCAGGACCGCCGGCGAGATGAAGACCAAGCCGACCCAGCACTCGGTAAAGGAACTGCGGGAGATCGGTATTCAGCCGGACATCCTCGTCTGCCGCAGCGAAAAGGACCTTCCAGCCGAAATGAAGGCCAAGATAGCCCTGTTCTGCAACGTCCACGAAAAGGACGTCATCCCGTGCGTGGATTCCGAGCATATCTACGAGGTGCCGATTGCGCTCCACAAGGAGGGGCTCGACGAGCAGATTACGGACAAGCTCAACATGTGGGCCAAGTCCCCGGATCTGACCCACTGGCAGGAGGTCGTGGACACCCTGAAGCACCCGTCCGGCGGAAAGGCGCGCATCGCCATCGTCGGCAAGTACGTGAATCTCACCGAATCATACAAGTCGCTGTCCGAGGCGTTGACCCACGGCGGGATCGCCAATGACTGCCGGGTGCACATCCGCTACCTGGACTCCGAGAAGATCGAGCAGGAAGGGGTCGGCACCCACCTCGACGAGGTGGACGGGATCCTGGTTCCGGGAGGGTTCGGCGAGCGGGGCACCGAAGGGAAAATCCAGGCGATAGAGTATGCCCGGAAGAACAGGATCCCCTTCTTCGGCATCTGCCTCGGCATGCAGATGGCGGTGGTGGAATACGCGCGAAACGTCTGCGGCCTTCTCGATTCCTGCTCCAGCGAGTTCAAGCCGAACTGCGAGCATCCGGTGATCCACCTGATGGAGACCCAGCAGGGAATCGAGCGCAAGGGCGGCACCATGCGGCTGGGGGCGTATCCCTGCTCCCTGGTGAAAGGGACCCTGGCCCAGAAAATATACGGGGCAACGCAGATCAGCGAACGGCATCGTCACCGTTACGAGGTGAACAACCGATACCGGGACATCCTTACGGAAAAGGGTCTGGTCCTGTCCGGCATCTATGAAGAGGGCGGCCTGGTGGAGATGATCGAGATCGCCGACCATCCCTGGTTCGTGGGCTGCCAGTTCCACCCCGAGTTCAAATCGAAGCCCTTGAACCCCCATCCCCTGTTCAAGTCGTTTATCGCAGCGGCGCTGAAAGGAAGAGGCTGAGACTCGGATGCCAGGCGCGGCACGTGAAGAAAGGGCGGGAGTCAAGGTGGTCAAAGAGATACTCGTCGGAAATGTGAAGATAGGCGGAAACCGGCCGTTGGTGCTGATTGCGGGGCCCTGCGTCATCGAGAACGAGGCTCTCACCCTGCGGTGCGCCGAGAGGCTCATGACGCTTTGCAACGGACTGGGCACTCCCCTGGTCTTCAAGGCCTCGTACGACAAGGCCAACCGGACGTCGGTCACCTCTTTCCGCGGTCCCGGCCTGCGGGAAGGACTGCGTATCCTTGCCAAGGTAAAGGATTCCCTCGGTCTTCCCGTGCTTACCGATGTTCATTCCGTGGAAGAAGTCGCTCCGGTCTCCGAAGTGGCGGATGTCCTCCAGATTCCCGCGTTTCTCTGCCGTCAGACCGACCTTATTGATGCCGCGGCCCGGAGCGAACGGGTGGTGAATATCAAAAAGGGGCAGTTCCTTGCGCCCTGGGACATGGAAAATGTTGTCGGAAAGGCGCTTTCCGCGGGAAATTCACGGATCATCCTCACCGAACGCGGCGCCAGCTTCGGCTACAACAATCTTGTTTCCGACATGAGAAGCCTCCCCATCATGCGCCGTATCGGCTACCCGGTTGTCTACGACGCTACCCACAGCGTCCAGTTGCCGGGAGGCATGGGCGGTTCGTCCGGAGGACAGCGGGAGTTCGTGGAATACCTGTCCCGGGCCGCGGTTGCAACCGGGATCGACGGCATTTTCCTTGAAGTCCATGAAGATCCGGATAAGGCTCTCTGTGACGGCCCCAACTCCATCAGGCTCGACGATCTGCCCCAGTTGCTGAAGAAGCTGAAGGCGATAGACGCAATCGTTAAATAGCACGGTTTGGGTTTCGAAGGGACGAAAAGGACTTAAAGGACATAAGGGACAAAAAAAGACTATATGCTGTTACGTGTCCCTTATGTCCTTTAGGTCCCTTTGGTCCTTTTACACCCAACCCTCAAAGAGGAAAATCCTTGATTCTGCAAGAAGCAAAAAGAGTCATACGCGTCGAGGCGGAGGCCCTTATGACCCTGGCCGAGTCGCTGAACAGCGAGTTCACGCGGGGAGTTGAGCTTATCCTTTCCTCTGCGGGCCGTGTGGTCGTGACGGGGATGGGCAAGTCGGGCATCATCTGCCAGAAGATCGCTTCGACACTTGCCTCCACCGGAACACCGGCTTTTTTCCTCCATCCGGCGGAGGGGATTCACGGCGACCTGGGCATGATCATGCGGGGGGATGTGGTTATTGCGATCTCTTACAGCGGCGAGACCGAAGAGGTAGTCCGCATCCTTCCTGTTATCAAGCGGCTCGGCGCGAAACTGATTGCCATGTCCGGGAACCGGGCTTCGACCCTCGCCAGGACGGCCGATGTCTTTCTTGAGGTTGCCGTCAAGGAAGAGGCCTGTCCCCTGGGTCTGGCGCCGACCGCTTCCACGACCGCCACGCTGGCCATGGGCGACGCACTGGCCGTGGCCCTCCTGGTGGAACGCGGTTTCAAGGCCGAAGACTTTGCCCTGTTCCATCCCGGCGGCTCGCTCGGGAAAAAGCTTCTCCTTCGGGTCGAGGATCTGATGCACACGGGTGACGCCGTTCCCCTGGTTTCCATGCAGGCACTGATGCGGGAAGCCCTGTTCGTCATAACCTCGCGCGGGCTGGGCATCGCCGGCGTCGTGGATTCACGGGGCGTTCTGGCCGGAGTCATCACCGACGGCGACCTGCGACGTGCCCTGGAGAAGGGGATCGATATCCTCAACACCACCGCGGGCGAGTTGATGACACGCAATCCGAAGCGCATCACATCGTTCGAACTGGCGGCAAAGGCCATGCAGCGGATGGAGGAGCATTCCATAACCTCGTTATTCGTATTTTCCGGCGATGATGCGGAAAAACCGGTCGGCATCATTCACCTCCATGATCTTCTGAAGGCGGGCCTTGCATAATGAAAGAACGGATTTCCCCGATACGGATTCTCTTGCTCGACGTTGACGGTGTCTTGACCGATGGCCGGATTGTCTACGATTCAAACGGTACTGAAAGCAAGTTTTTCAACGTGAAGGACGGGTGCGGGATCAAGATGCTGCAGCGCGCGGGAATTGCCGTGGGAATCATCTCCGGAAGGGAGTCCCTGGTGGTCGCGAACCGGGCCGCTGAACTCGGCATCACCCATGTCTATCAGAATTCCCTGGATAAACTCGCTCCGTACCGGGAAATCCTGGAAAAGACTGGGTTGAAGGACCATCAGGTTGCCTATATGGGTGATGACGTCGTCGATCTCCCCCTTTTGTGCCGGGTCGGATTTTCCGCTGCGCCTGCCGATGCCGTTTCCGAGGTACGGTCCCGGGTTCATTTCGTGACGAACAATGCGGGCGGATGGGGCGCCGTGCGTGAGGTGTGCGACCTCCTGCTCAAGGAGCAGGGTGCCTGGAACGCTGTCATGGAACGGTATTTCCTTTCCTGACCGGCGGTTGAAGCGACCGGTTTCCCTGGTGCGGAATTGCCTGCTTCAATCTCTGTGCCAAGATTCTCCGTTTGGGCCAGAATCTGCTTTACACCCCATGTTCATGATGCTATACTCTCGCTGAATTATGCAGAACTTCAATAAAATCAGGCGTATTCTGGCTTTTCTGGTCATAGCCGCGGCCACCTATCTCATGGTGGTAATCGTGTTGAAGTTCCACCGGGTGAAGGAGCCGGAGACTATTCTGGCGGATCTTCCCAAGAATATCGACCTCTCTCTGCGGAAAGTACACCATACAAACACAAAAGACGGAACCCTTCAGTGGGACCTCGTTGCCCGCACGGTGGAGTACTATAACGACACCGGCGTCATCAGGTTCACCGGGGCGGAAATGGCGTTGAACAGCGGCGGCAAGAACGGGAAGTATACGCTCAAGGCGGATACCGCCGACTATCACAAGAAGACGGGCGACGTGAAGCTGATGGGTAATGTTTCGGCTTCCAGCGAGACGGGAATGAAGTTTTCGGCAGGGCATATCGACTATGTCGCGGCCCGTTCGCTTATTACCACCGATGACCGTGTCCGGCTCGAGGACGGCAGGCTCACGGTGCAGGGAACCGGGTTGGAGGTCCGCGTGGATACGAAGAAGCTGCGGATACTGCACGACGTAAACGCGGTCATCGGGACCCGGAAGAAATGACCTGAAATGAAGAGAATCCTTTGCCTTATCTGCATGTTCATGGTGCTTGTCTCATCCGCCGCTGCCGGCGCGGGCGCAGGGGAGATGCGTGATGGACAGCCCATAACCATCAGGTCGAACGAGCTTCAGGCAGATACGAAAAACAGGACCGCGACCTTTATCGGAAAAGTGGTGGCGAAACAGGGTGACATCACCATCTTCGCTGATCGTCTGGTGGTACGGTATGCGGAACAGGGAGGCGATGTAGAAACGGTCGAGGCGATTGGCAACGTGCGTATCGTGCAGGAGAACCGGATTGGAACCGCCCAGCACGGCGTGTACAAGACCCGCGAAGGGAAGATAACCCTTTCCGGAACCCCGAAGGTTGTTCAAGGGAAAGACATGATAACGGGCAGGGAGATCACCTATTTCGTGAATGAGGAGCGAAGCGTGGTGACCGGCGGTCCCGAGTCGCGGGTTGAAGCGGTGCTCTATCCGAAGGGCAAGGGAAAGAATGACGCCCAAAAGCCGTAAACGAGTCCTGTATACCTGTGGGCTGAAAAAGGGTTTCGGCGATCGGGTTGTGGTCAAAGGCGTCGATCTGGAAGTCGCTTCCGGAGAGGTGGTGGGCCTGCTGGGACCGAACGGAGCCGGCAAGACAACGACTTTTTACATGGTTGTCGGCCTCAGCCGCCCCGATACGGGACGGGTCCTCATCGGGGAGGAAGATATCACCGGACTTCCCATGTACCTGCGGGCACGCAAGGGTATCAGCTACCTGCCCCAGGAACCGTCCGTATTCCGAAAGCTGACGGTTCGCGAGAATCTGCTCGCCGTGCTGGAGGCGCAGAGCCTGGACGCCGAGGGCCGAAACCTTCTGATGGAGCGATTGCTGGCGGACCTGAAGATAAGTCACATCGCCCATGTCAAGGGGTATGCCCTTTCCGGCGGAGAACGGCGCAGGGTCGAGATAGCCAGGGCATTGGCCACCGACCCGGATTTCATCCTCCTTGATGAGCCCTTTGCCGGGATCGACCCGCTGGCGGTGTTGGACATCCAGAATATTATCGGTGATTTGAAAGCTCGAGGGATAGGTGTTCTCATCTCGGACCATAATGTGCGCGAGACTCTTGGCGTATGTGACAGAGCCTATATACTTAATGAAGGTGAAGTACTTGAGCACGGGGATCCGGTAAAAATCGCCGAAAGCAAAACGGCGAGGGAGATTTACCTGGGAGACAATTTCAGCCTGTAGGGGATTCCCCTTCATTCCATGATACACAAGGTGTTGGATTTCCATGGCCATTGAGATGCGACAACAGATGAAGCTTTCGCAGCAGCTGGTGATGACTCCCCAGTTGCAGCAGGCTATCAAGCTTCTCCAACTTTCCCGCATCGAGTTGCAGGATCTCGTGCGGCAGGAGTTGGAGGAAAATCCGGTCCTGGACGAAACACCGGAACTGGAGGAGGTAAAGGAGCCCGATACCCTCGAAGTTACTGAAAAAGAGGAAACGCACAAGGAGGACACCGAGGTTTTCACGGAGGTAAAGGCCGGCGAGGAAACGCTCCAGGAAATGGATTGGACAACCTACCTGGACGGTTACAATTACAGCTCCGGCGAACAGTATTTCGACGATGAAGACGATCGACCCTCGTACGAGAATCTGCTGACCAAGAAAGCCACCCTTTTTGATCATCTGATGTGGCAGCTGAATCTTACCCGTCTGACAGAGATGGAGCAGATGATCGGATCGGAGATTATCGGCAATATCGATGAAGAAGGCTACTTTAGGGCCACGCTTGCCGATGTCGCCGGTTCCTGCGGCGTGGACGAGTCATCCGTGGAGCACGTCCTTCAAAAGATTCAGGAATTCGACCCCATGGGCGTCGCATGCCGGGATCTGCGGGAGTGCCTTCTCCTCCAGGTAAAGCAACTGGGGATGGAAGGAAGCGTTGTCGAGTCGCTGCTTCTGGACTACCTGAAAGAGCTTGAAGCACGAAAATACAAACAGATTGCCAAGGCCCTCGGCATCGACGTCCCTGAAGTGCTGGCAGCCGCGAAAATAATCGCCGGTCTCGACCCGAAGCCGGGAAGGCAGTTCGGCCAGGAAGATGTCCACTACATCTCCGCCGATATCTTCGTTTACAAGGTGGGGGAAGAGTTTGTCGTGCTCCTGAACGACGAGGGAATGCCGAACATCCGCATAAACCCCCTCTACATCGGTGAAGGGCGGAACGGGACTTCCAACGACCAGAAGGCCGAGGAATACATCAGTGATAAGATGCGCTCCGCGCTCTGGCTCATCAAAAGCATCCATCAGCGGCAGCGCACTATCTACAAGGTCGCGAAGAGCATCGTTAAATTCCAGCGCGCCTTCCTGGAGCACGGCATTGAACACCTGAAACCCCTTGTCCTGCGCGATATCGCCGAGGATATCGGGATGCATGAGTCCACCATCAGCCGGGTTACCACCAACAAGTACATGCAGACCCCCCAGGGACTTCTTGAGCTGAAGTTTTTTTTCAACAGCGGCATCTCTACGATCGAGGGGGATGCCATCGCTTCGGAGAGCGTGAAGAACAAGATCAAGGAGATCGTGGATGCTGAGGACAGCAGCAAACCGTTGAGCGATCAGCGTATTGCCGAGATACTGTCCACACACAACATCACTATTGCCAGACGAACGGTTACCAAGTATCGTGAGATGCTCAAGATCGGTTCGTCATCCGAAAGGAAAAGGCTGTTTTAGATTCCGGGGCAGTTCGGGCCTGCGGCTCATTCTGTCTGGAAGGAAAATCAGAAAAGGAGATCAGTTGTATGCAGATTACCACCACATTCAGACATATGGAGTCCAGCGAAGCACTGAAAAGCTATGCACAGGAGAAACTCGGCCGGGTTCAGAAGTATATCGACGAGCCGATTGTCGCACAGGTTTTTCTGACGGTTGAAAAGATTCGTCATATCGCCGAAGTAACCATCAATGCCAGGGGAATCACCATCAAGGCTTCCGAAGAGACCAACGACATGTATGCCGCCATTGATGCCGTCATCGACAAGATCGAGAGGCAGATGAGGCGTTACAAGGAGCGGATCAAGGCCCACAAGCCCGGCAATGAAAGCGACGAACGGAAGGTGAAGAAGACCATCCTCGAGGCGGAGAGTATCGAGCAGCTGCAGGAACCGGTCATCATCAGGTCGAAAACTTTCTCCATCAAGCCCATGTCGGTGGAAGAGGCCGTTATGCAGATGGATCTGCTCCACAAGGATTTCCTCGTGTACACTGACTCGACTACCGAAGGCATCAACGTCATCTACCGCCGCAAGGACGGCAATTACGGTCTCATCGAACCACAGAAAGGGTGATACGGAAAGGGGTGGCGACCCGTGTGGAAGAGTGCCCGACGGAGCGATGAGAATCAGTGATTTTTTTCATCCCCTTGATATCGTTCCCGACCTCTCTTCCCTGACAAAAGAGGGGGTGCTCCGGGAGTTGACCGGAAAACTCCTTGAACGGCATCGGGATCTTGACGGGGAAGATATTCTTCGACTTCTCATGGAGCGGGAACTGCTCGGCAGCACGGGTATCGGCGGAGGCATCGCACTCCCCCACGCCAAAACTCCTCGGGTGGGGAAACCCATTCTTGTTTTCGGACGAAGTACGACCGGCATTGCCTATGACGCCCTTGACGGCAAGCCGGTCTCTCTTTTTTTTCTGCTCATCTCAGATGCGAATTCCATTGACGTCTATCTGACTCTACTGGCCCGGCTTTCCCGCCTGTTGAAGGACCGGGCACTTCGTTCCAGGCTGCTGGAAGCCGATGACTCGGTCGCCATGTATGCATGCATAGAGCAACAGGACGGTCTTCTGTGACGACAAACTGCCTTTCCATCGAAGACCTTCTCCACGACACGGAAAATGGTCTGGATCTGGATCTGCTCGCGGGGCGAGAGGGGCTGTCCAACTGGATTACGACGCCGCGTATCCAGAAACCGGGCCTGGCGCTCACCGGCTACACCGAGCATCTGCATGTGGATCGGGTTCAGATCCTCGGCAATACCGAGATATCCTATCTTCGGCAATTGCCCGCTGAAACGGCAGCCGCCCATATCGCTACGTTATGCGCCTTTCCCATAACCTGTTTTGTCGTCACGATGGACCTTGAGCCGCCGGACAGTCTCCGGACGGCTGCCGAGAAGGCCGGAATTCCGCTCCTGAGAACGCCTCACCTTTCTTCGACCTTCATCTCCCTCGTTACGAAGTATCTTGAGGACAGGCTTCTTCCCGCTACCCATCTCCATGGCGTCCTGGTGGATGTCTTCGGCGTCGGGGTGCTGCTGCTCGGCAAGAGCGGCATCGGCAAGAGCGAGTGCGCCCTTGACCTGGTGATCCGCGGGCATCGACTGGTTGCGGATGATGTCGTCCATATCCGGAAAAAAATGCCTTCGACCCTTGTTGGAAGCGCTGCTGAGGCGCTTCAGTTCCGCATGGAGGTCCGAGGACTCGGGATTATCAACATCAAGGACCTTTTCGGGATCTCCGCGATCCGGGAAAAGAAGATAATCAACCTCGTCATTGAGTTGGTGGAATGGGATCCGGACCAGGAGTATGATCGGCTGGGTATCGATGAACAGGTGTACACGATACTCGACGTGGATCTGAACTACCTGAAGATACCCGTGCGCTATGGCCGCAACCTGACATCAATCATCGAGGTCGCTGCCCGGAATTTTCTCCTCAAGGGGATGGGGTACAACTCGACCAGGGAATTCCATGAAAACCTTCTGTCGCGCATGGAATCGCGTCCGGTGGTGAACGAGGTGGAGTAGGGAGATGCGAATCGTTATTATCACCGGCCTTTCCGGTTCCGGCAAGTCAACCGGAGTGCGGGTTCTTGAAGACGAGGGTTTCTTCTGTATCGACAACCTGCCGGTAAGCCTGATTCCCACCTTTGTCGACCTGGTGGAAAGATCGAAGGATCGAGCGAGGGCCGTGGCCCTGGTCATGGACATCCGTGATCTGGAGTCCCTGGAGGGGTATGAAAAGGTCCTCCAGGGGGTTCGGGAAGCCGGGCATACGGTTGAAATCGTCTTCTTCGACGCGTCGGACGAGGTCCTCATCAGGCGATTCTCGGAGACGCGCCGTCGCCATCCGGTTTCGGAGGGCGGTTCGGTGCCGGAGGGGATCCGGTACGAAAGGGAGCAACTGGCGGGCCTGCGGCGGATGGCCACCAAGATTATCGACACTTCCGAGTTCAACGTGCACCAGCTCAAGGATGCCGTTCTTTCGTTTGTCAAGGGGACGGGCGCGCCGCGGGATATGACGGTGCATCTGCAGTCGTTCGGCTATCGCTACGGAGTTCCGTTGGAGTCGGACCTGGTCATTGACGTCAGGTTTCTGCCGAATCCATACTTCGTCTGGGAACTGCGGGAGTTTTCGGGACTCGATCCCCTTGTGCGCGAGTTCGTTCTGAAAAAGGAGGAGACCCGCCGATTCCTTGAAAAGTTCACGGACATGCTGGAGTTCCTGATCCCCGGGTACCGGCGGGAAGGAAAGTCGTACCTGACTATTTCCACCGGTTGTACCGGGGGCAAGCATCGTTCCGTTGCCATAACCGAGGAACTCAGGTCTTTTTTTGCTGACAAAAACGTCATCGTGAAGGTTACCCATCGCGATATCGGAAAGGGATAGAATATGGTTGGTTTGCTTGTCGTCGCTCACGCGGGTCTGGCGCGGGAGTTGCTCGCGGCAGCCGAAATGATTGTCGGCCCCATCGAGAAATCGGATGCTGTCGGTATCGGTTCCGGTGACTCCGTGGACCAGATTCGGGAGAGCATCCGTGTCGCCATTGACAAGGTTGCGGAAGAAGGGGTTATCATCATGACCGACATGTTCGGCGGAACCCCCTCGAACATGTGCATCTCCTTTCTGAAGGAAGACGAGATTGAGGTGCTGACCGGGGTAAATCTGCCGATGGTTATCAAGTTCGCCTCGGAACGGGAACGGTTCGGTGTCGCAGAGCTGGCGTCGGTATTGAAGAAGTGTGCGCAGGAAAGCATCTCCGTGGCGGGAGAGTACCTCAAATAGCCGGTGTTCCGCGGCTGATGTCATGGTTCGCGCATATACAAAAGGTGTGTAATCGGAGTCAGGGGGGTCACCCTGATAAATCGGAAGTCCGTGCAGGGTGGATACAGGATATATGCTCGTTGAGGAATTTGTCATACCCAATAAACTCGGTCTTCATGCAAGGGCATCCGCGCTGTTGGTGAAGACCGCCAGCCGTTTTTCGTCGGAGATCAAAATAGAGCGCGAAGACATCGAGGTGAATGGAAAGAGCATCATGGGAATCATGATGCTGGCCGCCGCCAAGGGGAGCGTCATTCGGGTCAAGGTAGAAGGAGAGGACGAGAAAGAGGCGATTTGCGTCCTCGGGGAACTCATCAGGGATGGTTTTGGAGAAGAGTAAACAACGAATCTTTCAGGGCATCGCGGCCTCTCCGGGCATCGTCATCGGAGAGGTTCGGGTGGCCGACAGGAGTCGGGTGGTCGTCGTCGAATCCACCGTGTCCGCCGACGAAATCCCGGCCGAGATCGGGCGTTTTCACGAAGCCCTGCGGAAGGCGAAGGAAGACCTTCTTGCCCTGAAGGAACAGATCTCCCGCACCAGAGGGACGGAGCATCTGTACGTCATCGATACGCACCTGATGATCCTGGAAGACACGATGCTGACTTCCGGGACAATCGGCTGCATCGAGCGGGAGAGGGTGAACGCGGAAGCGGCTCTCAAGCGTACCCTGAAGAAGTTCAAGGAGTTCTTTGAAGGCATAGAGGATGAATACCTCCGTGAACGGAGCAGTGACGTGGAGACCGTTGTGGAGCGGATTCTCCGCAACATGCTCGGCAAGCGTCACGAACTCCTCCCCGAAACGGAAGGCAGGGTTATCATCGTCGCCCACGACCTGTCCCCGGCCGACATCCTGCAGATAGACAAGGAAAAGGTTATAGGGTTCGTCACCGACCTTGGGGGAAGGACTTCCCACACCGCCATCGTCTCCCGTTCCCTGGAGATTCCCGCAGTCGTCGGCCTTGAGAGAATCACCGGCGAGGTGTCGGACGGCGATCCTATCATCGTGGACGGCGCAAAGGGTCTCGTTATCCTGCATCCGGATATGGAGACGTTCCGCGACTATTTGCGGAACAAGCAGTTCTACGAGTACCGGGAGCGGGAGCTCCTCAAGCTCAAGGACCTGCCGTCCGAAACCCCCGACGGACACCGGGTGCTCCTGAAGGGTAATGTGGAATTTCTCGAAGAGGTACCCTCCATCAGAAAGCATGGCGGCGAGGGGATAGGCCTCTACCGGACCGAGATGCTCTTTCTCGGCCGGTCCGCTGTTCCCGACGAAGAGGAGCAGTACCGGGCATACGTCGAGATAATTCGCCGGATGGCGCCGTATCCTGTTACCATCCGTACCCTTGACGTGGGAGGTGACAAGTTCGTATCCGATCTGAACCTGGAGGACGAACTGAACCCTGCCCTGGGTCTTCGGGCCATCCGTCTTTCACTGCGCTGTCCGGAATTGTTCAAGGCCCAACTTCGGGCAATCCTCCGCGCAAGTGTGGAGGGTACGGTGAAAATCTTCTTTCCCATGATCTCGGGCGTCGGCGAAATACGGGCAGCGAAGGCCCTTTTTGAAGAGGCCAAGGAAGAGTTGCGCCTGGCCGCGATACCCTTCGACGAAAATATCGAGATCGGCATCATGATAGAGACCCCTTCCGCAGTCATCATTGCCGATTTGCTGGCCCGCGAGGTTGACTTTTTCAGCGTCGGGACAAACGACCTCATTCAGTATTCACTCGCCATCGACCGGACCAACGAGCACCTTTCCCACCTCTACGAGCCCCTTCATCCGGCGGTTCTCAGGTCTCTGAAGATGGTGGCCGACGCAGCCCATGCGGCGGGTATTTCCGTCTGTATGTGCGGGGAGATGGCCGGGGAACCGACCTACCTGCCGATTCTGCTCGGTTTCGGGTACGATGAGCTTTCCATGAACGCGGTATCCATTCCAAAGGTGAAGAAGATCCTTCGACGCTGTTCCAAGAGTGATGCCGAGATCCTGGCAGCCAAAGTCCTTTCTTTCAGCACGGCCGATGATGTTGAGTCCTACCTTCAGAGCAGGATTGCCACGCGTTTTTCCGACAGCTTCGACTGATGTCCTCACGCGCGGCTTTCGCGGTCGAAGCTTTTATGGCTTGACAAAAAAGCCGGTAAAATTTACGATTTCCCGTTTCGTTTTCTACGCGACGGAGCCAACCCCATACAAAAGGGAGGAGTTTACGTATATGAGCATGACAGATTTCATTTTTACCTCCGAATCGGTGTCGGAAGGGCATCCCGACAAGGTCGCGGACCAGATTTCCGATGCGGTGCTCGATGCGATTATTGCCCAGGACCCGCGGTCCAGGGTTGCATGCGAGTCTCTGGTGACGACCGGCATGGTTTTCATCGCAGGAGAAATAACTACCAGTGCGGTGGTGGACTACCCGAAGGTTGCCCGCGAGACGATTCGGGAGATCGGCTACAACGACTCGGCCATGGGTTTCGACTGGGAAACCTGCGCCGTGCTCACTTCCATCGATAAACAGTCACCCGATATCTCCCAGGGCGTCACCGAGGGACAGGGCCTGTTCAAGGACCAGGGAGCGGGTGACCAGGGTCTCATGTTCGGGTATGCCTGCAACGATACCCCGGAACTGATGCCCATGCCCATCATGCTGGCGCACAAGCTCACCAAGAAGCTCACCGATGTGCGCAAGGCGGGTATCCTGAATTTTCTTCGCCCTGATTCAAAGTCCCAGGTCTCCATCCGTTACATCGATGATCGGCCGGTGTGCATCGACACGGTGGTCGTTTCCTCCCAGCATACTCCCGATGTGACCTATGAAGATATCAGGGAAGGCATCATTGAAGAAGTCGTGAAGAAGGTCATCCCCGCCGAACTGATGAACGGGGAGACCCGCTTTCTCATCAACCCGACCGGCCGTTTCGTCATCGGCGGCCCCATGGGCGACTGCGGCCTCACCGGACGGAAGATCATCGTCGATACCTATGGCGGCCAAGGCTCCCACGGCGGCGGCGCCTTCTCCGGCAAGGACCCCTCAAAGGTGGACCGATCTGCTTCCTACATGGGTCGCTACGTTGCGAAAAACCTGGTCGCCGCCGGCCTGTGCGAGAAGTGCGAGGTCCAGGTAGCCTACGCCATCGGCGTCGCCGAACCGGTTTCGGTGATGATCAACACCTTCCGGACCGGCAAGATACCCTCCGAGGTCATCGCAAAGATCGTTCGTGAGACTTTCGACCTGCGTCCCCGCGCCATCATCGAGCAGCTCGATCTTCTCCGTCCCATTTACAAAATGACTGCCGCCTACGGGCACTTCGGCCGTGAACTCCCAGAATTTACATGGGAGAGAACCGACAAGGCGGAAATCCTGCGGAGCAAGGCAGGGATATAAGAGTGTTAAGCAGTTTTGACGTGCGAAAGCCGGATGGGAAACCATCCGGCTTTTTTTGATCGTCAAAGTTTGGAGGTTTGATAAAATTAAAAACATGCAATAATTCTGCAATGAAATGATCATGGACGTCTGCGGTGAAAAGAAGGAATAGTGCGTCGGATCAGAAAGCCGCTACGCATGGCTAAGGGTTATGGTAAGTGCTCGGAACCACTCCCGGTTTCCGCAGCTCTGTTTACGAGGAGGATGCCATGTGCATGGTTGTAGATGTTATCGACAGTCAATACCAAGCGACCGCGGATGACATCAAAGAGAGTTTGAGGCAAAAGGGCTGTTCCTGTTTCATAGAAATGCGCCCCTGCAACAATATCGTGAGGGAAATGGTTTCCAGAGTCATGTGCCGCGTGCCGCTGTTTTCCATAAAATTGTTGCGTATCTGGGGGCACGGGAATGTCGGCATTCAGTGCATTGCCGGTTCCGACTGTTTTACACGCCGGGACTCCAGGGAGCTTGAGCCGCTCGGTCCCTATTTCGCCGGCAATGCGGTCGTTGAACTGCACGGTTGCCAGGTTGCCTCGTCTCCGGAGGGAGCCCGTTTCGTCCAGCTTCTGGCGGATTTGTGGAATGTCAGGGTACGCGCAAGCCTTGTAAAACAGCAGGACCTGATAGACCGTACTGACTGGGCCGGGCCGGTCGTCGAGGCCCGCCCGAAGACGTCCGGTCTTTCCGTGGTGATCAAGAAAGGCGGACAGTCTTTTACTCCGTGATTCTTTTCAGTGTTACTCATCAACTCCCCTGCCGAAGTGTTGCTTTCCGCCGGTTTTTTGATTAGGATTTGCGCCGACAGAAAGGACTACAGAAGAACGTGCACGGTGAGTGTGGCCGTATTTCTTTATCCCGAAGAGGCGTGAATCTCATGAAAGGAAGGGACAGGATACGCATGGAGATCGCCCGCGAGGCGGCGCGCATCATGTACGAGGAAGGCGTACATGAATACCGGGACGCCAAGCGGAAGGCCGCACGGGCATTCGGACCGGAAAAGGCGCTATCCCTTGGTTCCCACCTCCCGTCCAACACCGAGATCCACGAGGAGCTTGCCATCCTCGTCCGCATGCACGAGGGAGAGGCCCAGCCGGAGAGACTCCTGCGGATGCGGCTCACGGCGCTCTCCTGGCTGGAGCTCTTCGCTCCGTTCCGCCCTTTCCTGGTGGGGTCGGTCCTGACCGGCACGGTGACGGAGAAGAGCGACATCGATCTCCATCTGTTCGCCGACTCGTCCGAGGAGGTGGAGTTGTTCCTGGACGAGCGGGGCATCCCCTATGAGCCGGAAACGGTTACCATCCGGTACGGCAGCGAGTTCCACGACTATTTCCACATATTTCTGGAAGATGAGGGAGTAGTCATCGACTGCACGGTGTACACGCCGGAAGAGCGGCATCGGAAGCAGAAGAGCAGCATCACCGGACGCGCCATGGAGAGGGCCGACGCTGCTCGGCTGCGGGACCTGATTACAGGGAACGTTGGCGTTGAAAGGAAATCATGAAGGCATGAGAAATTCCCTTCTGGAAATATTCGACACCCTCCTCGACGTTTACGGTCCCCGTTTCTGGTGGCCCGCCGAGACCCCTTTCGAGGTCTGCGTCGGCGCCATTCTCACACAGAACACCAACTGGGGGAATGTGGAAAAAGCAATCGCCAACCTGAAAGGGGAGGGGCTCCTGTCACCCGAGGGACTGCGGGACGTTCCCGTAGAACGCCTGGCGGAACTGATTCGTCCCGCGGGCTATTTCAATGTCAAGAGCGGGCGGTTGAAGGATTTTATCGGCTGGCTGTTCCAGGAGCACGGAGGGAGCCTGGACCGGATGTTCGGCGGGGAGTGGCGGTTGCTGAGGCATGAACTGCTGAAGGTACGGGGGGTGGGGCCGGAGACGTGCGACTCGATCCTTCTCTACGCAGGCCACAAGCCTTCGTTCGTGGTGGACGCCTACACGAAGCGCCTGTTCTCGCGAATCGGCCTGATTTCCGGGGGAGCCGTGTACGAGGAAGTGCGCTCCCTCTTCATGGAAAACCTGCCCACCGATACGGAACTCTACAACGAATACCACGCCCTGATCGTTGAGCACTGCAAGGAGCGGTGCAGGAAGAAACCCTTGTGCGAAGCGTGCCCGCTCAGGTCTCGGTGCGGGCATGCCCCCATGCTTACTTCTCCCCCTCTTTCCCCTGTCCCCTGCTGAAGCGGTACCCGATCCCGCGCACGGTCTGAAAGTGGACCGGGTGGGACGGGTCCTGTTCGAAATATCTCCTCAGCCGGACGATGAAATTGTCCAGGGTCCGGGTCTCGGTGTCGGCGGAATATCCCCAGACAGTCTCCAGGAGGGTCGATCGGGAGACGGCCCTGCCTTCGTTCGCGAAGAAAAAGGCGAGCATCTTCACCTCCAGTTCGGTCAGATCGATTTCTCCCTGGGCCGTTCTGGCGTGGTAGGAGAGGAGGAAGACTTCATTGTCGCCGAAACGGTACCCTTCCTCCACCGGTTCGGGACGGTACCAGGAGGAGCGGCGCAGCATCCCCTTTACACGCAACAGAAATTCGTTCAGGTTGAAGGGCTTCATCAGGTAGTCGTCGGCCCCGGCGGCGAGCCCGGTTACCCGGTCTCCCTCTTCTGAGCGCGCGGACAGGATCAGGATGGGAACACGCGGGTCCAGTTTCCTGATCTCACCGCAGACGGCGAAACCATCCATTCCCGGAAGCATCACATCGAGGATTACGAGGGAGAAGCGGTCGTAGCCGAGCCGCTGCAGGGCCTCTTCGCCGCTTTCCAGATGGCTCACCCGGTATCCGTCCTGCTCCAGGTTGAAGCAGATGCCGCGGGCGAGATGGGTTTCGTCCTCCACCAGCAGAATATGGGGCTTTTCTTCTTTCATGATTGCTCCACGCGCGGAAGGGAGATGTGAAAGCAGGACCCGGCGCCGATTCCTTCGCTCGTCACCCGGATCGTGCCGCCATGGGACGTGATGATGGACTTCACGATATAGAGGCCGAGCCCTGTTCCCCGGATGCTTTCGCCGTGGCTTCTGACCCGGTAGAACATGCGGAACACCTTGCGAAGGTTTTTCGGGTCGATGCCTTTTCCCTTGTCCTCGAATGTCAGGAGGCACTTCCTTCCCCTTGCCGTCAGTGTGACGTGTATCTCCGGAGAAGCGGGGCTGTAGAGTACCGCGTTTTCAAAGAGGTTCCTGAGAGCGGTTTCCATCTCCTCCGGGTTGAACGAAACACGGATATTTTCCTCCAGTTCGCAGGAGATGCTTCCCCCTTCGGGAAGCTTCGACCGCTTTCGCTCCAGGAAGGCGGCGACGAAGGCGGAGAAGTCCATGACCCGCCGCTGGGACGAGCGTCGCCGGTGCTCGAACTTGGCGGCCATGAGAAGGTTGCTGATGAGGTTGTTCAGGCGGTCCACGTCGGCCAGCATGGTGTCGAGAAACTGCGCAGTTTTTTCCGGGGGGAGGGGGCGGAGCCGGATGGTTTCCAGGTGAAGCTGGATTGAAGCCAGCGGCGATTTCAGCTCATGTGTCACTTGAGAGATGATGTCCTTCTGCTGTCGATACTGGTCCGACTGGCGTTTCCAGTAGAGAAAAATGACATACACACCGGCGAGAACGATGAGCAGGAGTACAAGGCCGCCCAGCAACACCGGCCAGTTGAAGCCTTCCCGTACGAGCTCGGGCCGGTAGCGTTGCGCCAGGTCCCGAATTTCCCGGTTCTTGTCCATGAACCAGTAGATCCAGAAAAAAACGAGAATGCCCCATATGAGCTGAATCCCGATAAATGCGATAAAGGGATGGAAGAGTCTCTTCACCCATTTCATTGCGATTCCTTGCCGTGCCTTTGAAGAGACGCGCCTTTCCGTCGTTTCGCCGCGGCCGGTTGTGGGCCGGTGGCGGAAGGCCGTTGGTGACCCGAGGTTTTTACAGTACTATTACACAACCCGTCCCGTTTTTCCAGTATGCTGCATCCATGAAAGAAGAACGTTCGCGGTTTTCAGGGGGACGCATCATGAATCAGGGTTTTCGCATCGGAAAATACATCGTCAGATATCCGCTGATCCAAGGCGGGATGGGCGTACGGATCTCCGGCGGTTCACTGGCCGGGCATGTGGCGCGCTGCGGCGGCATCGGGATTGTCGCTGCCGCCGGGATCGCCATGAACAGCCGGTTCTATACGGGAAAGAACTACTTCCAGGCCGAACCGGAAGCCATGAAGGAAGAGTTGCGCAAGGCGTACGCCATTGCTCCGGACGGGGTGGTGGGCGTGAACGTGATGGTGGCGCTCTCCGATTTCGAGGCATTGGTGAAGGCCTCCATCGAAGGGGGCGCGAAGGTCATCATCTGCGGGGCCGGACTTCCCCTGTCGCTGCCCGAGTTGACGGCTCATGCGCCGGATGTGGCGCTGGTTCCCATCGTGTCGTCCGTGAGGGCCGCCCAGCTCATCGCGAAGAAATGGTGGAAGGGGTACGATCGGCTGCCGGACGCCGTGGTGGTGGAGGACCCCGACACCGCCGGTGGGCACCTGGGAGAGAAAATGGAGAACATCGGCACAGGCGAGTACGACCAGTATGCCACGGTGCGGGGTGTCAAGGAATTCTTCCGGAACGAATACGGCAGGGATGTGCCGGTGATAGCAGCCGGGGGTATATGGGATCGGGCGGACCTGCTTAATGCCCTTGAAAAGGGAGCGGACGCCGTGCAGATGGCGAGCCGCTTCGTGGCCACGGAGGAGTGCGATGCGGCGGAGAGCTTCAAGAGGGCCTACATCGACTGCCGGAAAGAGGACATCGGCCTCGTCATGAGCCCGGCCGGGTTACCGGGCCGCGCGCTCATCCGGAACCGGGATGCCATCGTGGAGCACGATAGGTCCAAGGGCGTGGTCTGCTCCACCGGCTGCCTGAAGAAATGCAGCTACAAGGAGACCGGGGAGCGGTTCTGCATCGTCAGCGCCCTTGACCGGGCGCAGCGGGGCGATGTGGAGACCGGCCTGGTGTTTTGCGGCTCCAACGCCTGGCGGGCGGAAAGGATGTCAACCGTGCAGGAGATATTCGACGAACTGTTTGACGAGGCAGCGGCCGAGGAGGCAGCGTAGAAAGAGGAACTATTCTCCTTTGACCCGGCAGGGGATTAGTGATATATACCTTTCCCGCAGTTAATTCACATAGGGAGGAAATAATGGCACAGAAGGCGGCACGGGAAACCGGTGCTTTTACCGACTATAAAGTGAAGGACATCACCCTTGCGTCATGGGGACGCAAGGAAATCGAGATGGCGGAAAAGGAGATGCCGGGACTGATGGCTCTCCGGGAAGAATTCGGCGCATCCAGACCCCTTGCCGGGGCACGGATTGCCGGTTCCCTCCACATGACCATACAGACCGCCGTACTCATCGAAACCCTTATTGAGTTGGGTGCCGAGGTTCGCTGGTCGTCCTGCAACATCTTTTCCACCCAGGACCACGCGGCTGCAGCCATGGCCGAGGCGGGCATCCCGGTTTTCGCCTGGAAGGGGGAGACGGCCGAGGAGTATGACTGGTGCATGCGCCAGACCGTTCGCTGGCCGGACGGCAGCCCGCTCAACATGATACTGGATGACGGCGGTGACCTGACCAAGCTGGTCCACGAGGAGTACCCGGAACTGCTGAAGGACGTGAGGGGGGTCAGCGAGGAGACCACCACCGGCGTACACCGCCTCTACGATATGATGCGCAAGGGGACCCTGGCTGTACCCGCCATCAACGTGAACGACTCGGTTACCAAGTCCAAGTTCGACAACCTGTACGGATGTCGCGAATCCCTCCTGGACGGGATCAAGCGGGCCACCGACGTGATGATCGCCGGGAAGGTGGCGGTGGTGTGCGGCTACGGTGACGTGGGCAAGGGGAGCTCCCATTCTCTGCGCGGCCAGGGCGCCCGGGTCCTCATAACCGAAATTGACCCGATTATCGCCCTCCAGGCGGCCATGGAAGGTTTCGAGGTTACAACCATGGAGGATGCGGCGCCGGTCGGCGATATTTTCGTTACCGCAACCGGCTGCGTCAACGTTATTACCCGCGCGCACATGGAGAAGATGAAAGACCAGGCAATCGTGTGCAATATCGGCCATTTCGACGATGAGATCGACATTGCCTCCATCAGGGACCTGCCGTGGGTGAATATAAAGCCGCAGGTTGATGAGGTGGTCTTTCCCGACGGCAGGAAGCTCATCTTGCTGGCCGAAGGAAGGCTCGTCAACCTGGGGTGCGCCACCGGCCACCCGAGCTTCGTCATGTCCAACTCCTTCACCAATCAGGTAATGGCGCAGATGGAGCTCTGGACCAACAGCGCCGCCTATGAAAAGAAGGTCTACATGCTGCCGAAGGTTCTGGACGAAAAGGTGGCGCGTCTCCATCTCGGAAAACTTGGGGTGAAGCTGACTACCCTGACCAAAGAACAGGCTGATTATCTCGGGGTTCCGGTGGAGGGTCCCTTCAAGGCTGATTTCTACCGCTACTGAGGCTATCGAGCATTACGCATGAAAAAAGCCGTCCGGGTTCCAATCCGGGCGGCTTTTTTCATGCGGTGGGCACATATCGTTTGATGCGGGGAGAATCGGCAGCCGGAGGTGATGGCTTGGGTTTCCGGCCGAGGGGGAGATTCGTGGCGGTTTTCAGTCGAAAAATTTCACCTGTTTGTAGCGGTCCGGGCAGGTGGTGCTGACGCAGGCTCCGTTCACCAACTCCGGGCACGACATACAGTACGTTTTTCGCCGGTTTCTTCTCTCGGGACCGTAGTAGTTGAGCCTGCCCGGCTGCCTGATGGGGTCGCGGCCGATAACGGCCCAGCCGCTTGACCTGAGAAACGCCTTGACCCTGCCCATGGCAATCAACTGGCCGAGGGTGTGGGCGGGAATGTGCTGGCTCTCCTCCTCACCATGAAAAAGAACCTGGATCATCATGGGAGTTCTCCTGATACTGCCGGGAGATCC
Organism: uncultured Geobacter sp.; assembly: GCA_937886325.1. Classification (GTDB taxonomy): domain Bacteria; phylum Desulfobacterota; class Desulfuromonadia; order Geobacterales; family Geobacteraceae; genus RPRC01. The sequence goes on from CALABV010000163.1 coordinate 27,837, forward strand.
CGGCGGCTCCCATCGTTTTTCCCATCCGTACCGTGCTCATCCCGTTTCGGGTCTCCGGTTTTTTTCGCGCAGTATCTCCACTCTCCGGCTGCCCGCCTGCAAAGGACGGTTACATAGTACAATCCTAAAATGATATTATCAATTAAAAAATATATACAATGAAGGTTTCCGCGCCGAAGATTCGAGTCGCTCCGACACGGCGTCCTTCATTCTTTTCCTTCTGTTGAAAGCGGCTTGAACGTGGACGGCAATAGTCATAGAATGGGGCAATTCCGAATGAAAGGACCTCCCTTGATAGAAGACTCCCAGAGACCGATGCTCCGCTTTCTTGCCATACTCACCGCCGCCTCCATGATCGGCATCCAGGGGTATACCATCCTGTTCAACAATTTTGCCGTGGAGATGGTTCATCTGGAGGGTCGTCACGTGGGCATCATTCAGTCGTTCCGGGAGGTTCCGGGGTTTCTGGCGCTCCTGGCGGTCTACATGCTGCTCGTGATCCGTGAGCATCGCCTTTCGGCCCTCTCCATCGTGATCCTCGGCTTCGGAGTCGCCGTCACCGGCCTGCTCCCTTCCTACGGCGGGGTGATCTTCTCCACTCTGGTGATGAGCGTCGGTTTCCACGTGTACGAGACGACAAACCAGTCCCTCACCCTCCAGTACTTCGCCACACACATCTCTCCCATCGTGATCGGTAGGTTGCGGAGCATCGCGGCCGCCTCCAGCATCGCTTCGGCGGTGCTCATCTGGGTTCTCGGGGAATTTTTCGATTATCAGGGAATGTTTCTCGTTGTTGGAGCTCTGGTCTTTCTCGCGGGGTGCTGGGGGCTGTTCCAGGATCCGACCCACCGGGGCGTCCCGACCCAGCGGCTGCGGATGGTAGTGCGGCGACGCTACTGGCTTTTCTACCTCCTTACCTTTCTCTCCGGCGCGCGACGGCAGATTTTCACGGTATTTTCCATCTTTCTGCTGGTGAAGATCTTCCACTTCTCCGTGCGGGAGGTGACGGTCCTCTTCCTGGTCAACAATGCCATCAACTGGTTTCTCAACCCCCTCATCGGCAGGGCCATCGTTGCCTGGGGAGAGCGGACCCTCTGCTCCGTCGAGTATGCGGGCGTGATCCTGATATTTCTTGCCTATGCGGCAGCTTCCTCGAAGGGGCTGGTGGCTGCCATGTACATCCTCGACTCAATCCTGTTCAACTTCTCGGTAGCCATCCGCACCTACTTCCACAAGATTGCGGACCCCGGCGACATCGCTCCCAGCACGGCCGTAGGCATCACCATCAATCACATGGCCGCCGTTTTTCTTCCTGCTCTCGGCGGTTTCCTCTGGATGATCGACTACCGGATTCCGTTTTACGGGGGAGCGCTCCTCGGGGTCGTTTCACTGTTTTTCGCGCAGTTCATTCGGCTGCCGGGACGTGCGGCGGAGAGGGTGGCGGAGTGAGGGAGTCCGGGCGAGGGTATTCCGGGAAGGGGTCGAAGGGGGAACGCCGCGAGAAGATGACAATCCGGTACATGGTGGAAATCTACTGCCGCGGGCATCACCGGGCGGGGGATGGGCTCTGCGAAGAATGCCGAGGTCTGTTGGACTATGCCATGGAGCGCATTGGCCGCTGCCCGTACCGGAGCCGGAAACCGGCATGCTCCGGGTGCCCCGTTCATTGCTATCGCGCCGATTGGCGGGAGCAGGTACGTCGTGTGATGCGCTATGCGGGGCCTCGCATAGCGCTGCGGCATCCCATCCTTGCGCTTTTTCACTTGGCAGGCGTGATCCGGGGAAAATGGAGTGTCACCCCTCCGAAGAAAGGGGAAGCCGGATCGTGACCACCAGCCCGCCGTCCTCGGCATTGGAGGCCCACACTTCGCCGGCGTGGAGGCGCACGGCCCGTTCCGTAATGGCGAGGCCGATTCCCGTCCCTCCGCTCTGTCGGTCCCGGGCCTCGGCATACCGGTAAAAGGGGCGGAAGATTTCCGTCAGCGCTTCCCGCGGAAGACCGGGACCGTGGTCCCGTACCCGGATCTCGGCCCACTGCGCACCTTCCCGTTCAAGGGTGACCTCTACCGCCGTTCCCTCATCCGTATACCGTACCCCGTTTCTCATTACATTTTCCAGGGCGCGACGCGTCATTTCCCGGTTTCCCGTCACTACCAGCGGCCCGTCGGGATGAAAGCGAACGCTCCTGTCTCCTGCCGCGGCTTCAAAGTCCGCGTCCCGCGCAACCTCCTCCACCAGTTCTGCCAGATCGAAGGCTGTTTTCTCGAAGCGCTCGCTGCCGCTTTCCAGCAGGCTCAGGGTCAGCAGTTCGCCGATCATCTGGTTCAATCGTTCCGTTTCCCGCTCAATCCGGTCCAGCGCAGCCACCGTGCTCGGCGGCGCCTCCCGTCGCGCCAGGCCCAATGCCACGCTCAGCCGGGCAAGGGGCGAGCGCAATTCGTGGGAAATGTCCCGAACCAGCTGTTTTTGTGCGGTTATCAACCGTTCGATGCGTTCGGCCATCCGGTTGAAATCGCGTACCAGGTCGGCTATCTCGTCACCGCGTCCCCTGTTCCCGATTCTCACGCGGGATGTGAAATCCCCGGTCGCCAGGCGCTGGGTCGCGGCGCGAAGCTTGCGCACGGGGGAGGTCAGGCGCCAGGCCAGCACGTAGCAGACCAGGCCGCCTACTATCAACGATACGATGAAACGGAACCAGATGTCGGGGGGGAAGATGGTCATGGGGGGAGGCTTCCGCGAAGGACGGGGCGGAACGTTTTCTTCCGCGGCGGCCAGGTAGGTGACTCCACGCGGGCTCTGCACCCGAACGGCCACAACTGTTTTTCCTTTATCAAGTACCGCTACTCTCCCATGCGTCAGGGCAATCCGGCGGACCGCCTCCCTGACAGGGGGCGGCGCATCGTCGGAGATGGGAATCCCGGCCGCGGTGAAGAGGTAGATACGCATGCCGTGCGGCGCGTTGCCATTGTGGAAATGAATGGCCGCCGACGTGCCGTAGCGCTCGAACACACTGGCTACGCCGCGACCGTAAAACTCCAGCGCATCGCGCTGTATTCGGTTTCGCTCATCGCTGAACCGCCGTTCGAAATGTTCCTGGAGCGGACCGATGCGCATGGTGAACGCCAGCAGAAAGAAGACGATGCCGGACAGGGTCATGGCGATTCCGAACCAGAAAAACAGCTTTACGAACATGGACCGCATGAAAAGGCTCCCTATCCTCTCCGTCGGCTTTCGGGGGAGGGAGATGCATAGAGGTATCCTATGCCCCGCACCGATTTGATTCGCTCTCCCCCTTCCTCGGAAGGCCCGAGCTTCTTCCGCAGGCTGCTGACATGTACGTCGATGCTGCGATCCTGAAAGGCAAGCTTGCGGCCAAGAGCCTGGAGACAGAGATCCTCGCGGCTTATTACCTTGCCTGCCATGCGAAGCAGCACCTCCAGTACGGAGAATTCCACCGACGTCACTTCAACCGTTTCTCCTCCCCGTGTTACGGACCTGGTTCCGGGATCGATGAGGATATCGCCCGCCTGGACCGATTCCGGGGCTGATTCCGAACCGACGGTGGTAGATCCGGCACGGCGCTGTATCGCACGCAGGCGCGCCACCAGTTCACGGGGGTTGAACGGCTTGGGAAGATAATCGTCAGCTCCCATTTCCAATCCGACGATACGGTCTATTTCGTCCCCGCGGGCAGTCAGCATCAGCACCGGCGTTTCGGATCCGTTCCGTATGCGGCGCAGTACGTCGAAGCCGTTCAGCTTCGGCAGCATCACGTCGAGCACGATCAGCCCCCACGGTCCTTCGAGCGCCCGTCCTGCCCCTTCCTCTCCATCATGGACAGCTTCAACCGTGAAACCTTCCGCGCCCAGGTAGTCCCGGAGCAATTCGCAGAGCTCCCGGTCGTCATCAATTATCAGTATTTTCGTGCGCATATCCCGAACCTTTGAATAGTTGCGGCAAGTATACCCTTAAAAGGCCGCGGCGGTTGTTAAGAATTGTTAAGCGCGGCTGACCCCCGATTGCGTGTCTTTACAATTCCAGAGGTCTCTTAACCCAACTTTACGCCGAAACGGGTACAGTGTTCCCATCGTATGACGCAGCGGATCGGGCGGGGTGCGAAATTGTATCAGGCGAAGGAAGGAGCCGCTATGAAAATCTTGTCCACAGTCGTTCGCGCTCTCCTGTCGGGTACAGTACCGTTGCGATCAAGGGTGCGTCCGCGACGCTATCATCAAGCTTTACCGGGAACTGGCAGCCAGCACGGGCAGTGCGGCACGTACTCTCTCGAACATCCTCAACTGAAAGGAGAAAGGCAGTGAAAACACGAATCGTCATTTACAAGCTGGTGGTTGCGGCACTTGTGGGTGGTCTGTACGGAAGCGCGTCCGCCGCTCCTCCGTCCAATCCCTGGGGTTTGCTTGTGGGCGAATCAGAGCGTGGGGCCGGTGCCCCCGGCGAACAGCGTCCACCCGCGCCGGGTGCTCCCGGAGTAATGGGCGGACCGCGCGAAAAGATGCCGTCCCCCTGCTGTCGGGAATGTCTGGGAAAACTGATCGATCTGACCGGAGAGCAGAAGAAGCGGATTTCGGCGCTTCTTGAGGATGAACGGAATGCAGTTTCACCCCTGTTGAAAAGGGAAGAGGAACTGAGCCGTCAGCTTCATCGCACGGAACAGGCAGCGTCCTTCGACGAGAGCGGGGTGCGGAAGATTGCCGCAAGCCTGACCCAGGTCGGGACGGAACTGATAGTCATTCGCGCACGAACGCAGAACAGGATCCTGTCCGTACTGACGCCGGAACAGCGTCGCCTGACGGAAAAACTGGAGCTTTCGAAAGTGCCGCGGCCATTCCCCCCTCCGAAGGGTGAAGCACCAGCGAAGAAAAGAGCAGAGCAGTAAGGCAAGAGCGTCTCAAGGGCGTTACTCATGGTAATGCTCTCTTTCCGCGGCACGGCATTCCCTCCCCGTGCCGCGCTTTTTTCGGTCGCGAACCTGCCTCTATGCCGGGAACGGTTTCCATTGATGAACAAGATACGTCGGAGCGGATAATCGAGATCAGTGACGGAGTAATTGCCCGCGATGAGCCGAATCCGCGACGTACCGATTCCTCCCCTTCAGCAGGGGAGGTTAGGGGAGGGGGGGATGGTGAATCGACACTTTCCTGGTCCGACCACTCCGCCCCCCCCTCCCTGTCCCCAGAGGAAATGGAAAACAGGCCATCAGGCACTCGGCGGTGACCAGCGAGGATACGAGAGAGGAGGGTGTATTCATGCCTGTCGCGGAAAAAACCAATGCCGGTAGGACGAGGCGGTTGAGCAAGCCGGCATCGACGGCGGGTCCACCGACGGTGCCGTCATCCGGCGCTATGCTCGATACATATTTCGAGGGCGGTTTCAGCAGGAAAAACTACCAGCAGTGGAAAAAGGAAGAAATCAGGTTTCTGGAAGATAACGGGGAAATCCTGCATGCCTTCTACAAGAAGATGGGGTACGCATACAAGAAATATGTCACGCGCCGGTTCACGCTTCCCTCGGCCGCGGCTCGCGGGGAGAATGTGCGCGCAGTATCGGGGGAAGGCGCTCTGGGGGGCTGATATGAGAGTAGCAATCAATCTGGTGGAATTCACTCCGGGCGCAATGGGGGGGATAGAGACCTACGTCATCAATCTCCTCCGATGGCTTGTCCATAACGACCCCGGCTCTGACTTCACGGTGGTGTGCAGTGAATCCAATGCCGGTTTTTTTCGTTCGCTCCATCCCGGAATACGAATCACGACAATCGACAACAGGAGGCGCTCCATGGATCGGATGGTGCGGAGCCTGCTGAGGAAGACCGTCGGAGTCGACCTGCTGGCACGGCGAATTGACGCATTGGGCGCCGATATTGTTCACAATCCCTTGACGAACATCCGCCCCATGACGCTGTCCACCCCTTCCATCGTAACCTTCCACGATTTACAGCATGAGTACCATCCCGAACTGTTTTCCCGGCGCGAACTGCTGCGCAGAAAAGAGAAGTACGGAAAAGCGGCGCATGGCGCCGACAGAATCATCGCGATCTCATGTCATGTGAAAAATACTTTGATTGATACATTTTCACTAAGACCGGAAAAGGTAGATGTGGTATACCAAGGGTGCGGTCCAGAATATCGGCCCCTCGATGGAGATTCACGCCTTGCGGCAATCAGGGAGAAATACGATCTGTACCGGCCTTTTCTGTATTATCCGGCGGCCATGTGGCCGCACAAGAATCACGGCAATCTGCTGCGGGCACTGAAGATGCTGCGGGTTCTCCATTCTTTCGACGGCCGGCTGGTGCTGACCGGGATCACCCGCCACGCTTCAGTGGAGGTGACGGAGGAGATCCGGAGGCTGGGTCTGGACGATATGCTACAGGTGCTGGGATGTCTCCCGTATGAAGAACTGCCGTATCTCTATAACCTGGCCCGTGTCATGGTGTTTCCCTCCTTTTTCGAGGGGTTCGGCATACCCCTCGTGGAGGCGATGGCGTGCGGTTGTCCCGTTGTCTGTTCGGAGCGCACCTCCATTCCCGAGGTGACGGGTGATGCCGGGGTTCTGTTCGATCCCACGTCCCCCGCCGATATCGCGGAAGCGATCCTGTCGGTATGGAATGACGGGCACAGGTTGGCGGAAATGAGGCAGAGGGGGCTTGCCAGGGCGCGGGACTTTTCCTGGGAGCAGACGGCATGGAAGACCCGGTACGTGTACCTAAAGGCCGAGGGAAAATTCCGGGTTACTGATTCCCGCAGAGCTGCAACCGGCCCTGTCCGGCGCTTCAGGGAAGCCGGGTGAGGGTGGGTGACTCTCCATGCTGAAGCGGTTGGCGCGGACATTCCGTTCCTGTTTCGGAAGACCGGACCCGGTCAGGGTCCTGGATTACTTTGATCGCCCGCGGCCAGGAATACGCCGTGAAGCGGTTTTCCCGGGAGGAGTTTTCGAAACGGATGGAAGCTCTTATGTGCAGGGAATCGGCCTGATGTTGACGGGACCGTTTCGTTTCGGCATAGTATCTCGAAATATGGGGAAATAAGGCGTGGTAGGGCAATTCGAAAAGACCGGAGGTAAACCATTGGATACTCTGACCCCTCAGCAGCTCGTCCGCCTCATCAGCGTAGGAGCAACACTTTTCTACGTAGTCACCGGCAACGAGAGGAGGAGCGAACGGCTCATCACCCAGGCCGCCGCCCGTATCAAGGGGATGAGGAGCCCGCTGGTCTGGACCTGCACCGTCGGCCTGTGCCGTGACGGGGAGAGTGTCCCGGACACGATCGACCCGCTGAAGGCGCTGGATTTCGTCATGTCCCAGCCGGGGCCCCTTATGCTGATCTTCAAGGATATTTCCTGCTTCTGGCGTGATAATCCGGTGCTGGTCAGGAAAATCAAGGACCTGGTCTTTGCCTCGCGGGGCAGGGGAAAGGTTGCAGTCATTCTGGGCGAAGAGGACTGGGTCCCTCCCGGCCTCCGGGAAGACATATCGATGTTGACCCAGGACTTGCCGACGGTGGAGGAGATCCGTGCTTTCCTCGGGCAGGTGCGGGAGCAGGATCCCTCCCTGGCAAGGGCGTGCGAAGGGGAGTCCGGCCTGTTCGAAAGGCTGGTGGTGGCCGGCCGCGGACTTGATCTTACGGATCTGGAGCGGGCGGTGCGGATGCTGCGACTGACCGATGCGACCGGAACCGATGCCGTTCGGGAACTCCTGGAGAACAAGCGCCGCATCATCCAGCAGAGCGGCATCATGGAGCTGGTGCTTGATTACGCCGGTTGCGACCAGCTGGGCGGTATGGAAAACCTGAAACACTGGCTGAAACGGCGCGAAAGCGCCTTCGGGCTGGACGCCATCTCGTCGGGCGTCGGCCTGCCCAAGGGTGTTCTGGTCATGGGGATTGCCGGTTGCGGCAAGTCCCTGTTCATCAAGGCCATCGCCGCGGAATGGCGCCTTCCCCTGATCCGGCTCGATATGTCCACGGTCTACGGGGGGATCTTCGGGACGCCGGAAGTGAGCCTGAATACTGCGTTCAGGACCGCCGAGGCGGTTGCGCCCTGCGTGCTCTGGATCGACGAGATCGAGTCGGGGATAACCACCCACGGATTCAAGTCCGAAGGAGGGTCCGCGTCCCGGGTGCTCGGATCATTCCTGACCTGGATGCAGGAAAAGCGGGAGCCGGTTTTCGTGGCTGCCACGGCGAACGCCATCGAGATGCTCCCGGCCGAGGTGCTGCGCAAGGGACGTTTCGACGAGATATTCTACGTGGGACTGCCTGAAACCGTCGCCCGTGAAGAGATATTCCGCATCCATCTGGCAAACCGCGGGGTCGATCTCTCCGATTTCGATATCCCTCTCCTTGCGGGATCCACCAAGGGGTTCTCCGGCGCCGAGATCGAGCAGGTCGTCCATTCCGCAGCCTTCGAGGCGCTCGCCGACCAGCGGCCCCTGACCCAGCAGGATCTCATGGTGATGGTAAGCCGGACAGTGCCTCTTTCCATCACCATGGCCGAGCAGATCAAGAAGATCGAGACGTGGGCCTTCAAGAGGGCGGTGCCGGCTTCGGGGAAGTTCAATTGATGCGGGCTTAAACCAGTTCCTTTGCCAGTTCCCCGATTTCGCCCACGGCATCGGCTATCCGCCGGGACCAGAAGGCGGCATTCAGGCGAAGACAGTTGGAATATTTCCCCGCCGCGGAAAAAATCCTGCCGGGAGCAATGGTGATTCCCGCCCGAAGCGCCAGTTCATACAGCTTGATGGAGTCCACCGTTTCCGGCATTTCCACCCACAGCACAAAACCCCCGGCAGGGCTGCTGACCCGTGTCCCGTCGGGGAACGACTTCTGGACCGCCTGGGCCATCAGCGACATCTGCCGGCTGTAGATTGCCCGGATCTTCCGCAGGTACTGATCGTAACCTCCGGTGACGAGAAATTCGGCAATCGCAAGCTGCGGCAGGGTCGCTGTGGCGATGTTGCTCACCGCCTTCAGCCTTTCGATCCTCTCCATGAATCTCCCTGGAATCACCCACCCGACCCGGTAACCCGGAGCCAGCGTCTTGGAAAACGAAGAACAGTGAATCACCAAGCCCCTGGTATCAAAGGATTGCGCCGCGCAGGGGCGTTCATTGGAAAAACAGAGATCGCCGTAGACGTCATTTTCGATGAGCGGGATGTCGTGATCCGCGAGGAGCCTTACCAGTTCCCGCTTGTTGTCGTCGGGCATGCACGAGCCCAGGGGGTTGTTGAAATTGGGGATTACCAGGCAGGCGTGCACCGGATTATGCTCCAGGGCATAGCGCAGTGCCGAAAGGCTGATGCCGTTACGGGGATTGGTGGGAATTTCAAGGGCTTTCAGGTCAAGCGTCTCGATGATCTGGAGCAGGTTGTAGAAGATGGGCGACTCGATGGCCACCGTGTCGCCGGGACGGCAGACCGCCCGCAGGGCGAGCATCACCCCCTCCTGGCAGCCGCTGGTGATCATGATCTGGTCGGGCGTCAGGGAGCATCCGGCTTTCAGGGCGCGCTGGGCCAACTGGATACGGAGCCGTTCACAGCCGGGCGGGAATTCATAGGATATCCCCTGACTCCTGTTGCGGCGGGCAACCTGGGAAAGAATCCGGTTCAGCCTGTCCGCGGGGAGATTCTCCGGGTTCGGCGCGGCGAGGCCGAGTGGTACGAGATCGGGGTTGCTTGCGTCTCTCACCACCATCATCACCAGTTCGTTCACGCTCACCAGGGTCGGCGCGGCAGGCACGATTGTCTGCTCCGGTTCGCCGACCACGTGGACGGGTTGGTGGCGGACATAGTAGCCCGACTGGGGGCGCGCCTCGATAAGACCCATGTTTTCCAGGTGGAAATACGCCTTTACCGCGGTGGAGATGCTGACCTGCATCTGCCTGCTCAGGCTTCGAACAGACGGCACCCGTTCACCCGGACGATATGTGCCTTTCCGGATCAGGTGCGCGATACGGTCCGCAACCCTTTCATAGATGAATCCGTCCCCGTTTTCCGAAAGTCCTCTCGTTTTTTTTCCCATGTCTTTTTCCGTTCCCTCAATTCTTTTTGGCACACACAGTTTTTCGGTATTGGGACCGATACAATTTTATCATGGCTAAACTGTATCGCTATTAAATTATAAATATTGCGTCTGTTATTCCTACCAGTTTTCTTCTACCGTGTAAACAGTCAATTTGTACTACCCCGGTACGCGATCCGCCAGGATGTGGCGGGCTGGGCAGGCCCGGTGGGCGTATCGTTCACCGGTCGGCGTAACGGGGCTGGGCGCTTCACGTAACTACACCACAAGGAGGAAGGAATGGGAGACAAGATTATCCGTATCAACATGACGAACCTCACCACCGCGATTGAGGAAGTACCCGCGGAGTGGGCGGCCCTCGCCGGTCGGGCACTCACCTCAACCGTCGTGGCCAAGGAAGTACCCCCGACCTGTGAGGCATTGGGCAAGTACAACAAGCTGGTATTCGCTCCGGGCCTTTTGACCGCAACCGCGTGCTCCAACTCCGGCCGTCTCTCCGCCGGCTTCAAGAGTCCTCTCACCGGCGGCATCAAGGAGAGCAACGCCGGAGGCACCGCCGCGCAGAACCTGGAAAGGCTCGGCCTCAAGGCGGTCATTATCGAAGGTATGCCGACGGAAGACAAGTGGTACAGCATCCATATCAACAAGGACGGCGCATCCATCAAGGAAGATATGGAGTTCGTCGGCAAGGGCATGGGCAACTATGAACTCATAAATACCGTGAGCGAGCGCCTCGGCAAGAAGATCGGCGTTATCGTGTGCGGTCCCGCCGGTGAATATAAGATGGCCGCCGCGAACATTTCCGTCAAAGACCCGGACGGCAACATCCGCAGCCACGGCCGCGGCGGCGGCGGCGCGGTCATGGGCTCCAAGAAAATCAAGTATATCACCGTCGACGACACCGGCGGTCCCGGCGTAACCATCGCGGATCCGGAGAAATTCAAGACACAGGCGCGCATCTTCGCCAAGGCCATGCTCGACCACCCGGTCAGCGGTCAGGGCCTGCCCACCTACGGCACCAACGTCCTGATCAACATCCTGAACGAGGCCGGCGGTCTCCCCACCAAGAACTTCCGCTTCGGCACCTGCGAGCACGCCAACAAGATCTGCGGCGAGACCATGCACGACACCATCGTGGCCAGGGGCGGCAACCCCACCCACGGCTGCCACGCCGGCTGCATCATCAAGTGCTCACAGCACTATGTCGACAAGGACGGCAAGTACATCACCTCCGGCTTCGAATATGAAACCGTGTGGGGCCTGGGCGCCAACAGCCTCATCGAAAGCCTCGACGACATCGCCAAGTGCGACTGGGCAATGGACGACATCGGCCTCGACTCCATCGAAGGCGCGGTCATCATGAACGTGGCCATGGAAGCCGGCATCCT
>CALABV010000164.1 GCA_937886325.1 uncultured Geobacter sp.
GGGCTCATAGCCGGCATGGCGGTGATGGCGGTCAGTCTGCTGCTGTTCCTGTAATTAATGAAACAACCCCTTTTGTTCGTTGAAAATATCCGCGGAAAAAATACTTGACATTTCGTTATGTCGTGGTCTATATAATGCCTCACAATTTTATCCATTAATGTACAACTCCGACCCGCCTTCCCTACGGCGTATGCTATGGGAGCCGGGCTGTGGGCGCCGCCGGAAACAGCGTCGCCTCCCGCGTTTGGAAAGGAGTAAACATTGCGAGGTCGATAAACGGCCGACGGATGTTTATATCCGTCGGCCGTTTGTTTTTACCGGCAGACCGACCAATTCGAATCAGATGGCATACTTTGCGGATATTTCCTGTTATTGCGTGGAAGGGTTATGGAAAAACAAGAAAAAATAGTTGAACTTTTGAATGAACTAAAAAAAAAACAGTTTACCGGTTTCATAAGAATTAATTTCAGCCAGGGCGGTATAACCAGAATAGAGAAGAACGAGGAAATTTTGAAGAAAACAAAGACATAAGTAAATCTAAAGAGATTGTTTGACGGCTGGTCCTTTGCTGACCGTAGATACGGATCCAGAAAGCCCAAGATAAACGCGTGATGGTGTTTACTTGGGCTTTTTATTTATGCTAATAAATTTTTATTTAAAACAAATATATAGTGACGTGCTGATACACGAATCAGACATCGTAAGGCATTGAGTGTTGTTTAAAGTTGTGAACCTCTCACGGTAATAAGATGTGACAAAACAAAGGTGACGGATCTACCGTCTTCCATAGCTTCGATAGGAATCAGATAACAAATTCCGTGCAATGTCATAAAGCCGGAATTCAGTAAACAGTGTATATATTGGTCCTTTGCTGACCGTCAATGACGGACCCAGAAAGCCCGAGTAACGATCCTTCCGGTGATTGCTCGGGCTTTTTTGTGCCTGATGCCGGTGAAAAAAAGATTGGGGCGATGTGATCAGACAACATGAGAATGAGGAGAGCCATGGTATGAAGAAAATGGTGGCGGTCTGTCTTGTAGCACTTCTATCCGTAATGCTTCTGATGCCGTTCGCGGCCGGCGCGAGCGGGGTTTCAATCAGTCATGCCGGGGAGGCGTCAGCGGCGGCGCCTGCCGCTCTCCCCGCCCTGCACGGTTTGCAGGCCGCGGGGCACGGGGATCTCGGGACCATGTTGCCGCTGTGGGCGGTTATCCCCTTTGCCGGGATACTGCTGTCCATCGCCCTGTTCCCTCTGTTTGCCCCCAATTTCTGGCACCACCACTTTCCCAAAATCTCACTTGCATGGGCGCTTTCGTTCGCCGTGCCCTTTCTGTTCGTCTTCAAGGCTGATGCGCTACACGAAATCCTCCATATCTATATAATCGACTATGTGCCGTTCATCATCCTGCTCGGAGGGCTGTTCACCGTCGCCGGCGGCATCTATGTCAAGGGGACGCTCAAGGGTTCTCCGGCGATCAACTGCATGATGCTGATCATCGGGACGGTGCTTGCTTCGTGGATTGGGACCACCGGCGCCGCGATGGTTCTCATCCGGCCGCTGCTCCGTTCCATTGCCTGGCGGAAGCACAAGGTCCATACCATCGTCTTCTTCATATTCCTCGTCTGCAACATCGGCGGTGCGCTGACACCCCTGGGCGACCCTCCGCTTTTTCTCGGCTTCCTCCACGGCGTACCCTTTTTCTGGACAATGAAGGCTATCCCTGCAATGGCGTTCGTCAGCGTTATTCTCCTGCTGGTCTACTTTGCCCTGGACACCTTTTTCTATCGTAAAGAGGACCTGTCCGCCATCAATGACGGCGAGAAGGAACCGCTCAGGATCGAAGGGATGCACAATTTCCTCTTCCTCGGCGGCATCGTCGGCGCCGTTCTCCTCAGCGGGCTGGTCGAGATGGGAGAGATCAGCATTCTCGGAACGCACCAATCCCTGCAGAACCTGGTCAAGGACGCAATCATCATCCTCATGGCGGTCCTGTCACTCGTGACAACCGGAAGGGATATCCGCGAAGACAACCAGTTCAGCTGGGAGCCCATCAAGGAGGTCGCCTACCTGTTCGCTGGCATCTTCATGACAATCATTCCCGCCCTGGCGATCCTCAAGGCCGGAGAGCACGGTGCGCTCGGCATGCTGGTCAAGGCAGCGGACAAGCCCTCCCATTACTTCTGGCTGTCCGGTATCCTTTCCAGCTTCCTGGATAACGCTCCCACCTACCTGTCGTATTTCAACACCGCGCTCGGCAAGTTCTTCCCGGGTCAGGCCGAGACAGCCGCGGTGCCTCAGTTGTGCAGCGCCATATCGATCCCGGGTCGCGAGGCATTCTGCTACAGCGATTACCTGCTGGCCATATCCCTCGGGTCGGTTTTCATGGGCGCCAACACCTATATCGGCAATGCTCCCAACTTTATGGTCAAATCAATAGCCGAGGAGACCGGCGTCGCCATGCCGAGCTTTTTCGGCTACATGTTCAAGTATTCAATCCCGTTTCTCGTTGTGTCGTTCATCATCGTCACCTTTGTGTTTTTCTGAACAAAGAGAAGAGGGTACGGCTTTGGTAAGAAAGGTTGTCGAAACCCATGGCGTGGAGTTCTCGTATGTCGGACGTGATGGGTCCGGACCGGGAACAAAGGCCCTGGACGGCATCAGTCTGAGCATCGAAAAAGGTGAATTCGTGGCCGTAGTGGGAGGCAACGGCTCCGGGAAAACGACCTTTGCGCGGATGTTGAACGCTTTGTTTGAACCCACGGCCGGCGCCGTTTTCATTGGCGGGATCGAGACGAAGGACAAAGAGCGCCTGTGGGAGGTGCGACGCCTCGCGGGCATGGTATTCCAGAATCCGGATAGCCAGATTGTGGGGGCAACGGTGGAGGAGGATGTGGCGTTCGGTCCGGAAAACCTTGGTCTGGAGCCGGAGGAGATACGCCGGAGGGTTCGGGACGCGCTGCGGCACGTCGGCATGGAGGAGGATGGGGATACCCCGCCGCATCTCCTCTCCGGCGGCCGGAAGCAACGAGCTGCGATTGCAGGGGTCATCGCCATGAAGCCGGCGTGCCTGATCCTCGACGAGGCGACCGCCCTGCAGGATCCTGTGGCCCGGAAAGACATCATGGAATTGCTTCGCAGGATCAACAGGGAAGAGGGGATGACGGTCATCCATATCACCCATGACATGGAGGAGGCGGCGCTCGCGGACCGGGTAATCGTCATGGCCGGGGGACAGGTCGCGCTTGACGGTACACCGCGCGAGGTGTTTTCCCGGGTATCCAGACTCAGGGAATTGGGTGTCCATGCGCCGTACGTCACCGAGTTGTTCGAATTGCTGCGGGAAGAGGGGTTCGAACTCCCCTCCGGCGTTCTTGGCGTGGACGAGGCGGCGTCCGCCCTGGGGAGAATGCTGACCGGACGTGGATATGCTTTCCATACGCCTTGAAAACCTTTCGTTCTGCTATCAGCAGGGGACTCCTTTCGAAAAAACCGCTCTGCGAAACATAACGCTCACTATCGAACCCGGGACGTTTCTCGGTGTCGCGGGACTGTCCGGCGCCGGAAAGACGACTCTGCTGCGGCATCTGAGCGGGTTCCTGAGACCGACCTCCGGCAGGATAACCTTTGACGGCCTCCCGGTGGATGCGCACGGGGCCCGGGACCTGAGAAGGCGGGTGGGACTGGTTTTTCAGCATCCCGAGGATCAACTGTTCGAGGAGACCGTTTACAAAGATATAGCGTTCGGGTTGTCCGGCGCCGGCGTGAGTCCGGAGGAAGCAGCCGAGCGGGTCAGGGAGGCGCTCGAAGCGGTCGGGCTCGGTGAAGAGCTTCTCGAAAGGTCTCCCTTCGGGCTGTCGGGAGGCGAGAAGAGGAGGGTCGCCATTGCCGGGGTCATGGTGATGAAACCATCCGTCCTTGTTCTGGACGAGCCGTCCGTCGGCCTGGACCCGCGCGGCCGGGGGGAGATCCTGGACCATATCGCACGGATGCGCAGGAAGCGGGGTGTAACCGTTGTTCTGGCGACGCATGATATGGAGCAAATGGCGCGATATGCCGAGAAGGTGGTTGTCCTGAAAGGCGGGAGCATCGTATCTGAGGGTACCCCGCGGGAGGTTTTCAGGGATGCCGGCGCCCTTGAGAGCGCCGGTTTGGAGCCTCCCCGGATCACCCGCCTCATGATGAAGCTGAAAAAAGCGCTGCCGGATATAGATGACGGAATAGGTACCGTTGAGGAAGCCGCGGAAGAAATAAAGAGGGTATATCGCGGGAAAGGGTGCGGGTGGAGACGGCATGATACGAGACATGCTCATGGGCAGATATGTTCCCGGCAGTTCGATTCTTCACCGGTCGGACCCGAGGATGAAGATACTGCTGGCGGCCGTCTTTATGACGCTTGTATTTCTTGCTGACGCATATTCGTCGTTCCTGCTGCTCATTGTCTTCTCCGTTACGGCGGCGTGTGTGGCGGGCAGGCCTCTCGGGCATTCCGTGAAAGGACTCAAGCCGTTCCTGTTCATCACTTTGTTCACCGTGGCGCTGAATACAGTTGCCGTTTCGGGTATGTCCCAGGACGGATCGGGTTGTTTCAGCAGTGTCATTCGGGAGGGAGTCGTTCTTTCCATACAGATAGTCCTGAGGCTTTTTCTGCTCCTGACAGGAGCTTCCCTGCTCACGTCCACCACGACCCCCGTGTCCCTCATGGACGGCCTGGAGGCCATGCTGAAACCCTTGAAAAGATTTCATGTGCCTGTTCACGAGGCCGCAACGGTGATGGCCATGGCGCTGCGGTTTATCCCGGTGCTCCTCGAGGAGGCGGAAAGAATATATCAGGCCCAGGCATCGCGGAGCGCGGTTTTCGACTCCGGCAATCCCCTGAAGAGGGCGGGACGGTGCGTGCCGGTCCTCGTGCCTCTGTTCGTGGGCGCCTTCAGACGCGCGGACGAGCTGGCAACGGCCATGGAATCGAGATGTTACCGGGGAAGCGGTGGTAGAACCAGGATGAGGCGGCTCTCGTTCTCCCGTGCGGACAGCCTGTGTGCGTCTACCATGCTGACCCTGACAGCAGCCTTTGTCTGTATCGAGTACGTGATGTGATGTGGCAGCGAACCTTTTCCGCGGAAACGGAATCCGCGCCGGATGCGCGTTATACCAATCAACCGGGAGTTAAGAGAACATGAAAAAAGACAGTTTCAAGGGCGGTATCCACCCTCACGGATACAAGGAATTGACCAGCGGAAAGGTTACGGTTCCCGCTCGGGTTCCGGACACGGTGTACATCCCTCTTTCCCAGCACATCGGCGCCCCCTGCGCGTCGCTGGTGCTGGTGGGGGACAGGGTCGGGAAGGGGCAGAGGATAGGGGAGGGCAAGGGCTTTGTCACGGCGCCGATTCATGCCAGCGTGAGCGGAACGGTATCGGCGGTTGAACTCAGGGAGCATCCGGGCGGCAGCTTCGTCAACTGTGTCGTGATAGAGAATGACGGCAAGGAAGAGTGGGCGGAGACGGTGAAACCCCACAAATCGCCGGCGACCCTCGATTCCGAACAACTCAGGAAGATTATCTTCGAGGCCGGAATCGTGGGGATGGGCGGCGCGACCTTTCCCTCCCACGTCAAATTCAGCCCGGTCGAGGGAAAAAAGGCCGAGGTGGTGATACTGAACGGCATCGAATGCGAACCGTACCTGACCGCGGACCATCGCCTGATGGTTGAAAAACCGGATCGGATCGTGGCGGGCCTGCGCTACATCATGCGGAGCGTCTGCTGCGGCCGTGGAGTCATCGCCGTGGAAGACAACAAGATGGATGCGGTGAGCCTGCTGGAAAAGGCGGCGTCCGGCGAGGGGGGAATAACCGTTCATGTTCTCAAGGAAAAGTATCCACAGGGATCCGAGAAGCAGTTGATTTACGCGTGCACCGGGAAGCAGGTGCCCGTGGGCGGGCTCCCTCTGGACGTGGGGGTGATCGTCAATAACGTGGGCACCGCCGTGGCGGTGGCCGAGGCCGTGGAGCATGGGATTCCCCTTATCGAGCGCTACATTACCGTGAGCGGCGACGGTGTCCGTGAACCGTCGAATTACCTGGTCAGGGTCGGGACCCTGTTCAAGGACCTGATTGCCCAGAGCGGCGGGTATGCCGGGAATGTCGAAAAGATCATAGCCGGCGGCCTGATGATGGGAAAAGCCGTTTTTTCGGACGAAGTGCCGGTGGTGAAAGGGTCTTCCGGGGTTGTGGTCATCAGGAATAACGCGAAACGCGAGTTCAGGGAGTATGGCTGCGTGCGCTGCGCCAAATGCGTCGATGTCTGTCCCATGTTCCTGGAGCCGACATCCCTGGTGAAGCTGGCAAAAAAAGGCGCCTGGGAGGAGGCGGAGAAATTTCATGTGACGAGCTGCATCGAATGCGGCTCGTGCGTCTATGGATGCCCGGCTCATATCCCGCTTGTCCAGTATATCCGCAGGGCGAAACAGGCCGTTCTGGCGGCAAAGGCCAAGGAAAAAAAGTAACGGAGGGAAGGATTCAATGACAAATCAGGACAGTCTATTGGTTGTATCGTCATCTCCGCACCTGCACAGCCCGGACAGCGTACCGGCGGCCATGCGGGATGTCCTCATTGCGCTGGTTCCGGCGCTTATCGCAGCAGTCTACTATTTTCGCCTGCCCGCCGTCATGGTAATTCTTGCCTGCGTGGTGAGCGCCTATCTGGCCGAGCTCGCCTGTCTCAAGGTCATGAAAAAAGGCACGACGACCGGCGAGCTCAGCGCCCTGGTTACCGGCCTGCTCCTGGCGTTCTGTCTGCCGCCGACCCTGCCGCCGTGGATGGCGGTCCTCGGTTCGGTTTTCGCGATCGTGGTCGCTAAGCACCTGTTCGGCGGACTCGGCCACAATATTTTCAATCCGGCATTGATCGGAAGGGCATTCCTGCTGGCCTCCTTCCCGGTCGCCATGACCACCTGGGTGACGCCCATCGACGCTGTCACCACTGCGTCGCCCCTCGGCATCATGAAAGAGGCAGGCGGCCGGCAGCTGCCCGGCATCACCGATCTCTTCCTGGGCAACGTGAGCGGCAGCCTGGGAGAGACCAGCGCCCTTGCCCTCCTCATCGGCGGACTCTACCTACTCTACAGAAAACACATCGACTGGCGTATCCCGTTCAGTTACCTGGGCACGGTCTTCGTCCTGACCTCCATTATCGCGTCCGTGAAGGGGCA
>CALABV010000165.1 GCA_937886325.1 uncultured Geobacter sp.
ATCAAACAGAAGGAGCGGCCCGGGGGTCGCTCCTTCTGTTCCTCATGAAATATTCTACCTCAGTCTCTCTTCCAGTCCACCCGCACGAAATTTTCTCCCTCGCTCCACTTGAAGTGAAGGTCTCCCTTGTGGGATCTGAAAATATCGCGCCCCAGCTTCTGCGCCAGCTTGTCCTCCGTGGTGGAAACGGTGAGCACGGCGCCCTCCTGCCGGATCTCCATTATCCGTCCCAACGGGTTCTTGGCGCGGGATTTTGCCTCGATGTTCTTGACAAGGTCCAGTATCTCTTCTTCATGTTTGTTCAGATACTCTCCGGAAAAGGTGACAACCCCTCCCGGAACGTTGTCACGCATCCGCTGGCATGCCGGACAGACCATCGTCCCGGCCGCCGGATCCGCCTTTACCTGTTCCAGTTCCGCGGGATCCATGATCCAGCGCTTCTGCCGGTAGATAATGCCGCACTTTTTGCACCAGGAAACCTCCATCCCCTCTTTCGGCAGGTACACGTCGGTGCTGCGGGCCGTCCTCTGACCTTTTTCCTCAACACCCGTCTTGTGGGAAAGCCGTGCCATGGTCGTCCTCCTTTCAGTGCCTGTAATGCCGCCTTCCTGTTTCCATTATAGCAGCGAACCATGAATAGGGAACGGAGGGAAAGGCAGTGAAAAGTGAAAAGTAAAATGTGAAAAGTAAATCTTCCGTTTTCTTTCCGCTTTTCACTTTTCACTTTTCACTTTTTACTTTTCACTGTCTCAAAACCGCCCTGGCCGGCGCGCCGTTCCCTCCGGGTATACGCAGGGGAAGGCAGACAAGCTCGAACACGCCGGCGGAAGCGGCGGAAAGGTCAAGCCCCTCCAGAATGACGACGCCGTTTTCCAGGAGGGTCCGGTGGACGCTGCCATCGCCGCCGAATCTCTCGATGGAGAGGTAGTCGATGCCCACCAGCCGGATGCCCGATCGTACCAGGTAGGAAGCCCCTTCCTTGCTCAGGGCAACGTACCCGGCCTGGAATCCCGGCCGGCTCCAGAGCAGCGAATTGTCCGTCTTCATCAGGAGGCGCTCCTCCCCCTTGAGAGGGAGGCTCTCCAGTTCTCGGACCCCGATTTCCGGTACACCGCGCAGGTCCGCCACAAGGGCCCTGCCCATGAGGAGGGAAAGGGGGACGGCGTCCAGGGCGGCGCCGCCCGGCAGTTGATGGCCCTGAGCGTCCAGGTGGGTGCCGGCATGGTCTCCCATGGTAATGCGGGAAACGGTGGCCCCGTCACCCTTTTCCAGCAGAAGGGCCGGTTCGATCCTGAATTCCGGATCTCCCGGATACGTCGGAAGGCCGTTGGTCAAGGGGGCTGAAATATCAATTATTTTCATACAATACTCCAATTAAAAAAAATAAACTAAAAAACATGAAAAGTCTTGACTTGCCGGCGAGTTTGCCGATATAAAAGAGGGCCGGCGTCCCGCACGCCATGTCCGTGCCACGAAAAGAGAAATATGAAAGAGCCGATGAAGCAGCCGAAGGACGATCACTACTGGATGGGATTGGCGCTCCGTGAGGCACGGAAGGCGGAGGCCCGGGGAGAGGTTCCCATCGGGGCGATCATCGTGCGGGACGGTTCGGTGCTCGGACGGGGTTACAACCTTCGGGAAGGGAGCGGGGACCCGACCTCCCACGCCGAGATGCGGGCTATCCGCGCAGCGGCCCGGAAAGCCGGGAACTGGCGCATCCTCGGCGCTACCCTGTATGTAACCCTGGAGCCGTGCCCCATGTGCATGGGGGCTATCCTTCTCGCCCGGCTGGAGCGGGTGGTGTTCGGGTGCCGCGACCCGAAGGCGGGCGCGGCCGGCTCCCTCTTCGACCTGTCCGACGACCCGCGCCTCAACCATCGCGTCGAACTCACAACCGGCATCCGGGAAGAAGAGTGCTCATCAATCCTCAGTTCTTTTTTCGCCGGGCTCCGGAAGCGAGGGAGGCCTGCTTCGGGGTGCGTCCGGTGAAGGGTGGCCCGGAGAAGTGATTTTATCATAAAGGTTCCGCTTGCTGTTGCCGAAAAGTTCATTAAAATAGGAAGCACGCACATCTCAGAGAGAGAAAGAACATGGCAAACAAAAGCACTGCAGACTTATTCCACGAAGGGATGAATGCGCTCGACGCCGGACGTACTCATGTCGCGCTGGAATGTTTCGAGGAAGCGTCGAAGCTGGAAGACAGACCGGAAATCATGTCCTGCCTGGCGTTCTGTCTCGCAAAGGAGCGGAAGGAATTCCACCGTGCCGTTTCCCTCTGCCGGTCGGCCGTATCCGAGGATCCGGGGAATTCGGTACACTACCTGAACCTGGGCAGGATACTTCTCCTGGACGGCCGGAAACGGGAGGCCATCAGGGTCTTTCGGGACGGGCTGCTCCATGAAAACAACCCTTCCATCAGGGAGGAGCTGAACAAGCTTGGAACCCGGAAATATCCGGTCATCTCTTCTCTCCCGCGGAACCACCGCGTCAACAGGTTTCTCGGCAAAATCTTCACCCGTCTCGGGCTGCGATAAAAACTAAACATCAGGATCGAGGAACGAGGAACGAGGAGCGGGGAAAACGTTCAACCGCACCTCTTTCCTCGAACCTTTATCCTCGAACCTCG
>CALABV010000166.1 GCA_937886325.1 uncultured Geobacter sp.
GCAAGGCAACGGAGAACCTGCTCTCGGGGAAGAAGATGAACAGCATCATGGCGCATCTCGAATCCATGTCGGCAGGCCTGGACAGAGCGGTCGGCAGGATAGACGGGATTATCGCCGAGGGAAAAATCGAGGGCATTCTGTCCGAAACAAGGGACTCACTGGTAGAAGCGAAAACGCTTATCGGTTCACTCAGAAAAGAAGTGGAGGCCCTGAAACTCGCGGAAACGGGAGAGAAGGCGAACAGGGTGGTCGAGGGTATCGATCAGAGAAGCCGGGCCATAACGACCGAACTGCGCGTCTCCGGCGAAAATCTGCAACAGGCGTCAGAGACGCTGCAGCGCCTTCTGGAAAGGCTGAACACAACTCCCTCCGACCTCATCTTCAGCGCTCCGCCCGCGGTTCGTCGCCAGTGACACTACACGAAGAGGTGTAACCATGAACAGAATATCCAAACGAATCTCCCCTGGTTTCACACGACTGTCGCCGCTGCTGTCGGTGGCGATTGTCGCGGCAATACTCTCTTTCTCCATACCAGGCTGTATCGGAAGGGGAAAGCCTGCGCCGATGATTGAGCATTACACTTTCGAATATCCCTCCCCCACCTTCCCGAACCTTTCCCGCCTGGAACAAACCATAAAGGTGGAGCGCTTTTCGGTCGCAAAGGCGTTCAATACGGTATCGATGGTCTTCCGACCGGAAGCCTTCAAGCTCGATACCTACGCAAGCAATCGCTGGATGGTGAACCCGGGAGACATGACGAGCGACTATCTGCTGCGGGATCTGAGGAATTCCGGGCTGTTTCGCGCGGCATTCTCGTACCGGGACTATGAGGATGCGCGTTTCATGCTTGAAGGGGGACTTGAGGAATTTCTTGAAATCGATGAGGGAAAAACGCGTTCAGCCGTCATGACCCTGTCCGTCAATCTCCTGGACATGTCACGTACCGGTACTCCGGGGCGCCTCGTCTTCCAGAAAAAATATCGTTCCGTTGAACCTGTCACCGATGCCGATCCGGCCGGTCTTGCCCGCGCCATGAGCAACGGGATGGCAAAAGTGTCGGCACAGGTGATAAAAGATGTCTATGATGCCCTGGCCGCCCTTCGCTGACAGGGAAGCACGAAAACTTCCGCATGCAAAAGGCCGCACCAAATAACGGTGCGGCCTTTTGTTTCCGATTCATGGAGCCTTCATTTCCGTCACTTCTTCACGGCACAGTCAATAACGGCATCGATCCTGCGATTTTTCGCCCGCCCTTCCGCCGTCTTGTTAGCCGCTATCGGCTTGGTTTCACCGTACCCGACTGATTTCAGCCGTTCAGGGTTGATGTTGAACTTGTTGATCAGATACTGCCGGACACTCTCGGCACGCAACTGGGAAAGCTTCTGATTGTAGTCCGAAGTTCCCACGTTGTCGGTATGCCCCTCGATAACCGCTTTAGACTCCGGGTATGTCGTCATGAAATCGGCTACCTGCTTGATCTGGTCATGATACATGGGCTTGATGTCCGCCTTGTCGAAATCAAACTCGATTTTCAAGGTTATGCAGACCTGCTCCTCCGCCGGCGGGGGTGGAGGAGGGGGCGGACAGCACTGCTCAACCGGTTTGGGGGCAGGTTTCCTGACGCCGAAGGTATAGCTGAGACCGACGGTATACTCCAAATTGTTGTTGCCGCGGTCGAATGTGATCACATGGCGCAGGTCACCGCGGAGCGCCAGGTAGTCAGTGATGAAATACTTGAGACCGGCCCCGTAGTTGAACAGTCCCGTTGTATCGTCACGGCTGTCAATGTATTTGTAATAACTCCCACTGTACCCGGAGGGGTAGTTGATGGTTGTTCCGCCGAAGCCTGCCGCTACGAAAGGAACGAGCCTTTTCTCCGGCAAGAAATGGTAAAGGGCGTCGAGCCGGTACTTGAAGGCATTAACATTATTGTCCGATCCTTCAATTCGATGTCCCTTCGTAAATCCGGTGTTAACATAGTCGAATGAGAGTTCCGCAGCCCAGTTCGGGGTGAAGCTGTAGCCCAGCCGAAGACCATAAACCGGCTGTGTTTCCATGGATTGTGCCCCGTCGAACGTGTAACCGCCGATGTACGGAGTAAGTGAAAACTTTTTGGGGATTACTTCCGCGAAAGCGGAAGATGCGAAGGCGAGTAATAGCGCCACCGTCAGCCACACACAGTTCCGTCTCATGTTGCACCCTCCTTTTCCGGTAAAATTTAGAAAGTCATGCTAAAAAGTCTACCCACAGTGCCTGCCTTGTCAAACCCTTGATATCAATTAGATGATACGCTTCTCCATGACGAGCGTTACTCGGGAGGGCGTCCGGAAGCAGTTACCCGTTCCTTTCGCTCATCCAGAACTTCCCGAACTTTTGTAAGTAACTCTCGCGGATCAATAGGTTTGGTGAAGAAATGCACATCTTTCCCAAGTATCCCCTTGTACTGAAGCAGGTCCAAGGGATAGCCGCTGTTGAACAGCACCCTGACATCCGGACGAATTTGACGCGCCGTTTCGGCGACCTCCCTCCCACCCTTGTCGGGCATTACGACATCTAGAATTAACAGGTCTACCTCATTTTTGAACGTGGAAAACAGTGCCAGCGCTTCAGCTCCGTCGGCTGCTTCCAGCATCCGATACCCGAAGCCCGTGAGAAAATTCACCGCGCTCTTTCGTACACCCTCGTCGTCTTCCGCGATGAGAATCGTTTCATAACCACCTAAATCCGGTTGAACCTGTCGGATATCTGATTTCTGAGCCTGTCTCCGGATAAGCGGCAGAAAAATCCTGAATGTCGTTCCGGCGCCGGGGATACTGTGCACGGTAATAAACCCCTTGTGTTCCTTGATGATACCGTACACGATGGCCAGTCCGAGACCTGTACCCTTGCCTGGCTCCTTGGTCGTAAAGAACGGCTCGTAGATTCTTTTCACGGTAGCGGCATTCATGCCAGTACCGGTATCGGATACCGCAATGCACGCATACACCCCCTCTTCTCCGAAGCCGAACGTGTCTATGAAAACATGATCCAGTTCGCAGCGGGATGTGGAAATGACAAGCAGCCCGCCATCAGGCATTGCGTCTCGGGCGTTTGTCGCCAGGTTCATGAGAACCTGTTCAATTTGACTGCAGTCAGCCGGGACAGTAAGAATATCGGTCGACAGATTGATTTGAATCTCGATTTCTTCTCCGATAATCCGCTCAAGAAAACTCTTCAGGCCCGCGATAAGATCCGAGATATCAACCGGTTCCAGGTTGAATACCTTTTTCCGGCCGAAGGCCAGGATCTTCCGGGTCAACTCCGCCGCACGCTCCGAGGTCGCCAGAATCTGCTCCGCGAAGTGCCGCGAGGTACCGTCTTCAGGAATCTGCATGAGAAGCAGATTCGCATAGCCTATCAGCGCGGTGACGATATTATTGAAATCATGGGCAATACCACCGGAAAGCTGGGCCACCGCTTCCATCTTCTGCGCATGTATGAGCTGCTGTTCAAGCTTCTTGAGTTCCGTAATGTCACGCCCAATCTCTATGACACTCATCACTTCACCACTGTCATCCCTGACCGGAATGGCACGCACCTCCCAAATCATGTCTCCCCGGACCGGCATGATATTTTTTGCGGGAGTGCCTGTCCGGAGACATTGAAGTACAGGACAATTCTCATAGGGTATTGAGGTCTCGTGAACCAACCGGTAACAGTGCCGATCCCCGTTTTCTAAATCCCGGCCGCCGAAGCTGAGGAGTGCTGCCTTGTTCGCCCAGATAATCTCCAGATCCCTCGACTGGAGCAGGATGGTGTCGGGAATAGCGTCCAGCAGCGCATTAAACTCCTGAGACAGTATCTGAAACTTCTTCTCGCTTTCGCGCAAATCCGTCTCCGCCCGTTTCTTTTCCGTTATATCACGCAGCACGGCGACAACGAGCGGTTTACCGTCGATATGTACCAGGCTGAGACCGATATCCACATCAAAGGGTGTACCGTCCGAATTGAGATGACGCCACTCAAAATACTGGGAAAAACCCTCGAGCGATTTCCGTATTCTCTGTGTCGCCAGATCACGGGAAGAAGTTCCGTCCTTTTGGAAATCAGGAGAGAAATCGTACGGAGGACGACCCACGATAGCTTCACGGGGGCAACCGAATACACGTTCCGCCATGGGATTACAGTCGACGATCAGAATATCGTCCAACAGGAGGATTGCATCATTGGCATTTTCAAATATTGTACGGAATTTTCGCTCGGAACTCGCCAGGCTCTGCTCGGTGACGATTTTTTCCCATAACGCTCTTTTTCTGGCCATTGCGGCCCCTATAGCCGGACCGATGCGGACGATATGGTCCTTCAGCACATAGTCGTCGGCCCCTGCCTTCATGCATTCCACCGCGGTTTCCTCGTTCATGGATCCGGTGACGATGATGAATGGAATGAGCGGCACATGTTCATTTGCAAGCTCAAGGGCCTGCATGCCGTCAAATGTGGGAAGCCGATAATCGGAGATGATGACATGGGGCATAAATTCCTGAAGAGCCGAGAGAAAATCGTCACGCGTTTCGACCCTTCTCGCCGTGAAATCGAACCCGGCCTTTCTGATGGCGTGTTCCAGAAGATCCCCATCGGATGGTGTATCTTCATTTATCAGGATACGAAGTTTCATCACATCGGCGCCCTCCTGATACTCGAATATATCGATACAACGGCATGCGTTCCGGCAACCGGATATGCCTTACACGTTTCCCTCATTCTTCCGAGTCACTCATCGGCAGCGAAAAATAGAATGTCGCACCATCCCCCGGTTTTCCTTCAGCCCAGACCCGCCCGCCATGACGAGTGACAATCCGCTGAACAATGGAAAGGCCGATGCCGGTGCCCTCGAATTCACCGGTTGAATGAAGCCGTTGGAAGATTCCGAAAAGTTTGTGGGCATATTCCATGTCAAACCCGACCCCTGTATCTCTCACGAAGTATACCGACTCATCTCCGCTGGAGAATGACCCCACCTCAATCAGGCCGGCCTCCTTCGGCAGAGTGAATTTCACGGCGTTGGAGATGAGATTGACCCACACCTGCCGTATCATGGCGATATCCGCGACGGCTCCGGGGAGCGTCCCGACGTGAAACGCGATTTCACTCCCTGCCATATCATCGCGAAGAGTGTCGATAACATCCCTGACAAGTGACGCCATATCGACCTGAAAGCGGTTGATTTCCGCACGTCCAAGGCGGGAAAACGAAAGCAGGTCATCAATGAGTTGTTTCATACGGCCCGCGTTATCGTTGATGACGTTCAGCAAACGACGCCCTTCGGCAGCCAGGGAGCCAGCATGCTCGCTCAACAGAATTTCGGAAAAACCACTGATTGCGCGCAACGGCGCCCGAAGGTCGTGGGACACCGTGTAGGAGAAAGACTCCAGATCGGCGGTCCGCTCAACGACACGCTGCTCCAGTTCCGCATTGAGCGTCAGAAGCTCGTTCTCAACCCTTTTTCGATCTGAAATATCCCGGCACGCGCCGATGATGCGGCGAATACCCGTACCATGATCCTCTGATACGCACATGCAGAACGAGTGCAACCAGCGGATCGTTCCGTCCTTGGAGCGAATTCTCATTTCGCAGATGCCCGTTTCACCGAAAGTCAGAGCCGTCACATTCCGGGTGAAAACCGGCACATCTTCCTCCGTCACAAGAAAACCCCAGCAACCTCGCTCACGGATCTCCTCAATTGAATACCCCGTAATCTCCTTGACCGCACCGGTCAGCCAATCAATGGCGAACTCTCCACCCGGCTCACGCACGCATGAGTATGCGAAATCTGTCATAAGTTCCGATATCTGCTGAAAGCGTTTTTCACTGACCTTAAGTGTTGCGGCCGTACGCAAGGATTCCAATGCGAACGAGAGGTCCGCCGCAATCTCGTCGAGAAGTTCGACGATCTCGCCATCAAAGAAGTCCGCTTCCGAAGCATATACATTCAGTGCGCCGACGCAGCCCCGTCCGTCGAAAAGGGGAAAGGCAGCCGAAGAGCGGTACCCGCGCCGCAGGGCCTCCTCTCGCCACGGCTTCATTGACAGGTCGGAATCGATATCATGACAAACGACATGCCTGGCTTCACGAACGGCCTTGCCGGACGGTCCGAGTCCGGAAGGCGCTGAATCCGTGGAAACTCTGACTTTCTCCAGGTACCCTTCATTATGGCCTGAAAACGCCACGGGACGCATGGACGCGCCTACCTGCTCCACAATACCTATCCACGCCATGCGAAAACGGCCGTATTCGATGATGGTCCGGCAGACCTCATCGAACAGTTCCAGGCTTTCGCGACAATGGACAATAGCCTTGTTCACGTGGCTTTGCGTGTGGTAGAGACGGCTGAGTCGTTCAACGTGTTCCGCCAACACATGATGCTCGCGCTCTTCCTGGTAGAGCCGCTTGTAGTACCGTGTGCCTTCATGGCGCCAGATGTACCCGACGCCCATCCCGGCCAGGAGTATCAACAGCACCGACCCCAGGGCGACAATCCACGCCTCGCGACGAAGGGGGTCGAGAATCTCGTCGGTGTCGACCTTTGCTACAAGGAACCATTCGGATTCCGGGACTTTTCTCGCTACGGAAAAAACCGGCACGCCACGGTAGTCGATTCCCTGAAAATCTCCCTCATATCCCTGTGCGGCCTTCACCGCCGGCAGTTCCCTTGCCGTGAGCGGAAGGCGCACGGAAAGCACAGTTCTCTTCCGATGGCGCAGATCATTGAGGAAGACAACCTGATTCCCTTCTTTCCGGACAAGATACGATTCCGCCGAACGGCTCGGCGTAGGCCACGACTCGATACGCGGATAGAGGTCGTGGGAAGGGTCGACGCGCACGAGAACAACCCCGATACGTTCCTCGCCGGCGCCGCGATTGACGGACAGGGGAGTCATCACGTCAAGGTGAATACGGGAGACAGCATCTCCATAGTGAAGGTCTGAAATCACCGTAGACCCGGAACGCAACGCCTTCGCGACATTGTTCCTGGTCAGCTTACCGACCGGGGTGTTTTCAACGCCAAGCGTCATACATTCTGAAAGATTCCTGTCAAAGATAACGATACTGTGAAAAGTTCGATAGTCACGCAGGAGAGAGAGCCACATGATAATGTCGCCGCGGAGCGCTGCCGAGTCAGGGTCCGAGAGGAAGCGCGAAACTGCATTGCAAAAGAACGGATTCTTGAGAAAAAGAAGATTATCCTGCAGCCACTCCCTGCGCCATGCAACGACCTGCTCGAGTTTCATATCGGCGATGGCGGCTAGCTCATGGTATTTCTCCCTGGTTATCCGCGCCTTTTGATACAGGTATTGCCGATAGCCCACATAGACTATCGATGCAACCAGCACAAGGAAGATGGCGATAAGAACCACCGGATAGATTCGCTTTTTCTGGTCTTCTGTCATACCGAGGCTCTATTCCACGAATGTCAATATCCACGGAAAGGATATTGAGCTCCGCTTTCGGACTCCATGAGGATTCGCATAGTATCCGAAAAAATGCGCGTATCCGGTAAGTGTATCCGAAAGACGTCATTATTCAATTCATTAACGATATAACCTGAATCCAGTCTTATCAATTACACCCTAAAGGGTTGGAAAAGAACGTGATTCACGACTCGTTCGCCCGGTAACCGCGGTACAATTGAAGTGTTCAAGATCCAGACGGATGACACAGGCATGAATGAAAGGAATTTGGACGTTGTGTCGAGAAATGGACAACCAAACCGATGGAAGGAATTCCGATACAGGCGGGAAAACGCAAATCGCAAAATTTCGTCAAAATCAGGTTAGTGGTACAAAAAAAGGGGCCACAACGGCCCCACGGTTATATTTATTTCCGGATAATCTTTCTGCGCGCCGTCCCTCCAAGGGCGGCCGCCTGTTGTTTCATGATTACGCTCTGTCGTTCCAGGTGAAACTGGAGCCACATATCGCCGAAACTCTTCATTTTCATCCTTTTTCCCTCTTTCAGCGCTTCCAGGTTGGCAACGATTCTCTCATCTCCGGGCAGTTTTTTCCTGCCTCTCTCCAGAATCTGCTTCGCCTTCTCCGTATCGCCGCCTTCACTTACGCAGTATGCGTAAAGGTTCCACAGAAGAGATTCTTTTGGACTCCACTGGACCGCCTTTTCAAAGGTATTCGTCATGGAATCCTTCTTGTTGCGTTTCATGTAACTGACGGCAAGCATTCCCATGGAAACCCAATTCTTGGAGAACCCCTTCTCCAGATAGGGAAAGGCGTTGGAAAAATCTCGTTTCATGTAGTAAATCATTCCAATCTGCGAATGGACCTGACCGGTTACGGAGAACTGCCACGGTCCGTAACGGAGAGCTTCCTTCAGTGTCCGGATCGCCTTTTCAACCCGCTGGCCCTGCAGGTCTTTTCCGGCAGCCTCCATAATCCCGTTTACCTTTTTCATTACCATACGCACCAGGAGCAGATACGTGGCGGCGAAGACCAACAAGGCCGGGGCAAGGCAAACCCACCATGATACATCCGTTGCGAAAAAAAGCACGGCAAACACACCGATAGCCGTGCCGAGAGCAATAAAAATATTATACATCCGGTCCAGTCCTTTCCACGACCGCAATCAACACGGCAAGGTTATCCATTCTCTTTTTCCAGGGGTGTCATCTTCCCCCCCTTCTCGACATACTTGGCGACAATAATGCGTTTGCCCGGCTTCAAGGCCATCTTGCCCTTGATATTGTTCCAGGCGGCGATGATTCTGGTGGAAACATTGAAGCGCTTTGCCACGGATTTCAACGTATCGCCCCGCCGCACCGTATAGTAGTGCGTCACCTCCCGGGGAGGAGATTTCTTTTCGGATTCGGCTTTCCGGACAATTACAGCTTTTTTCTCGGGTGCCGCCACTTCGGGTTGTGAGGCTGTCTCCGTCTGTCGAGGTTCAGGTTTGACAACAATCCGCAAAACCCTGCCCCTCAGTTTCCGCGTACTTCTCAGGTTGTTGAGAGACGCGATTTCCTCGGCCCTGACGCCGAACCGTCGGGCGATTGATTCCAAAGTATCGCCCTTGACGGCTCTATACCGGATGGAAACCGAGCGCTCGGCATACCTCTCGCCTTCGGGTAGCTTTGCATACTCACGGAGGAAAACCGTCTTTTTTCCCTTTGGAATCTTCAGGCTGTAATCGGGATAGTCGGGAGGGGTGCACCATCGTTTGAGTTCAGGGTTCAGTTCCCGGATGGTTTCATACGGCACATCGATAGCCTTGGCAACCACTTCCAGGTCGGTGCGGGTCGGAATGGCGACCGTGTCGAATTCGATTGGCGGGAGGTAAGCGACATCGGCGAAACCGTACTTTGCCGGTTCCTTTGCTATAATCGCGGCAGCCAGGAGCTTCGGCACATAATCCTTTGTCTCCCGTTTCAGGTAATCACCACGGGAAAGCTGCCAGAAATCACGGCTTTCGTACATGTTGATTGCCCGCAGAATCTTGTTCTCACCGGCATTGTATCCCGCTGCCGCAAGATACCAGTCCTTATTGAAGAGACTGTACAGTTCCTTCAGATACATGGCCGCGGCAACCGTCGACTTCAGCGGGTCACGTCGTTCGTCGATCCACGGATCGATGCGGAGAGAATATCTCTTCCCGGTCCCGGCAATGAACTGCCAGGGTCCGACCGCACTCGCCCGGGAGTGGGCATGGGTGGAAAAACCGCTCTCTATCATTGCAAGATACACGAGGTCTTCCGGAAGTCCCTCCTTTTTGAGCACGTCCTTCATCATGGGGATGTAACGCTCCGAGCGGGAAAGCCACTTAGAAAACCAGCTTCTGCCGTTGGTCTGAAAAAAGTTTATGAAGTATTCTACTTTGCTGTTGACGGTAAGCGGGATATCCGATTCAGGCAGATCATAATCAGGAATCCTTAACTCGAACTCATCAAAATCGTCGGACTGCTCATTTGAGACCAATGCATCAACAACCGGCAGCTCAAGTGCCCGTGAAAGGCTCTTTTCGTCCACCGGCGCAAGGCTTTCGCTGCTTCGCCGGACACCCTTCGAGCGTGTCGCCGACTTCTCCGAGTTGAACGATGCCACCTGCGTCCACGGTGTGTCTTCCACAGCGGATGCAGCTGCCCAAGCAGACGCCGTGACACAGCAGAACGCCAGCATGGAAGCTGATAATAGTAGTTTAATCATATGGTTACCCTTTCTCGCACCCTCATTTCCTGGAGACGGGGGAAGCCTTTCCGGATGCGAAAGTATAAAAAAGAAACAGGGTACTGTCAACGCAAAACGGGGTCTCAGGGTAACGACTGTCCTGCCGAGGCAACCGAAAGAAAATGGAAATCCTCGGGAACTTCAGTCTGTTTCGTCAGGCCAGAAGCGCCCCTCCATCTCTTCGAGCAGGGATGAGAGGCTGGCTGCGTCATGGGCGGAAATGGTGATGGCGCCGTATGACTGAATCGCGTGGCGCGCCTTTATAAACCCGAGGGGATTCTTCTTTTTCATCTCCGGAAGCAGATCTTTTTTGTTAAAAACAAGCAGGCGAGGCTTTTCGGACAAATCGAGTTCTTCAAGGATTTCCTCAACCTGCCGTATCTGTTCTTCAAATCGTGGATTGGACCAATCAACAAGGTGAATCAGAAGGTCCGCGTCCTGCAGCTCTTCCAGGGTTGCCTTGAAGGCGCCCATGAGCGACGCGGGCAGGGAGCGGATAAAACCGACGGTATCGGTTACGATAACCTCTCTCTCCCGGGGAAAGCGAAGTCTGCGCGTGGCCGTGTCGAGGGTCGCGAACAGAAGGTCTTCCGTGAAAACGGAGCTCTTTGTAAGGGTATTGAGCAACGTGGATTTTCCCGCATTGGTATAGCCGACAATGGAAACGATGGGGATTCCCGCCTTTACCCTTCTTCGGCGTCGCTGATAGCGCCCCCTGGAGAGCTCCTCAAGCTCACGCTCAAGCCGGGATATCCGGTCACGAATCCGCCGCCTGTCTATCTCCAGCTTCGTTTCACCGGGGCCGCGACCGCCGATCCCCCCCATAAGGCGGGACATCTGAACGCCGCGGCCCGTAAGTCGGGGAAGAATATACTTGAGCTGTGCAAGTTCCACCTGAACCTTCCCGTCCAGGCTCACGGCGCGGCGGGCAAAGATATCCAGTATCAGCTGACTGCGATCGATGACCTTCAGCTCGGTCATCTCCGAGATGGATCGAACCTGCGCAGGGGAGAGTTCCTGATCGAACAGAAGCATGGTTGCGCCAAGTTGCAATGCCCGAATGATCACCTCCCGCATCTTCCCCTCCCCCATGAGAAAGCGGGGGCTGATATCACGCCGGATCTGGATGAACGAATCGAGGACCTCTACCCCGCCGGTCCGGGCAAGCTCCCGCAGCTCGTCCATCGAATCCTCCACTTCGGGACGCGGCTGGCGCGAGACCGAGATGAGGATGGCCCGCTCTTCCGCGCCTCGCACCTCCCGAGACTCCGGAACCGATTTTTCCAGTGACGTTTCCAGGGATGAAATGAACTCGGCGGCATCCATCCTGAATCGGTTGAAGGGAACGGGAGGATCTATCCGGTACGGAACCGCACCGTGGGACGGGGGCTCCAGGTAGGCAACCTGGATGGAAAAGGATTGTTTTCCGGGTGAGAGAAGGAGAGCCGCCACCAGATCGAGGCGCAGAAGTGACAGATCGGTCAAATCATCTTCGGTAAGAGACTCTCCCTTCAGGTGGGTATGGCAGAGACGCAGGCCCCGCAGCCGTTTCTTTCCAAGCGGATAGTCGGAGAGTTCGGGGATATACAGCCCTTTTTCATCTCCGACAACAACATATTCAACGAGACCGATACGGTTGATAAGGACGCCGACCTGGCGCCCGATCTCTTCAGAGAGCTGCCCCATGCGCGCGGCAAGTTCCCGGGACAGTACTTCACCGGGAGGAACCCGGCGGCGGTAGAGTTTCTCCAGTCCGTTCAGATGGCTTGTCTTCAAGCCGGTCAGGTTTCCGTGGAGCTGTCGTATCGTGGTGTCCTTTCCTTGCCGCTCGGCTTACCCGGCACGTAACGGAATGGCTTTTGCCGGGCGACGTACCTGTCGAAGGGTCATCACATGCCCATTATGTTGTAGCCGCTGTCCACGAAATGGACTCCGCCGGTTATTCTGCTGGACAAGTCGCTGCACAGGAACAGCGCCGCATTTGCCACATCATGCTGTTCTATATTGCTGCGAAGCGGTGTCTTTGCCTCCACATGGGCGGCAATCTGGTGGAAACCACCGACCCCGGAAGCAGCCAGTGTTTTCAAAGGGCCGGCCGAAATGGCGTTTACGCGGATACCGTCCGGGCCAACGGCCTCCGCCAGGTATCGGACATTGGCTTCCAGGGCGGCCTTCGCAACTCCCATCACATTATAGTTGGGGAAAACCTTTTCAGAGGCGTAGTACGTCATGGCGAGAACGCTCCCCCCCCTGTCCTTCATCAGGGGATGCGCCTCCCTGACCATTGCGATGAGAGAGTATGCGCTGACATCCATGGCCAGAGCGAAACCTGCCCGCGACGTATTGAGAAAGGAACCTTTCAACTCCTCCCGATTGGCAAAGGCGATGGAGTGGATCAGGATATCGACTCCATCCCAGACCTTCCCGATTTCGGAAAAGACGTTTCGGATATCCTCATCCTTTGTCACGTCACAAGGATATATCCGGGTTACGCCGACGCTCTCCGCCAAGGGGAAAACCCTTTTCGCAACCGCTTCGTTGGCATAGGTGAACGCCAACTCGGCGCCCTCTTTCCTGAATGCCTGCGCGATCGCCCAAGCAATACTCTTTTCATTGGCAATACCGAAAATCACAGCCTTTTTTCCACCAAGAAGCCCCATTAGCGCCCTCCAAAGTTCAATCTCATGGCCCATCACGTTCGGGAATAATAGTGTAAAACCGGATGAATTGCAACCGCGGTTCCGTTACCGGGTTTCTTTCGGACACCCGCAACCCCATGTCTGTTTCGCACCGTCACCTGCCTGAAAGTCAATTTTGACACGGCAATCTCCCGGAAGTTCCTTTGGGGACACGTCAAAAAAGACCCTCCGAAACGGCTGGAAATACGTTCTACGAGCACCGTAACCGGTCCGGAAATAGTGCTTGCCTTTTTATTTCCCTATGCTATGATGCTCAAATTTTAGGCACAAATGAATTCGTTCCAGGAATATCAATGGTTCAGGTTTCTCGCCTTGCCATAGGCTCCCTTGAAATATATCCGCCCCTGATACTGGCTCCGATGGCAGGGATAACGGATCTTCCCTTTCGCGCTTTGGCAAGGCAACAAGGGGCTCCCCTCTGTTTTACCGAGATGATCAGCGCCCAGGGTCTCATCCGCGACGGGAAGAACACCATCACCCTGTTGCGCAGTAATCCCGGAGACCGGCCCCTGGGAATACAGCTTTTCGGTGAAGATCCGGAGGCCCTTGCCGAGGCCGCACGACGGGTTGAAGACCTGTGCGACGTGATTGACATTAATATGGGGTGTCCGGTGAAAAAGGTGGTAGCCGGCGGTTCCGGAAGCGCCCTTCTCCGGAAGCCCGCTACGGTAGCATCCATACTGAGGACCGTGAGAAAAGCCGTACAGATTCCTCTTACCGTAAAGATCCGCACAGGGTGGAGTTCCCTGGAGGCATCATTTCTGGAGATATCGCGTATTGCCGAGTTGGAGGGATGCGACGCGATCACACTTCACCCCCGCACTCGCGCACAGATGTTTACCGAACACGCAGACTGGGACAAACTGCGTGAACTGAAACAGTCTTCGCGCGTTCCCATTATCGGCAGCGGCGACATCTTTTCCAGTAAAGATATCGTCGACATGTTAGAACAGACCGGATGCGACGGCGTGATGGTGGCTCGCGGTTCCCTCGGCAACCCCTGGATATTCAGAGAAGCCGCGGATATCATTGCGGGTGGGAACCCACGCACCCCGACCACGGCCGAACGGTTCTCCACGGCACTGAAACATCTGGACTCTCTCCAAGAACTGTACGGCGAACAGACCGCCGTATGCGAAATGCGAAAGCATCTTTCCTGGTACGTGAAGGGGCTTGCCGGCGCTGCCCGCTTCCGTTCCGACATTAATACAATCGTGGGAATGGAACCTTTACGGAAAGCTGTCGAGGCATTCTTCACCTGGATGGACGATGGAAACGTCTGAAAACCTCGTTACGGAATATTTTGAAAACGTCCTTGATAGCGTGGGAGACGGGGTGATTGTCATTGACGGTCGCTGTTGCATCACCTTCATGAATCCCGCGGCGGAAGAGATTTCCGGCGTATCGAGGCGACTGGCGGAAGGCTCCCCCTTTTCCACCTTTTTCGGTGGAGAAGATATCCTCAGCGAGATGGTCGCCAAGACCGCCGAAACCGGCATGACCATCTCCGACCATGAAAATGTGGTTTTGAAGAAGGGTTCTCACGCAACTCCGGTGAATGCAACCACATCCCCCCTGCTTCTTGCGGATGGAGAGAGGATCGGCATTGTTCTCGTCCTGAGGGATCTCACCAACATCAGGGAGCTTGAGGAAGCGGTCCGGCAGGCGGATCGCCTTTCCACCCTCGGCGCTCTCGCGGCCGGTCTTGCACATGAAATAAAGAACCCCCTCGGAGGGATCAAGGGAGCGGCCCAGCTTCTGGAAAGGGAGCTTCCCGAAGGGAGCGAGCTTAGAGAATACACCTCCATCATGCTCAAGGAAGCGGGAAGGGTAAACAAGATCGTCGAAGAACTCCTGAGTCTCACGGCGCCGCGCAAACTGGCACTGGCGCAGGTAAATCTTCACCGTGTGCTCGGGGATATCATCATGCTGCAGAAAAAGGCCGTCGAAGAGAAGAAGGTCGCCTTCCAGCAGAATTTCGACCTGAGCATTCCGCCGATTTTGGCCGACGAATCACTGTTGACCCAACTCTTTCTCAATCTTATCAAGAATGCGATGGAAGCGGTTGAATCAAGGGGACATATCAGGATAACCACCCGCATGGTATCCGACTACAGTATGACCCAGAAGGGGGAACGGTTGTCCCGGATGGTTGCCATAGACGTGACTGACAACGGACCCGGGATGGAGAAAGAGCAACTGAAGAACCTTTTCACCCCGTTTTTTACGACGAAGCCGAAGGGGACGGGACTGGGTCTGGCCATATGCCACAAAATCGTCTCCGAACACCGCGGAATGATAAAGGTCGATTCTGCTCCGGGAAAGGGCTCGACGTTTACGGTACTGATACCACTCATACGCTGACCGGACGGCGCCTGTTGATACAGAACGCGCCGTTATCGACGCGGGCGGGTACGCTGGATACAAGATTTTCATCAAATAAGGAAGACAGACTATGGCGCTCAACAAAATTCTGGTAGCTGATGATGAAGAGAGCATGCGATGGGTGCTGTCAAAGGCACTGAAGAGAAAAGGGTTCAACGTAGATCTGGCCAAGGACGGGGATGAAGCGCTGGGGATGATCCAGACGACGCACTACGATCTGGCCATCCTGGACATCAAAATGCCCGGCCTCTCCGGACTTGATCTTCTGGACCGCGCACGTGAAGCGAGAAGCGATCTCCTCGTGGTAATCATGACCGCTGAAGCAAGCATGAAGAACGCGGTGGAGGCCATGAAGCGCGGAGCGTACGATTACATTACGAAACCCTTTGACCTGGATGTGATCGACGCGATTATCGAGAAGATCGATAAGGCACGGGAGATGACCTCACAGGTCTCTCTCCTGAAGGAAGAACTGAAAGATCGCTACCAGCTTGAGAAGACCATCATTGGGAACTCTCCGGCCATGCGTGATATTTACAAGACTATCGGCAAGGTCGCACCCAGTGACATCACCGTATTAATCCAGGGCGAATCGGGAACCGGCAAGGAACTTATCGCTCGCGCAATTCATTTCAACTCGAAGCGGATTGGAAAGCCGTTTATCGCCATTAACTGCGCAGCCATCCCGAAGGAGCTTCTGGAAAGCGAGCTCTTCGGCTTTGAGAAAGGCGCTTTCACCGGCGCGGTTGAAAGGAAGCTGGGAAAATTCGAACAGGCTAACGGAGGCACCATCTTTCTGGACGAAATAGGTGATATGCCCATTGACCTCCAGGCAAAAATCCTTCGTGTTCTCCAGGAAAAAGAGATAACCCGGACCGGAGGGAATCAGAGTATCGCCGTCGACACCAGAATCGTGGCGGCAACCAACCAGGATCTGGAAGAAAAAGTTCGTGAAAAAGGTTTTCGTGAGGATCTCTTCTATCGATTGAACGTTGTCCCCATCACCCTGATACCCCTGCGGGACAGGAAGGAGGACATCCCGCTCCTGGTGGATTATTTCCTGCAAAAAAGCTGCGCTGAGATGGAAGTCCAGACAAAACAGTGCTCGGAAGACGCAGTTCGGCTCCTTTCCGCGCATTCCTGGCCGGGAAATGTTCGAGAACTGGAGAACACCATAAAGCGTGCCGTTATCCTATCCTCGGATCCCCTTTTAACAGCTGACGATTTTGCCGCACTGCGATCCCACACCGGCTCATTGTCCCGCGGTGAAGAGCTTTCTCTTGAAGCCCAGGTTGAGGTAAAGCTCCGGTCATGCTTCGGCAACCTCGACAAGATGGAGTCGGGAGATTTGTACAGCATGGTCCTGGAGCAAATGGAACGCCCGCTGATTCGATTCGTTCTGGAAAAAACAAGGGGAAACCAGGTCAAGGCGGCCGATATTCTCGGGATAAACAGGAACACCCTGCGGAAAAAGATTCAGGACCTCGGTATTGAAGTTAAGAGAGACTGAATGTCGTCGCGTCCGACAACGAAACCAGCAAAAGGAGAGATAAAATGGGCAATTATGAACGTTTTCAACTGAATACAGCGTCATCACTTCTGATGATAATCGATTTTCAGGAAAAATTATGCAATGCCATGGATGGAGAAATCCTTGAAAAACACACCGCGAACGTCTCCGTTCTGCTGGAGGCGGCCCGCGAGCTCGGAGTGCCCGTCCTCGCCACAGAGCAGTACCCGGCAGGACTGGGCGAAACGCTTCCCTGCCTGAAGGAAAAACTCGAGGATGCTCCCCTTGAAAAGATGAGCTTCAGTTGCTGCGGGGATGAATCAATCATGGCGCGTGTTGCCGAATCGGGAAGGAACAGCATCATAGTAACCGGCATGGAAACCCATATCTGCGTGCTCCAGACGGTACTCGACCTGCTAGAGAAAGGGTATACCGTGCATGTGGTGTCAGACGGCGTTATCAGCAGGCGAAAGAGCAACTGGCGGACGGGTCTTGCTATCGCCTCATCGGCTGGGGCGGTTGTGACATCCACGGAAGTCGTCCTCTTTCAATTATTGAAAAGAGCGGGCACCGCTGAATTCAAGAAGCTGTCGAAATTGGTGCGGTAGCACCCCTGACATAGGGGCCTATCCCCCCTGAAGGGCAATGAATCTCTGGAGAACCGCCAGCGAGCCCTCTCCAAATGCAGAAAACTCCATTCCGAAACCGGGGGGGTACTCCTTTTTCCTTCTCTCTGCTCCAATGTTCTTCCAGCAGACCCTTCCCTTTGCCTGGACCTGCGCCTCCGGGGCGTTCGTCAGGGCAAAGACAAGGGTCACATCGGTCCCCACGTCCAAATCATAGTCCGTTGCCAGGTACAGACCCCGAATGCTGAGATCGAGAACCGTCCCCGTCATCACGACACGAAAGGCCTGGAAGCGGACTTTCACGGAAACAGGTATTCTTTTTTCCCTTCTGTCCAGTTCCGGAATATGGCGGCGAACCGCATCGAGGTAGAGCCCCCTTTCGAAAGGTTTGGTCAGAAGTTCGTCGCAGCCGGCCCGCCTGCAAAGCTCGTGATCCTCCTGCTTTCCCGCCGCCGTGGCCATGATAACCGGTATGGATGAGAGATTGGGATCGCTTTTGATCGCGGCACAACATTCGGCGCCGTTCATTCCCGGCATATGCAGGTCCATTATCACCAGATCCGGGCGCACGCTCTTGACGGTCGCCAGGGCTTCGGAACCATTCCGGGCACAGAGGATATGGATAATGGACATTTTCAGGAAACCCTTCTGGATTTCGAGAAACATGGAAACATCATCGACTAACAGAACACGCCTGGACATGGGATTGCAGACCTCTCAGGCTCAGGCGCCGGTTACAATCCGACGGGCGACGATGTCGTGATTCAGCCATACAACAGGGGCATTCGGCTCCCATGACGTGTTGAATATCAAACTCCCGACGGCACGGAATACCGCCCGGGACAGTTCAGCGCATACAATCTCCTTCTGGCTCCTGTTCATGTCGAGCAAGGCGGTGGCACGTGTAAGCATGAGATCGGCCTGTTCCGGGGAGTTATGCCGGGGCCACGCGGCAAAATCCCGGAACTCTTCCAGACGGGGGTCAGACAGATAGCTGTTTGCGGATTCAACTACTTCATCAAGGGTGACACCTTCCTTGAGAAGCGCCCTGCAGGCGGTCCGGATCTCTTCCGCGGTCGGACCATCCCCTTCCCTTTTCAGCGCGGCGAGCAGAGGGTACAGTGAAAGCTCGACACCGAGAAAAAGGGCGCTCGAGTTTGTCTGGATTTCGGGACAATTGAAGACTGTGGTACGGATGCCTTTTTCCCACGCCGCCACGGCAACCTCTTCCAGTCGCATCTTTGCCCAGCCCTGCAAGTACGGGGTATAGGTCTGCCACGTATACATATCGTTGATTAGCACCTCGCATCCGTGATAACCGTATGCGGTGTACGCCACCCGACCTCCTGTCCGCTCAATCCTTTCCCTGATTCCCCCGGACGCTTCGATGAGATGGCCGAAGGTGTTTGCGGTCACTTCGTCGAAACAGATTTCGCACAGTCGACCCAGCGATGATTTCCAGAAGTCTTCCGATGCGGTAAAGCGTTCCCCCTGCCCCTTGAAAACACGATTCATCACCGGCATCAGGATACGGGCTCGGGGAATCCCCCCCGCCATGGTATGGGAAAAGAGAACATTGCATCCATCGGGAATCCTGGCGTCCAGTTCGCCCATCACCCTGGTGAGGTGTGCGGTAAATCGTTCAATACCTGCCTTGCGTGCCTGCTCAACCGCTTTCCAGTCGAGCTCCACGGATCCCCATGCATCTGACTTTACCCCCTTTAACTGGTCTACGGGCGATGTGCCGTGTTCGTCCGTATCCATATCGAAACCCGCCTCCAGGGGAATATTGATAATCTTCCCTCCGAGCAAGGCTTCCGAGTCGGCACGTTCACCTTCAGTAAGGGGACGCAATTCTCCGGATGCATCGCGCCTTCCCACCGTAATCCCGAGAATGGTCATCCCCGCCTTGCGGGCTTCTTCCACAAGACCGTTGGCATACCCTCTTCCGAAAAGTTCGCCGAACAGGACAAAGACATCACCACGCCCATACCCCGCGGCGCAAGGAAGAGTCCGCAACGGATTGAAGCTGATCATCGTTTTCCCACCTTTCTTTTAATCAAAATCAGCGCCTGAACTGCCGCGACCGAAGCAGACCCCTCTTTTTGATTCTTTTATGAAATCGACCAAATAGCGGACGTCGGCTGTCATTTCCAACTCAGCTTCCGCTTTTTCGAGATTCTCCCGCATGTTTGGCCCCCCGCGGAACAGCACCTTGAACGCATTTTTCACCGCCCGCACTCGTGGCGCATCATAGCCGTTACGTCGAAGACCAACGAGATTGACGGTGCGGACGGTGTGCGTTTCATCCATGATACAGAAGGGAGGGACATCCCGGGACGTTCTGGAGAGGCCCCTCATCATGGACAGCATACCGATGCGGCAGAACTGATGCACTACACAGTTTCCGGAGATGATTGCCCTGTCCTCGATAGTCACATGTCCTGCCAGCAGAGAGCCGCCGGCAAGGATGATATTATTCCCGATACTGCAGTTATGGGCAACGTGCGACTGAACCATAAAATAGTTGTTATCACCGATTTGTGTCGCTGTCCCCTCTCGATTGCCCCGGTGAACGGTGACGTACTCTCGAAAAGAATTCCCGTTTCCAATCTCGAGAAAGCTTTCTTCACCTTTATAGCCGAAATCCTGAGGATCGTGTCCGATAACGGCGCCGTAATGGATCTTGTTGTCATTACCGATGGTAGTCCAGGGACCGATAACGGCGTGGGCCATTACTATCGTGCCACGACCTATCCTCGAACAATCTCCGATGATGACGTTCGGTCCGATTTCCACTCCTTCTTCCAGAACAGCGGTTGGACTTATTCGAGCTGTTGAGTCAATCATTGATACCTCACTTCGACGACAGATGAAATCCGCGGAATATCTCAGAATTCAGAACGCACGGCATAGTTTTCAAATCGGGTATACTCACCCAGAAAAGTCAGATTAACGGTCCCGATGGGACCGTTGCGCTGCTTGCCGATGATTATCTCCGCTTTGCCCCGCACATCGGGGTTGTCCTTGTTGTATACCTCGTCCCGGTACACGAACATGATTACGTCTGCATCCTGCTCGATAGCCCCGGATTCTCTCAGGTCGCTCATCATCGGCCTCTTGTCGGTACGGCTTTCAAGTCCCCGGTTTAATTGCGAGAGTGCAACGACTGGCACGGAGAGCTCTTTCGCCAGCGCCTTCAGGGATCGGGAAATCTCGGAAATCTCCTGCTGACGGGATTCCGGTGAACCGCTTCCCCGCATCAGTTGAAGATAGTCGACTACAACCATTCCGATATTGTGCTCCGCTTTCAGCCTGCGAGCCTTTGCCCTCATTTCCAGAATCGAAATTGCCGGAGTATCGTCTATGAACAGCTCAGCCTCAAAGAGCTTTTCCGCTCCCCGCATGATTTTTTCCCACTCACCGTCCAGGAGATGGCCGGTTCTCAGCCTGCTGGCATCGACCCTCGACTCTGAACAGAGAAGGCGGGTAACCAGCTGTTCTTTACTCATTTCGAGAGAAAATATCGCGACCGGACAGCGTGGCTCCGCATAGATTGATGCATATTGGGCAATATTGAGGGCAAAGGCGGTTTTCCCCATGGAAGGTCGGCCTGCGATGATTATCAGGTCGCTCCGTTGAAATCCGGCTGTTTTGTCATCAAGGTCGAGAAAGCCTGTGGGAACACCTGTCGTATGCTCCTTCTTTTCATATAAATCACCGATATACTTAATCGTGTCCTTGAGAATTGCATTGAGCTGGAAATAAGGTGTTTTTACCCTGTTCTCGGAGATTTCGAAGATAGTCTTCTGCGCTTTGTCGAGCAGCTCCTCGATTTCCGCCTGTTCGTCATAACCGTCGGTAACGATATCCGTGGCGGCGCGAATCAGGTTTCGGGCAATGGCTTTTTCCTTGACGATACGTGCATAATAGGCGATGTTTGCCGCGGTCGGAACGAAATCGACGAGCGTCGCCAGATATGCGCCGCCGCCCACTTCCTCGAGTTCGCCCCTCTTCTTGAGTATCGTGGTCAGAGTGATCAGATCGCACGGCTCCCGATGATCATTAAGCTCTATCATGGCCCTCATGATCTTGCGATGGGACTCCCGATAGAAATCATCGGGAACCAGGATATCAAGGACCCTGTTGACAGCCTCATTTTCCAGAAGGATCCCGCCGAGGATCGACATCTCGGCATCGATATTCTGGGGGGGTAATTTACGAACGTCCACAACCGACATGAATTCACCAAAAAAGATTTTTCCGTCTTCAAGAATCAGATACTATACCCTGCGACTCCACCCTGGTCAACAGATTTGGGTCCACCCCTGCTGAACGCAATTTTTCAGTTATTTCAAACGGAATACTCAAGAAAGGTTTGCCATGCCGGAATTACCCGAGGTTGAGACTGCCCGATTATCCATAGAGCCTCTTGTGACCGGGAGAGAAATCATTCGCGTTATTGTACGAACATCTTCGCTGCGCCGACCCGTTCCTGAAGATTTATCCTCGGAAACAGCAGGCGAAAAGATACTTGAGGTTACCCGTCGTGGCAAATACCTTCTTTTCCGATGTTCTTCCGGTACTATCATCATTCATCTCGGCATGACCGGAAAACTCATCGTTGTCCCCTCATCCACCGGGCCATCCAGGCATGACCACCTGGATTTCGTGCTGACAGGAAACCTCTGCCTGCGGTATGCCGACCCCCGCCGATTCGGACTAATTCTTTGGACTCGCGCCTCCCCTCTTGAGCACCCTCTTCTTCGTGATCTTGGTCCAGAACCGCTTTCATCAGAGTTCAGCGCCCACAACCTTATTCTCAGCTCGAAGAACCGAACGATCCCGATAAAGCAGTTTCTTATGGACCACCACGTCGTTGTCGGACTGGGAAACATCTACGCGAATGAATCTCTCTTCCTCGCGTGCATATCTCCTTCTCGTCCCGCAAAAGAGTTGACGGCGCACGAATATGAACACCTTGTCTCGGCAATACAATCTACCCTTCGAGATGCCATCTCGGCCGGTAAAGACCACATTCAATCTTCACACGTTGCAGAGGAACCCACAGGGTACTTTCCTCTGCGAACGTGGGTTTATGGCCGTTTCGGAGAACCATGTCGTCTCTGCGGATCAAAAATCCACCGAACACGACAAGGCCAACGTTCGACATATTTCTGCCCTTCCTGCCAAAAAGAAACTATCAAATTTGTTTGATATCAATTCGGTAAATCAGAGACAGACTGAAAAAGTGCCTCCAATAACCATCAAAAAGTCAAAATACCTTTCCACATGCTTGACATCATATTAAAATCTGGTTATTCTTGCTTCCATTAAAATTATTCCGGCAAA
Source organism: uncultured Geobacter sp. (assembly GCA_937886325.1). Classification (GTDB taxonomy): domain Bacteria; phylum Desulfobacterota; class Desulfuromonadia; order Geobacterales; family Geobacteraceae; genus RPRC01. The sequence continues at coordinate 22,781 of CALABV010000166.1, forward strand.
GTTCATCCCAGTTCTGTGCATCATCAAACCGCACAACTGTAAACGCTTGAGCCGCTTGATCTGCCTTTTCAAGAAGGTATTGACTACAAAAGGAGGTAACAAAATGAGAAAAGTTCTTGTACCACTGCTGTTTGCTCTTCTCGCAGCACTCACCACCTCGCCCCCACTCCACGCCGGAGAAAGGGCAGGGGCATTCTCTGTCTCGCCGTATATTGGCGGGTACACCTTTGACGGCGCCCAACACTTTGACACCAGGCCTGTCTACGGACTCCGACTCGGGTACGACATCACCGACAACTTCGGTGTAGAAGGCGTATTCAACTACGTCGCAACGGAATCAACAAAAGGGTATGGCCACAGAAATGCAATCTCCTACCGCCTTGACCTCCTATACAATTTCGCACCACAACCTGGGTTCAAACCACAGCATCAACTGGTACCTTACCTTGCCATCGGTGGCGGCGGGACCAACATAGACGCTACCACCTACACAAAACACACCTTTGTCGGGACGGCGAATGTCGGTGGCGGCTTGAAGTACTTCCTGACAGACTCTATCGCTCTGCGTGCCGATGCTCGCCAGTTATTCCTTTTCAACGGCAACGAAAGCCTGCCGGCGTACTACTACGATACAAACAACAGAACCTGGGACGGGTACAACGAGAAGAATAACGGCGGACTCATGTTCAACTGGGAATATTCCGTTGGTGTAAGCTTCCTGTTCGGCCCTCCCAAGAAACCCGCGCCGGTTGTCTGTCCTCCGCCGCCTGCTCCGAAACCGAAGCCGCTGCCTCCGCCGCCGCCGAAGCCTGAGCCGATTCCTGAAAAAATATGCATGACGTTGAACGTCGAGTTCGATTTCGACAAGTACGACGTGAAGCCGAAGTATCACGATGTCATAGGAAAAGTCGCAGAATTCATGAAGCAGTATCCAAAAACCACTACCGTGATCGAAGGCCACACCGACAACCGCGGCAGCTATCAATACAATATCAAGCTTTCCGAGCGCCGTGCCAACAGCGTCAGGAATTACCTGATCGAAAAGTTTAATGTTGAACCAGCGCGGCTTTCCACGAAGGGGTATGGATATACAAAACCAATCGCAACCAATAAGACCGCCGAAGGGCGACAGAAGAACCGTCGTATTGAAGCTATGATTGATTGCATAATCTATGTCGACAAAAGTGATGTAAAATAGGCCAGACCTTTACCCCCGAGAAACACCGAGATCATCTCTGTTTCTCGGGGATAAATCCACGAAAAAGACCAGCCTTCCTCAAGGGAAGGTTGGTCTTTTTCGTTTATAGATAGAGATATCAGCCAATCCAACCTATCGGCATTTTCCCGCATACAACCCGTCCGAAACAGACTCCTTCCACTTCAGTCTCACCTTGTCTCAGAGCGCTACTCCTACCCGAGAAAGTAACCTGAAATCGGCAGTTGGTGTCATCCGGAGTGAACGACTTTGGCCGGATCCGTTGCTGCTCTTGGCGAAATGAAGCGTAGACAGGCGAAGGTTTATTAACGCGCAGGGTGAGCTCAGCTGCTGTAGCGAAAGGAACCTGGAGCAGCACAGCAGAAGGGTATCCGGGGTGAACGAAGAATGACTCGAGGATTGAAGCTCAAAACGAGATAAAGGCGAGTGGTAGAACCTACCGACTCGCCTTTATCACTGCTCTCAAACAACTACCTATTGGTTTATTCAGCCTTGGTAATAATGACCTTTAAGGAAGCGGTCACCTCAGGATGGATCTTAACAGGAACGTCATATTCGCCCAGATGTTTTATAGGCTCGGCGAGAAGGATTTTTTTTCTGTCAATCTCAATCCCTCGCTGCTTCAGCACTTCCGCCAACTCCATATTCGTCACGGAGCCGAATAATTTATCGCCCTCGCCGGCATTATGCACAAGAGAAAGTGCGGAACTCTCAATTTTCTCGGCGAAATTTTTCGCTTGCTCAAGAACCTTGTTCTTTTTGTATTCCATCTGGCGCTTCGCATGTTCGAGAGCCTTGGCATTCCGGGTCGTTGCTTCCAGAGCAAATCCCTTTGGAATAAGGTAATTTCTGGCGTAGCCCGGCGCAACCTTGACAATGTCGCCAATATGTCCCAAGGTTTCAATATTTTCCTTTAGTATTACTTTCATTTTTTTCTCCCAGCCTGAATATGACAGGTTTTCCTAGTTTCGGTTCCGATATATCGCCCCGCATACGTTATGACATCAGAATGATCAGGGCATGACATGCCCGGAAGCGATTGGCAACAGAGCAATATTTCGTGCTCTTTTTATTGCCTCGGTAATCTGGCGCTGATGCTTCGCGCAGTTGCCAGAAATCCTTCTCGGGATAATCTTCCCTCTCTCGCTGATGAAAAAGCGCAAGGTACGAGGATCTTTGTAATCAATCGACATTTGTTTATCGGCGCAAAAACGGCAGACTTTTCTCCGTTGAAAATTTCTCTTTTTTCGCGGCCCGTTCCCTCTTGATGGTGTTCTTTCTTCACTCATATGTGTGCCTCCCGTTAAATTATTCCGCCGACTCAGTCGCTGCAGTCTCTTCCACAGTCTCTGCCGAAGCCTCCTCGACAACCGGCTTTTCAGCAGCCGTGGCAGGCGCCTGATTTTCCTTGTCCAACTTAACGCTCTGATATCTGATGACCTTGTCATCAAGGCGCAGACGTCTTTCAAGTTCAGCAATTAACGCGGAGTCACCTTCGCTGTTCAGGTAAAAATACCGTCCACGCATCTGCTTTTTAATCGGGTAGGCAAGTTTTCTCGTACCCCAGTCCTCAAGCCGCAGACAGTTTCCCTTCATCCCGGATATGACGCCCATAACTTTTTCCGACAACGCCTTGATATCATCTTCACCAAGGTCGGGTTGGACGATATAAATCGTCTCATACTTCCTCATGTATATTTCCTCCTCGCGGTTTATTGAGCCCCGGACGAGACCGGAGCAAGGAGAACGGCGTATCGCCGATCAACACTACGTTCGACAGCAGATCATTCAATTTATCTGGTACTTCCGTTTCCCTATACCGACACAAGAACAGATGAATCGTTCTCAGTTTCTCGGAACCTCCAGAAAATTTCGGTTATTGTACAGGTTCATGGCTTTTTTCTGCCCCTCGGAAAGAAATACGCCGAGCATGTCGACAACTCCATCCAGGATGGCCGCAAGCCCATCCATTTCAGTACGCTCAAATGGGTGTAGCACATAGTCAACGACTTCACCGCAATCAGGTCTTCCGACTCCGATTCTGATCCTGGTGAAATCACCAGTACCCAGTTCAGCGAGGAGAGATCTCAGCCCGTTGTGTCCCCCGTGCCCTCCTCCGACCTTCATTTTCACACGGCCGAAAGGGATGTCGATTTCATCATGAAGGACAAGAATATCACTCGGAGACAGTTTGTGAAACCGAACTGCCTCCGCTACGGAGCGACCCGAAAGGTTCATGAACGTCTGCGGTTTCAGAAGGAGAAGACGGTTATCTTGCCAGAAACCTTCACCGCAAAGCCCGGAGAAACACTTTTTGGCAACGGGAATTGACGACACATGGGAAAGCCTGTCTAAAACCATGAAACCCGCGTTATGGCGGGTCCATTGGTACCTGTTGCCAGGATTTCCAAGTCCTACGACGAGCTTAAGTCCCATGCATCATGTTCCACGGGAATCCCTGTAGCATATTATTCCGCTTCTTCCGCCACAACTTCCGCCTCTTTTGCCTTGCCAAGAATGTTTACGATGGTAGCTTTGGGTTCTTCGAGAACCTTAAGCCCGGCAGGCAATTGAAGATCGGATATATGCAGAGATGCTCCTATTCCGAGATTGGCAATATCGACCTCAATGTGTTCCGGGATTTCACCTGGAAGGCACTCCAACTCAATGGAGTGCATCAGGAAATCCAGCAATCCGCCCTCTTTCACGCCTCGAGCGGTTCCCTGCAGGCTCACCGGAACCTTGACCTTTACCTTCTCTTCCATACTTACCCTGTGAAGGTCAACGTGGACAGGGTCTCCCCTGAGGCAATCTCTTGTCAAATCGGCAACAATGACGACGTTCCCGTCCAGAGAACCGCCCCCTTGCAGAGTCAGCAGATGGTTAAGCCCCCCCTCACCGGAAATTGCGGTACACAGTTCTTTCTTTCCCACTGAAACGGGAACCGGATCAATTCCCTTGCCATATACTACCGCCGGTACCAACCCGCTATTCCTCAGCCGTCTGCACACACCCTTACCAACCTTGCCTCTTACTTCTATGGCGAGAATTCTCTGTTCCATACATCCTCCACACCTGAATTTCAACGTATTCTGTTTATTGGAATGTCATTGATCAAACAAAAAGCGAGCTTACGGATTCATTTGCGTATATGCGACGAATGGTCTCCGCCAGCAGTCCGGCAACCGACAGTACTTTTATTTTTCGTGAATGCGCTGCCTTTTCGTTCAAGGGAATAGTATCAGTGATGACCATCTCCTGGATAACCGATTCCTCGATCCTCTCGATAGCAGGTCCGGACAGGACCCCATGGGTTGCGCACGCATACACCGTTGTTGCCCCGTGTTCCTTGAGCGCCTTTGCCGCCTGGGTCAAGGTTCCGGCGGTATCAACCATATCGTCGACAATGATTGCAACCTTATCGCGCACATCCCCGATGAGATTCATAACTTCGGAAATATTGGGTCCGGAACGGCGTTTGTCGATGATAGCCAGGCTTGAGCTCAGTCTCTTGGCAAAAGCTCTCGCTCGTTCCGTTCCGCCAGCGTCAGGGGAAACGATAACCGTTGTGTCGTTCACCAGGTTGTTTCTCAGATATTCGAGGATAACCGAAGCTGCGTACAGATTGTCGACAGGGATATCAAAGAAACCCTGAATCTGCCCGGCGTGGAGATCAACGGTGACTACCCGGTCGGCGCCGGCTGCGGTGAGCAAATCGGCGACCAGTTTCGAGGTAATCGGCGAACGGGGCGCAACCTTCCTGTCCTGACGGGCATAACCATAGTAGGGAATAACAGCGGTTATCTTTGCGGCTGACGCCCGCTTCAGAGCATCCATCATGATGAGGAGTTCCATGAGGTTGTTATTGGTAGGCGAACAGGTGGACTGGACAATAAAAACCTCTCGCCCGCGCACATTTTCCCCTATCTCAACCCGGATTTCCCCATCGGAGAATGTTTGCACCTTGGCACGCCCGAGAGGGATTCCAAGTTTCTCGCAGATCTTGACCGCAAGAACCGGATTTGAATTGCCGCAAAAGATACGAATCTTGTCTTCCATCACTGCCTCTATAGTACTTTCGAGCCACAAACGGCCAATAAAATGGCTGGGGCGCCAGGGATCGAACCTGGGAATGCCGGAATCAAAATCCGGTGCCTTACCGCTTGGCGACGCCCCAATCTACGGTCATATGTCAGATTGTATGGGTTACTGTCGAAAACCACGTTGAAGCACCCGAGATCTCCGCATGGCACTTCCGTGCATCGTTTTCCGTTTCAAATACCGCGAATACCGTCGGCCCACTCCCGGACATGAGTACGCCGGCTGCGCCCTTCTCAAGGAGTAATTCCTTTATCTCCCGTATAACGGGAAAACGTCCGATCGTGACCGGCTCCAAATCATTCAGGAGTATCAAGCAGATATCAGATACCCTATTGCAAAACTTTGGCAGTGTATCGACAACCTTATCCTTTGTCAATTGTAAATTTTGATATACCCATGCGGTCGAAACATGGATATTCGGGTTGACCAGAACCAGCCATGCTTGCGGCAAACCCTCAATCTCCGTTAGACGTTCGCCGACTCCTTCCGCCAGAGCCGTTTTCCTGAATATGAAGAAAGGCACATCCGCTCCGAGCTTCAGCCCAATGGACATGAGCTCCGAATCAGGAAGACGCAGGCCCAGCAATTCATTCAGTCCCATCAGAACTGTCGCCGCATTACTACTCCCGCCGCCAAGGCCGGCGGCAACGGGGATATTCTTCGAGATGAAGATATCGACTCCTACTTCGGCATTCGTACGGGAAAAGAGTGCTTCCGCGGCACGCCATGCAATATTTGCCGGACCGCTCGGCACGCCATCACGATTGCAGGATACCCTGATACCCGGCGGCGCGGAAAGGGATATCTCGATCTCATCATGGAGTGCGATACGCTGCATCACCATGCGGAGGTCGTGGTAGTTGTCCGGGCGTCTCCGGATGACATCCAGACGATAGTTGATTTTGGCCGGAGCCGAAAGCTTGACAGCGTTCATTCAGACACCTTGCAGTTCTTCGTTTTCAATAAGGCGCACCAGAGCATACGAAGCCGGTGCGGAATTGTATCAGCATGATGCCCCTTTCCGGAAGGACGCAACCGTGCCGCGGTTCACCGCCGGGATAGAGCGGCGTGTATGGCCGGAAGGGCGGCCGTGGCGGCCCTTTCTCCCTCAAGGACAGCTTCGTTACGTTTTGAAAAATCCGCGGACCCGATGAAACCGACTCTGGGACGTATTACGACATCTGCCCGCTGAAGCTGATTCGCGGAAATCCTCTCATACATGAGGCCGATTGCCTGCAGTATGGTGCTGAGGGTTCCCTGAGGCTTCGGGGCTTCCCCATCTCCGGAAATATCCACCGCAATCACGACATCGGCCCCTTGACGCCGTGCAGCGTCCACGGCAACGGGACTCACCACACCTCCGTCAACATACATCCTTCCGCCGATTACCTGAGGGGCAAAGACACCGGGTATGGAGCAGCTTGCCCGTACCGCGCTGCCAGTATTGCCTGTTCCGAAAACCATTTCCCGACCGCTTTGGATATCCGTGGCAACTGCATAGAAAGGTATCCGCAGCTTCTCCATCGGCGTGTTGCGCAGCATGCGATTCACATACCCTTCCAGGTTTTCGCCTTTGATAAAGCCGTTATCCGGCAGGGTAAAATCGGCAAGCTCACCCTGCTCGATGCCGAGGGCAATCTTGTGCAACTGAAAGGCATTGAACCCGTAAGCATAGAGACTGCCGACAAAACTTCCGGCACTCGTACCGACAACCATATTGATGGGTATCCGGTTTGCTTCCAGGACTTTCAGGACCCCCACATGGGCAAACCCTTTCGCGGCGCCCGCACCGAGAACAACGGCGACTTTGACCGGCTTCTCAGGGGGCGGAGAGACCTCTTTCGGCATGCATCCCGCCAGAGACACCATGCCGAGAATGAGCAGCGGGACCAGTAACCTCAACCCGACATTCCAGATCCGCATTCGTGCGATCCTCCAGACAGCTGATTTCGAGGTGAAAAGGCCACACGGAAGTAAGTTCTTCCGCATGGCCCCTCCATAATCCATTTGATTCTTTTCGATTCCTGACGAACGAGGCCATGTCGGCGGAAAGCGGTCGACACTCGTCGCGTCATTGCACCGACTCGGCAAACGTTCTTACTGGAGAGAGTCCTCGATTCTCACGAGCCTGCTCTTTTCCCTGATGACATCAAACGAGTCAATCTCTTCCAGTGCCTTCCTGATGTCACTTTCCAGCGCCTCATGGGTCATGATGACGATGGGAACCGTTTCACCGGCCATTCTGGCGCTCTGGATCATCGATTCGATGCTGATGTTGCACGTGCCGAGAACGCCGGCGATCCGTGCGAGGACACCCGGCTTATCCAGGGCGCTGAAACGAAGATAGTACTTACCGACAATCTCGCCCATGGGCTTAATTTCGAGATTTTTCAAGCGGTTGTCCAGGTACCCCAGAGGCGCGCTCCGTCTCCCGATTCCCGCGGTCAGATTACGTGCGATGGCCATCACGTCACCGACGATGGCACTGGCTGTGGGGTCCATGCCCGCGCCGCGACCATAGAACATCACCGTATCGACGAAATCTCCGGTAAGACGGACAGCGTTGAAGACGCCGTCCACATCCGCCATGGGATAGTTTACCGGTATCATGGTCGGGTGAACGCGGGCCTCCACTCGATCGCCGTCCAGTTTCCCGATCGCGAGCAGCTTGATTTTAAATCCGAACTCCTTGGCGAAATTGATATCTATGGAGCTGATGGCACTGATGCCTTCGGTGTATATCTCATTGAAGTCGACCCGTGTGCCGAAACAGAGAGACACGAGAATCGCCAGCTTATGGGCCGTATCGATCCCTTCAACGTCGAAAGTCGGGTCCGCCTCCGCATACCCCAGTTCCTGCGCGGTCTTCAGAACATCCGAAAAATCGGCTCCTTCCTGGGTCATCCTGGTCAGAATATAGTTACAGGTGCCGTTCAATATACCGAGGACGGTTCCGAAATGATTGGCGGCCATATTCCCCTTGATGGCCGAAAGGACCGGTATCCCTCCGCCTACGGCCGCCTCGTAACGAACCTCAACCCGTTTCCGTGCCGCTGCGGCGTAAATCTCTTCTCCATGAACCGCAAGAAGGGCCTTGTTTGCGGTAACGATGTGCTTGCCGTTTTCGATTGCCTTGAGAATGAAGTCCTTGGCGGTTTTGTATCCTCCAATCAGTTCGATAACGACGGAGATTTTGGGATCGGTGAGCACTTCATCGGCATTCCGGGTAAGGACGCCTGGTTCAACGGGAACACCCCGATCGGTAGTGATGTCGAGATCCGCGACCTTTCTGAGACGGAGGCGCACACCCAGCTTCTCTTCGATGAGAGATGCATTTCGCCCCATCAGTTTAACGACACCGGCACCAATAGTGCCGAATCCAATCAGGCCAACTCCAATTTCTTTCATATCACCTCGCACAAGCGCCGTAGTAGCGGAATCCGCGAAAGCCTTCGTCTATTCCTTGCCGGACAGGCCGCCGGCGACTTCATCAAGAATACCGTTGATAAAGGCCGGCGAATCTTTTGTCCCGAATTTCTTGGCCACTTCAATCGCCTCGTTGATGGTTACGTTCTTGGGGATATCGGCACGGAAAAGCAGCTCGAAGATCGCCATGCGCAGGATGCAGAGGTCCACCCTGGACATTCTCTCAAGGGACCAGTTCTTCGACTTCTCGGAGATAACCCGGTCGATTGGTGTCCGATGCTCCCCAACGCCCCGCACAAGTTCCTCCGCGAAGTCAAGGGATTCATACGGGACCTTGGACCCTTCCGTGGCCTGAGGAACCGAGGGAAACTCTTCAGAGGGATTCACGTCAACGGCGTACAGCATCTGCACTGCCAATTCCCGTCCCAGTCGTCGCGATCCCACGCTACGATAACCTTTTCAGAAGGTTGACGGTTTCAATGGCCGTCATTGCCGCATCAAAGCCCTTGTTGCCGGCCTTGGTGCCTGCCCGCTCAATGGCCTGTTCGATACTGTCGGTCGTCAACACCCCGAAAATCACGGGAATTCCGCTCTCCAGGGAAACATGGGCAACTCCCTTGGATACTTCGGCCGCAACATAATCGAAATGGGGGGTGGATCCCCGTATCACCGCCCCGAGACAAATAATCGCATCATATTTTCCGCTTTCCGCCATCTTTTTTGATGCGAGAGGGATCTCGAACGCTCCGGGAACGCGGGCAACGACAATCTTTCCATCATCAGCGCCGTGACGAAGCAGGGCGTCCAATGCCCCTTCAAGCAGACGCTCGCTGATGAAACTGTTGAAGCGACTGACAAGGATACCGAACGAGGAACCGCCGGCATCGAGTTTTCCTTCCAGATAGGTTGGCATACCGTACTCTCCAAATCAATACACAGAGTTACAAGGATATCTCCGCATCCTTGCAAGCAGCCGAGGATGCTTCTTATGTGCAAATCTCAGACGTTTTCCAGCAGATGTCCCATTTTTTCACGCTTGGTCTTGAGATATTTCATGTTGCATACCGTTGCCTCAATCTCAACGGGAACCCGTTCGACAATATCGATTCCGTACCCCTCAAGGCCGACCATCTTCTTGGGATTGTTGGTCATGAGCCGGATCCTCTTTGCTCCCAGACTCACCAGTATCTGCGCGCCGATACCGTAATCCCTCAGGTCCGCCTTGAAACCCAGTTCGATGTTTGCCTCGACCGTGTCTTTACCTTCGTCCTGGAGGGCATACGCCCTGAGCTTGTTCGTCAGGCCGATCCCCCTCCCCTCCTGGCGCATGTAAAGGATTATTCCCCTTCCTTCCGACTCGATCATCTCCATGGCATGCTGGAGCTGATCACCGCAGTCGCAGCGGCAGCTTCCGAAAACGTCTCCGGTAAGGCATTCCGAGTGCACCCGCACCAGGACCGGCTCGTCCTTTCGTATTTCCCCCTTTACCAGGGCAAGGTGTTCGAGCTGGTCAACATCATTTTCAAAGGCAATGGCCCGGAAGTCGCCGAACTTCGTGGGAAGCTGCACCTCCGCGGCGCGCCTCACAAGAGATTCATGCTTCATGCGGTACGCAATCAAATCCCGTATGGTGCAAATCTTGAGACCGTGTTCCTTGGCGAATTTCTTCAGGTGGGGCATGCGCGCCATGGTTCCGTCGTCATTCATTATCTCGCAGATAACACCGGCAGGCTTGAGCCCGGCGAGTCTCGACAGGTCCACCGAGCCCTCGGTCTGACCGGTGCGAACCAAGACCCCGCCGTTTCTGGCACGCAACGGGAATATATGACCGGGACGGGAAAGGTCGTCGGATGTTGCGGTATCGGCAACGGCGGTCAGTATCGTATGAGCCCTGTCCGCGGCGGAAATGCCCGTGGTCACGCCCTTTTTCGCCTCAATGGAAACGGTGAAGGCGGTGCTGAAGGGGGAGGTATTATTGTCGACCATGGGGCGGAGCCGCAACGCATCACACTTTTCGGCGGTCAGAGTCAGGCAGATGAGTCCGCGGCCGTATTTGGCCATGAAATTGATGGCCTCCGGAGTAATCATCTCGGCCGCCATCGTGAGATCACCCTCGTTCTCGCGGTCTTCATCGTCCACGAGGATGACCATCTTTCCCTGTCGTATATCTTCTATGGCTGCTTCAATCGTTGCTACCGGCATGGTATTTTGCAATCCTCTTTTCTTTGCGGGTCGGAATAGTAGTGTATCTCACAAAAAGCCGCTTTTCGCAAGCAGTTCCAGCGAAACACCCTTTCCGCCACCCTCTCTTCCCCCAACAAGGAGACGTTCCACGTACTTCCCGATGAGATCGGTTTCGATATTCACTTCATCTCCCGGTACCCGCAACCGAAGGGTGGTCATGCCCGCCGTATGGGGGATGATATTCACCGAAAACCCGTCACCGGAAACGGTATTGACGGTGAGGCTGATGCCGTCGATCGCCACCGAACCTTTCTCGATGAAGTAGCGGGTGAAGCGTTCGGGGAGGCGGAAGGAAAAAACGAGATTTCCGGACACCTCTCGCCTCTCCCTGACAACCGCTATACAGTCAACATGACCGCTCACCAGGTGCCCGCCCAACCGATCGCCCATGCGGAGCGCCCGTTCCAGATTGACCGCCGATCCGGTATGGATCCCCCTGAAGGTTGTCCGTTCCATGGTCTCCGGTGACACATCGAAGGAAAGCAGACCCGCTCCCTTCTCCACGACGGTCAGACACACGCCGTTCACGGCTATTGAGTCCCCGAGCCGGATATCCTCCCTGGGAAGCCCGGTCAAAACACGCAAGCGGGCGCCGGCGCCCAGCCGATCAAGTCCCGAAACTTTTCCCACATCTTCAATCAAGCCAGTGAACATTATCTCTCCGGATATCCCTTGACAAGTATGTCCCCGTCGAACCTCGTCACCGTCACATCCCGCACCCGAAGCGCGTCCGACATCCGCTCCGGCCCCGCTCCGGCGCAAAGCCCGAATCCGTCCTCCGCTCCGAGGATTTTGGGCGCATAGAAAAGCAGATACTTGTCGATTATTCCCGTGCGCAGGGCGGTTCCGACCAGTTCCCTGCCGCCTTCGAGGAGAACCGATTGAACCCCTCGCGCACCCAGTTTGCTCAACAGGTCCTCCAGATCCACCCTTCCATCCGACTCCCGGCACGCAAGTATCTCTGCTCCTGCTTCGGCAAGAGCACGGGCCCGCGGTGAGTCCGAGTGGACACAAGCGATGAGTGTTTTCGCCGGAGACTTCACTGCAAAGAGCGCTGCCGAGGGAGGCGTGCGCAGCCGACTGTCGACAATGACGCGCAGGGGATCCCTGCCCCGTGCGCCCATCCTGCAGGTGAGTTGGGGATCATCAGCCAGCACGGTGCCGACACCCACCATCACGGCATCAACCATTGCCCTAAGCCTGTGAACGTATCTCCTTGATCTTTCGTTGGTCACCCATTTCGAATCCCCGGTTACCGTGGCGGTCTTGCCGTCAAGGGTCATGGCGCTCTTCAGGATGACGAACGGCAAGCCGGTGGTCACGTGCTTGATGAAGGGCTCGTTCACCACTCGGCATTCCTCCTCCATGATACCGCCCTCAACATCAATACCGGCATCGCGGAGAGCAGCCATTCCCCTTCCGCTGACAAGGGGATTCGGGTCCGTCATGCCCACGAAAACCCGAGCCACCCCGGCGCGGATCAGCGCCTCGGTGCAGGGGGGGGTTTTACCGTAATGGGCGCAGGGTTCCAGGGTAACGAAGACATCTGCGCCACGCGCCCGTTCACCGGCCATGCGCAGCGCATGCACTTCCGCATGGGGAGTCCCCGCCTTCCGATGCCAACCCTCGCCGACAATTTCGTTGTTTAGAACAACGACACAACCCACGGCGGGGTTTGGCGAAGTCTTTCCGACACCACGCCGCGCAAGAAGAAGCGCACGTTTCATCATTCTGCCGCAATGATCATTCATGGTCGGGAGTACCGGTGGATGGTGAAAAGAGAAGGGTAAAAGCCATGCCGGGGATGGATCCGTTCCCTGTTGTCGGTGGATTGAATATAAAGAGACAAAATCAGCACCGTGTTCCCTTCAGCAGGTCCTGAAGCTCGGACATGAATTCGTTGATGTCCCGGAAAGAGCGGTAGACCGACGCAAACCGCACATAGGCGACCTCATCGATCTCGTGCAGCTCCGCCATCACCCATTCACCAATCGTGGTTGTCGGGATCTCGCGCTCACCCCCCTCCTGGAGCTTTCCTTCGAGCCGGTCAACCATCCGCTCGATGGTTTCCACCGAAACCGGACGCTTTTCGCAGGCTTTCTTGATCCCGGCTATCAGCTTCAGCCGATCAAAGGGTTCACGACGCCCGTCCTTTTTCAGGACCATGGGAAGGATCTCTTCGACTCGCTCGTGTGATGTAAAGCGCTTGCCGCAGACCTCACACTCACGGCGGCGGCGGATGGTCGTTCCGTCCTTGTCGGGGCGCGAATCGACGACCTTGCTGCTGGGGTGAAGACAGAAGGGACATCTCATTGGCAGCTCCCTTTCTCCTGACCGGACTCGTCGAACATCTTCGTTTCAATGCCCGCTTCCTCGATCATTTCCTCGGCAAGCTGATCGGGATACCCCTGCGCGTAAACAATGCGCAGTATCCCGGCATTAATGAGCATTTTCGTGCAGATTATGCACGGCATGGTCGTGCAGTAGAGGGTGGCGCCGTTGATATTGGTGCCGTGCTTGGCCGCCTGGATGATCGCATTCTGCTCCGCGTGAAGCCCGCGACACAGCTCGTGACGTTCGCCGGACTGAACGGCCATCCTCTCACGCAGGCACCCCACATCAAGGCAGTGGGCCACCCCGGACGGAGCGCCGTTGTAACCGGTCGCGAGGATGTTCTTATCCTTGACCAGAACGGCGCCGACCGACCTGCGCATGCAGGTGGATCGCCTTGCCACGAGGCGGGTTATTTCCATGAAGTATTCATCCCACGCGGGTCTTTTCATAGGAATGTCCACGGTTCATCGAAGTGTTCAAAGGATAGACCAAATACACACGGCAGGTCAAGAAAAGAGGGCCGGGGAGGGGTTCGCCACACTACTCTTCGCGGGGCACGGAACGCCGTTTCCTTTTCAGGGTTTCCATCCTCTTCTCCAGAACCCTCGCCACACGCTCTCGCCGGGGAACCGCTGTGGCAATCCTTTTCCTGACAACCCGCTCCCTCTTTGCCAACGCTTTCCGGAGTCTCTCCATGGCCAGTTCGCGATTCTGTGACTGAGAGCGCCGTTCGCTCGCCTGAACGACGATACCGGTCGGAATGTGACGAATCCGGACCGCCGAATCCGTTACATTCCGGTGTTGGCCGCCGGGACCGGAACCACGGAAAAACTCTATCCTGATATCGGATTCCTTCAGTTCCACATCCGCTCCCGAAATTGAATGATTTGAAAAGGGATATACTTTATCGCGACAAACCATGCCTTTGCAAGGCATTTAGCGGTGTGTTTCAAGCCGTATGGCGAAACATTCTTCACGGCGCATTTTCTCATTCCGTCAAGGAATTTTTCCCCGGCATATATCTGTATGATTGACACGCGCCTTTGTGGGGTATAATAATACGCCTGTCACGGAAAAACGGGTACCCTTTGGACGCATTATCACTCCTGAAAAAATATTTCGCCGGAAATCGGAACGCCTTTGAGATCGTGCTGGAGCACAGCACGATGGTTACCGAGAAGGCCGTCGCCATTGCCAGGGACTTCTCAAACCCCTCGATAGACCTGCGTCTCGTGGAGGAGGCAGCGCTTCTTCACGACATCGGCGTATCGCGGACAAACTCTCCCCGAATCGGCTGCCACGGCGCATCACCCTACATCTGTCACGGCATCCTGGGAAGAGAGATCCTGGAATCGGAAGGCTTCCCATTCCATGCCCTCGTATGTGAGCGTCATATCGGTGTCGGAATAGGGGTCAAGGATATTGTGCAACAACAACTCCCCCTCCCCAAACGGGACATGATACCGATCACCCTTGAAGAAAAGATCGTCTGCTTTGCCGACTTGTTCTATTCGAAAAGACCGGGGATGCTCAGAACAGAGAAGAGTCCGGACGACATCAGAACCGGCCTCCGGAAGCACGGCGTTCACAAGGTGGCGATTTTCGAAACCTGGTTCAAGGAGTTCTTGGGCTGACCTCGGCGGACGGCGCCCTCCCCTTGCAGCCACACGATGACTCCACCGCACATGCCGGTAAAACCATTTCTGAGGAGAGACCAACCGTGATCACGTACCTACCCTACATTCTCATCGCGCTCCTTGCTATCGTATTCTTCATACTCCTGCGCCTCCAGGCCGGCGCCGCGAAAAAACCCCTGGCGGAAATCGAAAAGCGTCTCTCCTCGCTGGAGAACAGGTTGTCGTCCGTTGACAGCGCATTTCGGGATGAGATCAGGAAATCAGGAGAAGAAAAAGACCTGAAGATGAGCCAACTCCGTGAAGAACTGCGTTCGGTCCTGAACTCCTTCGTGGAAAACACCGGGAAAAAGCTTGCGGAGAACGCCGCTGCCCAGAAGAGTCGTTTTGATGAGATTTCCGACGCAGTCGCCTCGCTTCAGCGGCAGGCGCATCGGGAAGCCGTGCGGAAGCCGCTGATTGAAATGCCTGCCGAAGAGACAACACCGGTCACGACTCACCCGGTTGCAACGCCGCCCGTTGAAAGTCCCCCGGTTGAGAAACCGGCCGCGGCCGAGTCGCCTGCCCATGCCAAGGCGAAGCGGCTGGCCCGCCTGATTGTATCCGATATCGTGCTCTACAATCAGGCCGCCGTTGAAGACGGCGTCCGGAACAACACCTTTGCGGAAGTCCTGGCCCACGATATCAGGGAGGCACGCACCCTCTATGCGCAACGGGTCCCCGATGAGATCAGGAACGCCACGACCTACCTGGATGACGCATTCGAGGAACTCATCGCCCGCAAGAAACGTGAACTGAACATCAGCTGAGGGTATGCGGCACGAACGCCGCAACGACCGTGAACGAGCAACGCCCGGTGCCCATGCCAGCCCGCATGAGCACTGGGCGTCTTTCTTTTCTCAACGCTGCTTTCCATTCTCCCCATCCAGAAACCATCGCCTGCCTCCCTTGCAAAGCTGTAACCGCTATAGGTATCCAATGTTGTATACTGTAAAGTGTCGGTAACGGTTCAACAATCCCCGAAGCATCGACAAGGAGAAACTTACATGACACTACCATCGGCAATAAGAAAAATATCGGATACCGTCTGGGAAATCCCCGTCACCTATAAACCGGGAATGCTCGTGCCTGCCCGCATCTACTGCACGGAAGGGCTCCTCGGCCGGATGGACGAAGGCGTTTTCGAACAGGTCACCAATGTGGCGTGCCTGCCGGGCATCATCAACTACGCCTTCTGCATGCCCGACGGTCACTGGGGATACGGCTTTCCCATCGGCGGCATGGCGGCCATGGATCCCGAAACAGGGGTTATTTCTCCCGGAGGTATCGGGTTCGACATCAACTGCGGCATGCGCCTGGTCCTCACATCTCTCACCTACGACGAAGTCAAACCCGAGCTTCCCCGGCTGGTTGACGCACTGTTCTCACGAATCCCCTCCGGAGTAGGCAGCACCGGCTTCGTCAGGATATCCCGTGACGAATTCCGTCTCGTTGCCGAGATGGGTTCTCGCTGGTGCAAGCGAAACGGCTATGCCTGGCAGGAAGACCTGGAGATGACCGAGGAAGGCGGTTGCTTTTCCGGAGCGGACGCCTCCGCGGTCAGTGAAAAGGCCGTGGAAAGGGGATTCGACCAGATCGGCACCCTCGGCTCGGGCAACCACTACCTGGAAATCCAGGTTGCGAAGCCGGAAAACATCCATGACGAAGAAACAGCCCGCGCCTTCGGTTTCACCCTGCCCAACCAGGTGGCGATCATGTTCCACTGCGGCAGCCGCGGCTTCGGACACCAGGTGGCCACGGACTACCTGAAGCTCTTTCTTGGCGTATGCGGAAAGAAGTACGGTATCCGGGTCAACGATCGGGAGCTGTCCTGCGCACCGTTCCGCGCCCCAGAGGGTCAGGACTATTTCGCGGCCATGAAATGTGCCGTGAATATGGCCTTTGCCAACCGCCAGGTAATCCTTCACCGCATACGCGAGGTGTTCTCCTCCATTTTCCACCGCTCTCCGGAGGACCTGGGCATGCGGATGGTGTACGATGTTGCCCACAACACGGCGAAGCTGGAGCGTCACATGGTGAAGGGCAAGAAGAGGGAAATTCTCGTTCACCGGAAAGGTGCGACGCGGGCACTGGCTCCGGGCATGGAGGGTCTCCCCGACTGCTACCGGGAAACGGGGCAGCCGGTCATCATCGGCGGCAGCATGGAGACGGGCTCCTATCTCCTGGCCGGCCTGCCCGGCGGGGAGGAAACCTTCTACACCACGGCCCACGGCAGCGGACGGGCCATGAGCCGCCACCAGGCGAAGAAACTCTTTCGGGGACAGAAGATCCAGCGGGAGATGGAGGAACGCGGCATCCATGTCCGGACGGCCTCCTGGGGGGCGCTTGCCGAGGAGGCCGGTCCCGCGTACAAGAACATCGACGAGGTGGTGGAGGCAACGGAACTGGCCGGTCTCAGCAAGAGGGTGATCCGTCTCGTGCCCATCGGCAACATCAAGGGATAGGGGTTGAAGATGCCGTTTCGCTACCTGGAAGACGTTGCCACCGCCGACGCGGCCTTCGAGGCGACGGGGGAGACAATCGAAGAGATGTTTCTCGCCGCGGCTGCAGCGACCGTCAACGTGATGGTGGAACACCCGGAAGAGGTCGAGGGGGGTGAGGAGATATCCTTTGAACTTGAGCAAGAGGATCTGGAGATGCTTCTCTTCGACTTCCTGCAGGAGATCATCTATCTCAAGGATGCACGGAGGCTCCTGCTGCTCGTAGAAGCAGTCGATATCGACATGAAAGCCACGCCCATCCGCCTTTCTGCCCGGAGCCGGGGAGAAACGATTGACGCGCAGAGGCGCCGGCTGCTGACGGACGTAAAGGCAGTGACCCTCCACCGTTTCGGCATCCGGAGGGATGACCGCGGCTGGACGGCAACCGTGGTTCTGGATGTGTGATTCCCCACTCGCCGCCAATCAATTTCCGGGGCGCGTCCGGTCGCTTCCCTGCCCCAACTCCTCCACCGCTCTTCGCGCACGTTCCACAATCTCTTCCGGTGTCTCCCTGCCGAAAACAAGCGGTTTGCCGAAGCGAACCTCCACCGTTCCCCGCCTCGGCCATGCAGCGCCCCTCGGCATGACCTTCTCCATCCCCATTATCCGCACCGGCGCCACGGGAACGGAAAGTTCCCGTACCATTACGCCGATCCCCTGACGGAAGGGAAGAAGCCGCCCGTCCTCCGACCTGGCGCCTTCCGGGAAGAGCAGGATATTGAGCCGATGATCGGCCAGCTTTCCCATATGGGCGAGGGAGCGACGGAAGCCGCCCGTCTGTGACAGGGGAAACAGGTTCAGGAACAGCGTGCCGTATTCGTAGGTGAAACGTTTCCAGGCCATTCCCAACCAGGTGCGGTAATTCCGGAAGAAGAACTCTTCCCATGCCGCGGTGGCCGTGGCATAGCGCCAGTGAGGTGGGAGGGAGAAGAGAATGGCCGGCTGGTCCAGGTAGCTCTGGTGATTGGAAATGAACATGACCGGAGACTCAAGGTGTGTCAGATTTTCGAGTCCGGAGACCCGGAGCGTGACGAACATACGAAAGAGAGGACCGTGAAAGACGGCATTCAGGACCCGGCGCGACCCCCGGAAAAAACGTCGGTTCGTCCAGAACCGGAGCCGACGGGCATCTTCCGGCCGTTCCCGCAGGGTTATCAGCCGCCGCAGGTCCGCCAGGGTCGCTGCAGGGCCGATGGCCGAGTCTTCCAGATCGATCCGGTATTCCTGTTCGATGCAGTTCACCAGTTCCAGAGCGCCGATGGAGGTCAGACCGAGGTCGGTCACCAGTGATGAGTCTTCCCGGACATCCCGGGCCGGGCGTTCCGTAATCCGGGCAATCAGGTTCACGAGGGGATCCGCGGACGCTTGTTCCCGGACCTCTTCTCCCTGTTCAATCCGCTGCTTCACAAGAAACTTCCGGATCTTCAGGGTCGTGGTCTTGGGAAATTCCGGGTCGGGCCACAGGGAAAAGCCGGTGATGCGGTGCAGGGGGTCGAGCTTTCCGTTCGCCTCCAGAATAATCTGATCTGGGGGCCTGCCGCTTCCGTCCGGGAGGAGCACGGCGTGCACCTCCTCGCCACCGCCGCGATCCAGGCCGATAACGCACGCCTCCCGTACCCCGGCGAGGGCGTTCAGGATGTTCTCCAGTTCGTCGGGATAGACGTTTATCCCGGCGCCGGTGACAATCAGCTCCTTTCTCCTTCCCAAGACCCTGAGGTCACCCTGTTCATCAACCCTTCCCAGATCACCGGTCCGGAACCAGCCGTCCCGCGTGAACGCCTCACGCGTCGCAGTCTCGTTCCCGTAGTAGCCGGGAAAGACATTCATTCCACGGGCCAGGATTTCCCCGTTCTCGATCCGGATTCCCACCCCCGGCAGCGCCCTCCCGACGGAACCAGCCACCCGACGCTCCATGGTGTTGGCCGTCAGCACCGGCGCGCACTCGGTCAGGCCATACCCTTCCACGACGGAAATGCCCAGCGCGTCCCAGAAGCGGAAGAGTTCAGGAGCAAGGGCTGCCCCGCCGGAGACGAACAGCACGAAATGCCGGCCGAACCGCCTCCGTATCGGCAAAAAAAGCAGCATCCTCACACTGACGGGCATACCTTCGGCACGTCGAAGCAGATATCGAAACACTCCTCCCAGGTGTTTCGCCTCCACCTCCCGCTCAATGGAGCCCTTCAGCAGCTGCAACAAACGGGGAACGCAGATCACGGCCCGTATATCCTCCTCCCTGAGAGCTTCCAGGATCGCCGAAGGCTTGAGTGTCCGGATATGCACAATGGCGGCGCCGCGGAAGAGAGGGGTGAGGAATCCTCCCATCTGCTCGAAGAGGTGGGAGAGTGGAAGGAGGGAAAGGAAAGTGAAATCCGGCCCCACGATGGGAAGATGGTCATTTACCTGAAGCAGGTTGGCCACGAGATTTCCGTGTGTCAGAATGACGCCCTTGGGCATGCCCGTGGTCCCCGAGGTGTACACCAGTTCCGCCATGTCGTCCGGAACCGTGTCCGT
Source organism: uncultured Geobacter sp. (assembly GCA_937886325.1). Classification (GTDB taxonomy): domain Bacteria; phylum Desulfobacterota; class Desulfuromonadia; order Geobacterales; family Geobacteraceae; genus RPRC01. The sequence continues at coordinate 42,787 of CALABV010000166.1, forward strand.
GAGCGGCGCAAGAGGGTCCGTCTCCGGCAGGACGAATTCCAGGTCTTCGGCGAAACAGGAAGGAACGCCGTAAAGCGTATCCGGCTTGAGCCTGCTCTGAATGACGAGACGCGCTTCGGATATGCGCAGGATGGTGGCTGCCCTCTCCGCTCCGGACATGAAATCGACCGGGACAACGACCGCCCCCCGTGCGACGCATCCCCAGAACGCAACCGCCCACCACGGGCTGTTCGGCGCCCAGAGGAGAACACGGTCTCCCGTGCCGACGCCTCGCCGGGCTAGCCAGGAGTTCATGCGGAGAGAAAGATCGAACAGGGATTCATAGGAGAACAGGAAACGGCGCACACCTGTCCGGTAACAGAGAGCGGGCCGGTCGCCCCACGTGGGAAATGCGCGCAGAAGGTCAGGCAAGGTCACCATTTTTGTCCTGAAGGGGACGGGGTATCGCTACGGCATCACGCCGGTCCCTTTTTATACAAGTATAATACCGACGACCTTGCGGGCAACCTCCCTGTTTATCAAACGGGGGGCGTTGTCACGACACCTTTCCCGGCAGATACGACGATACCGCGACAAACGTGCGGGATAGCGGGACGCTGCGCTTTCATGGCAGCTTTCGATATATCATCGACTCAACCCTGACAAGGGGGACATCCACACTGTTGATCATCTCCGAGTGACCGAGAAAGTGATAGCCGCGCGGAGAGAGATGGCGACATAATTTCCGGAGCAGTTTCTGCTGGGTGGGCCTGTCAAAATAGATCATGACGTTGCGGCAGAAAATAACGTTTTTTTCGTCCGGCAACCGGAAATCGTCATCCATCAGATTCAGGCGGTTGAATTTGACCATCGACCGCAGTTCCGGGGTTGTCCTGACGAGCCCGACATTTCTGTATCTGTTTTCCATGAGATACCTTCGCATCATTGCCGGGGGAATCGAGGAAATTTTCTCCTTTTCGTAGATTCCCAGCTTCGCTTTCTCCAGCGACCTGGTACAGATGTCGGTGGCGAGGACGGAAAAGCATGTGCCGCGGTACATCCGGAAGCATTCGCTCAATACCATGGCCAACGTATACGGTTTCTCGCCGCTGGAACACCCTGCACTCCATACCTTCAGCATTCCCGAAGAACCGGAAGAGAACGGGAAGCAGTTCGGAGATGCATTGAAACGTAATTTCGCCGGAGAAAATCAATTCACCGTAATCATCCGTTTTCATGAATTCCCACTTCATGCCTACCTACCCCCGTTGCCGGCGGAATCGGCGCGACAGTCCGTTCATGACCTACGGAAACGCAGCGATATGAAAGATATGTTCTCGTAACTGCCTTGCCTGACTTCTGAATATTTATTGAATAACGGAATTATCGAAAAAATATTTAATATGTCCAGCATGCCGAACAATATTTAACATTCAGTGGACCAACAGCGTCATCAAGCCGTACTTTGACGATGTATTCGTTACCCGTCGGAACGTTTCCATCGGGCGAAGGGAGTAAGTGTATTCAGTTTCAATCCGGAGTCTACGGATGGCCACTATTTTGCCAAACCCATTTTCATGGTATATAGATTCATGCAACCGCCGTCCCCGAGAGGGGAGCGGAGTGTGTTCAATCGCACGTGCCGGTTCTGCCCGCGGGCAGAATCGGATACCAAAGGAGACGAAGCATGAAGAAAAGATTGTTGCAGTTCGCCTTCGCGGTGCTTATCACGTTCGCATCCACGCACCTGCTCGCCGGTCCCCAGGCAGGAGTGACCGACACCAGGTTCAACAGGAGATTTCTCCCCACCATCAAACCGATGATGACCTATGAACAGATTGTCAGGGTTGTCGGGGCTCCCGGCGTCAAACTGGGCGAGGCGGGAAAGACTTCGCAGCAGACGGCTCAGTACCGCTGGAAAGGGGGCAAGGGGTCTGTCCTGACAGTAAGGCTCGTGAACAACAGAATGTCTGACGCGACGGTTCTGGCGCCCAACGGGCATTCCTATCTCATCCGGAGTGACGGCAGGATTGTCGAGATGCCCCGATAGCGGCCATCGGGCGCCTTTTCAGAGCCATTGAAGGGAGAACCCCGTGAATCAGCCGTTGCTCACTTTACACATGCCGGACTGGCTTGAAAAATTCGAAGCGCAAGCGGGAGCCCCTTTTCCGAGCGTCGAGGAACGCATGCGTTTCGTCATCGGGCTTTCCCGGCGCAATAGCAGCGAAGGAACCGGAGGACCTTTCGGCGCGGCGGTTTTCCGGATGGACGACGGCACCCTGCTTGCGTCGGGAGTGAACCTGGTCGTAGCGTGTCGTTGCTCGCTGCTCCATGCCGAGATGGTAGCGATACTCCGGGCTCAGATCCTGGCCGGCACCCATGATCTGAGCGGCGAGGGCCTGCCCCACTTTGAGCTGGTTACGAGCACCGAGCCCTGCGCCATGTGTCACGGAGCGATCCTATGGTCGGGGATCCGAAGGCTCCTGTGCGGCGCGCGGAGACAAGATGCGGAGAGCATCGGATTCGATGAGGGAGAAAAACCGCCTTCATGGCGATACGGCCTGGAAAAGCGGGGGATCGTTGTCAGAGAGGGGATCCTTCGCGAGGAAGCTATAGCCGTGCTGCGTGAGTATCGTGCGGGTGGCGGGAGGATCTATAATCCCGAAAGGCGTTGAACTTTTTTTGTTGATCCGTTCTTTATTTTTTTATATAACGTAAAACGTTTGGCCGGAAGAAAACCGCCGGAGCGCAACAGTACACCGCCCTTCCCTCCATACACAATCCGGGAATGGCAACGGCACGCAGCCCTTCACCTCTCTTCAGAACCAGCCATACCCCCATCAAAAGCGGACCCCCGCGAAAAAGGACTGTCACGGGATATCCGCGGCGCCATGCTTGAAAATCGGAATACGCTCCATTGAGGCTAACAATGCACGAATATGACATCGGTTCGAAATTGAGAGAGTTGCGACTTGCACGGAACCTGACACTTCAGGCGGTTGCCAGAGAAATCGGCTTTTCCATTGCGCTTCTGTCCCAGATAGAAAACAACCACATCTCTCCCCCTATCGCCACTCTCTCGAAACTCGCGCGTTTTTTCAAGGTACAGATGAGTTCCCTGTTCGTGGAAAAAGACGAGGAAAAAAAATACGAGATCATACGAAAGAATGACAGACAGGTCGTATCCCATGTCGTATCCAAGGCGGGCGCCAGCCACGGATACTTTTTCGAATCTCTCACTTCGGGAATGACCAACAAAAAAATGGTTCCTTTCATAATCACGCTGTCCGACGACATCCAGGACAGCACCACCTACAGCAACGAGGGTGAATCTTTCATCCATGTCCTGAGCGGATCCTTTTTCATCCTGCTGAACGGGAACCGGATAGCCCTCGAAGAAGGCGACAGCATCTATTTCGACACCTCACTGGAACACAGGTTCCTCACGGCGAAAGGCGTGGAAACGACAATCCTCGAGGTCACGACCGGCCGGGCATAAACCGTCTTCCCGATAAAAACTATCCCTGCTGATTGAATGTCCGAAGACTACTTTGCCTCCCAGACGGAAGTGTAATATCAACTTTTACATACCAACGCCCCCCTATCGCCCGGTTTCTTGGACACTTTTTTCATTGTGAGACCGCAACACCTCGTTATTACTCAATCTTAAGCATAGGGGAACCAAAGTGGCTCAATTTTTAATTATCTTGACATCCTCCCGCCAAAGCTGGTAGGGTGTCACTCGTCCGGAAAAAGTCCCGGACATATTTTACAGCAGGTATAGGAGAAAGTAAGTACATGGCAAAAGGTACGGTAAAGTGGTTCAATGACAGCAAGGGTTTTGGTTTTCTCGAGCAGGAGAACGGCGGCGACGTGTTCGTCCACTTCTCGGCCATCACGGGCAACGGCTTCAAATCCCTTGCTGAAGGTGACGAAGTGACATTCGATGTCGTCAACGGCCCCAAGGGTCTCCAGGCGGCAAACGTGACCAGAATATAAGTTTTCATTACCTGTTCACAAAAAAGCCCCGGCTAAAACCGGGGCTTTTTTTATTCCGAAAACGACCTGCGCGCTACCCTGATTTTCCGTCTGCCTTGACCGGAACTGCCGCATTAACCCCGCGGACCCCCCGGGCCATCTCCCTGCTGAGACTCTCCAGCGCCCTCCCCATTGCCGCCACTAGCTGCTCGATACCGTCTACGAACCTCTTCCCTGACGTCGGAATCATGTACCAGAAGAACCCTTGCGCCGTCCCCGCCGAAGATCGCCCATTGTGCCTTCAACACTACAACCTTTTTATCGATTGCCTCGAACCGGCTCACGTCAACGGAAACCCGGTACGCGCCCGGGATCCCGCGGCGCCAGGACGTGACGGAAATGCCGTCTCCGGCAAGCAGCGCGTCCAGATTCTCCCGTACCACCCGGCCCGTGTCGTTCTGCAGGGAACCGGCCCAGCGATTGAATTCGCTCACCAGGAGCTCGTTGTGCGAGGAACGGACGACAATCTGCGGCCTGTCAAGGTAATCGGGGATGGTACCGGGCCGACGCCGAGTACCACTGACGCGTCGGTCGACGCGGTCTTTGTCCCCGCCGTGGTGTTCTGCACGGGAGGCAGCGTGTAAAAGCGCGAACCGGAAGTAGTGCCGCAGCCGGAGAGGAGCAGGCACGCGCACCCGGCGGCCAGCACTGCCGTATGAACGCCATGAAAGATTCTCATCATCACCTCACTGATTCTTCTTGTCCCAGATAATCGAATCCGGATGCTGTTCCAGATAGTCTCCCAGAATCCGAACGGCGCGGGCAGCCTGGGAAAGTTCATCCAGGGTTCGCGCCACATCGTTCATCAGAGCAGAATTCTCCGATGTCTTCGCGTCGATTGATGCCAATGTCTTTTCCGCCTGCTGCATGGTCTTTCTGGCAGCATCCAGCGTCTGCCCGACCTGGACGGGGATGCCCCGTTCGCCGGTGAATGCCTGATCGGCCCGAGAGGAAAAGGCCTTCAGGTTGTCCGTAGTCTCTTTTACGTTCGAAACGATGGGACCGAGCTGTGCATTGATGGTCCTGAGCGGACGCGCTCCGGCCGCACTGCATCCCCCCCAGGCACCCGGACAGGGCCACCAGTATGCCGAATACCAACCCGGAAAAGAGGCCGATCCAGAGATTGGTGAGCCCGATCGACTTGGTCGTTTCGCTGTAGTATTCCATGAAGTTTATGTCCAGCGCCGTTACGGCCACGAACAGACCGCCCAGGATGCCCATCAGGTCCGCGTAGAGCGTGAGGAGCGGCATCATCAGGGAGAGCACGAGCATACGGGGAAGGACAAGGTAATCGATGGGAGATATTCCGGTGGTACGCAGCGCGTCGATCTCCTCGTTCACCTGCATGGTCCCCAGGTGGGTGGCGAACGAGGCCCCGGTGCGTCCGGCCATGATGATGCCGGTCATGATGGCGCCCATGGCCCGCAGCATGGCAATCCCCACCAGGTCGGCCACATAGATCTGCGCTCCGAAGAGTTTGAGCTGGATGGCGGCCACGAACGCCAGGATCAGACCCACGAGAAAGCTGATTAGCGATACGATCGGCAGTGCCTCGCTGCTGCACTCCTGGACGATGTGCAGGAGATCGGAGCGGCGGAAACAGGCTTTCCCCGCACACACGCGAAGAAAGGAAACAAAGGTTCCACCGATAAAGGAGAGTGTTTCCAGAATCGACTGCCACAGGCGGACCGCCACGTCACCCATGCGCGCGAGGAAAGGGATTTTCGACCCTCCCCTGCGCACGCCCCGTTATTTCGATCCTTTTGCCCGCTTTTTAGAACCGCCGGCGGATGCCTCGTTTTCCAGCGCCCTTCTCGCCTCGTCCAGTTCACCGCGCCGCGCCTCGTCAACCGTGGGAAAAGAGAGATCCAGGCTCTGCAGTGCATCCACAACGGCCCCGGCCACAACGAGTCTCGTGAACCACTTATTGTCCGCCGGAACCACGAACCAGGGTGCCTCCGGAGTGGCGGTGTGACGGATCATGTCCTCGTAGGCCTCCATGTAGTCGTCGAAAAACTCGCGTTCCCTGGCATCGGCCAGGGAGAACTTCCAGTTCTTTTCCGGCTCTTCAAGCCGGCTCAGGAAGCGTTTCCGCTGTTCCTCCCGGGAAACGTGGAGAAAGAACTTGCGGATCAGGACTCCGTTGCGGGACAGGTAGCGCTCGAAAGAGGCGATATCCTCGTAGCGCTCCTTCCAGATATTCTTTCCCACCAGTTTCCGCGGCAGTTTCTCCCTGGCTAGGAGTTCTTCATGGACCCGCACCACGAGCACCTCCTCGTAGTAGGATCGGTTGAAGATGCCGATCCTGCCCCGTTCGGGTAGGCGGCAGGAGGTGCGCCACAGGAACTCGTGATCCAGTTCCTCCGCGGAAGGCGCTTTGAAGGAATAGACCTGGCACCCCTGGGGGTTCACCCCGGACATGACGTGTTCGATGGTGCCGTCCTTGCCCGCCGCGTCCATGGCCTGGAAGATGAGAAGCACCGCCCACTGGTCCTGGGCATAGAGCTTTTCCTGCATGTCCGCCAGCATCTCCACACCCTGCTCCAGGAACTCCTTTGCGCGGGGCTTGAATTCCGAGTCCAGGCCGGCAGTGTCTGCCGGGTCGATGTCACGGAGCCGGAATCCCTTGCCGGTCTCGATGCGGTAGGGCTTGATGAATTTCCTGATGGTCTTCTTTGTAATAGGCATGGCGCATTCCTCCCGGTTAGTGATGGTCAGACCGTTTCCTCACGGAATTTCTTCGTATGTTCATACCCTGCGGTCCGCGTACGGCAGTGCCCGGTTTTCATCATCAGGCGACTCCCGGAGGGCCCCCCTTTTACTCTCCTCCGTGGCCGGCCGCGGGTTTGCCGGCTGCCCCGCTTGAGACTCCAGACTGTTCCCGATGAGTGCCGGTCAGCTTGTCTGCCTCGTGTATCCAGCCCCCTCCCATTGACGTGTAAATGTTTGCCAGCGAAACAAAGAGCGAGGCGCGTGTCTGCACCCACTCCAGTTCGGCGGGGAATAGCTTCTGCTGGGCCTGCAGCACCGTGGAATAGGGCGTATAGCCGCCGTTATACTGGAGCCATGCAAGCCGTTCGTACTCCTTGGAAGCCTTGACCAGCCTCCCCTGGGCGTCGAGTTGATCGCCCAGTTTCCGCCGTGCGACGAGGGCATCTTCCACATCGGCAAAGGCGCTTTGAATGGAGGACTGGTAGGCCAGCAGCGCGGCCTTTTGCGCCGCTTCGGCCTGTTTCACCTGGCCGTAGGTTTGGCCGGCGGTGAAGATCGGTCCGGTAACCGATCCCGCATAGCTCCAGATTTCGGCCGGTCCCCTGAACAGGTCGCGCAACGCCGAACTCGATGAGCCATAGCTGCCGGTGAGGGAGATGGTGGGGAAATAGAGGGCACGTGCCGCGCCGATCTGGGCATTGGCGGCGATGAGGTTCTGTTCGGCCTGCAGGATATCGGGCCGGTTTTCCAGCACCTCCGAGGGAACCCCGGCCGGTACGGCAGGCAGGACCAGCTCATAGATGGACTTGCCCCGGGGCACTGGTTCGGGGTTGCGGCCCAGCAGTATCGAGACGGCATTCTCCACCTGGACGATCTGGTTCTCTATCTGGGGGATTGTCGCCGCGGCGGACTCGTACTGGGTACGTGCCTGCTCGACATTCATCTGTGATACCTGACCGTATTTGAACTGCAGCTCGAACAGCTTGACCGAATCCTGGTAACTGGCCAGATTACGCTTGGTGATGGCCAACTGCTCGTCGAGGCCGCGCAGCTGGAAGTAGTTTTGCGCGACCGACGCCACAAGGGAGAGGATCACGCCGCGGCGCGCCTCCACCGATGCGAGCATGTTTGCGCGCGCCGCCTGGGAAAGCCTGCGGATGCGGCCCCAGAGATCGATCTCCCAGCTGGCGCCGGCAAACAGCTGGAAGGTTTCCTGGGGGTTGGGCACGAGTGAAGAGGCCGGCCCGGACGCCTTTTCGCTGCGGCGCTGACGAGTGGCGCTTGCGCCGTAGCTCACCTGGGGGAAGAGGGCCGCACGGACCTGGGTGAGCGCTCCGGAGGCCTGCTCGATGTTGGCGGCGGCGATGGCGACGTCCCGGTTGTTGGCCAGCGCCCGTGCTATGAGGTCGTCGAGGACCGGGTCGCCGAACTGCTTCCACCAGACGGTATTCGCCGTGGTTTGGGCGTCCCTGCTCTCGTATCGGTATGAGGAGGGTATCTCCACCGTCGGACGCCGGTAGTCGGGGCCGACCATGCAGCCCGTGAGGGATACCGCGAATATAAGAAAGAAAAGCCGCCGCATGAGGGTCATCTCCTTTAACCTTAGCTGATTGGGGCTTCTGAGTAACTTCTCTGTGATTTTCTACCCTCACCCGGCGCTTTGCGCCACCCTTTCCCTTATGGAGAGGGTGGCGATTAATCCCTTCTCCCTAAGGGAGAAGGCGCCCCGCAGGGGCGGATGAGGGGGCGGCGCCGGAAGCTTAATCTTTGGATTTCCTGGTGAACAACCTCGCCCTCTCCGCCATCTTTTCAAAAAACCGCCGTTTTCGGGACGTCGTACCCGAGCCTCGGCTCGTGCCGCCGGTGGAACCATCCGGTTCGGTCTCCCCGGGAGCATGCCCTTCTTTCCTGCCTCGTTCGGCCAGGCGGTCGAAGATATAGAAGAACAGCGGCACGTACAGCATGGCCAGGGTGGCCTCGCCGATCATGCCCCCCATGATGCCGGTGCCGATGGAGTGGCGGGCGTTGGCGCCCGCGCCGGTGGCGATCGCCAGCGGCAGCACGCCGAAGATGAACGCCAGCGACGTCATGATGATCGGCCGCAACCGCTCCTCGCCGGCCTTGATCGTCGCATCGAGGACGGACAGCCCCTGTTTGCGTAGATCAACGGCAAAGGTGACCCTGAGTACGGCATTCTTCGCCCCCAGGCCGATAAGCACCAACAGGCCGATCTGGAAGTAGACGTCATTGTGGAGCCCGCGCAGCCAGTTGAAGGCGAGCGCGCCGAGGATGCCGAACGGCACCGCCGTCATGATCGAGCCGGGCAGCATCCATGATTCGAACTGGGCCGCCAGGACCAGGAAGACGATGATGAGGCCGAAGGCGAAGGCAACCGCCGAGGTCCCGCCCGATTTCTTTTCTTCGTAGGCCATGCCCGACCAGGCGAAATCGTACCCCTTGGGCAGCACCTCGGCCGCCACCGACTCCATCGCCCGGATCGCTTCACCCGAGCTGAACCCCTCCGCCGCGCTGCCGGTAACCTGGGCTGCCGGAAATCCGTTGAAGTGGGGAACCAGGTCCGGACCGGCGGCGTACCGGGTTGTCACCACCGCCGACAAAGGTATCATCTGGCCCGAGTTGGACCTGGTATACAGTTTGGTGATGTCGTCGGGGCTGCGACGGTAGGGGGCGTCGGATTGCAGGATGACATTCCAGACCCGGCTGTACTCATTGTATTGGCTGACCTGGATGGATCCGAACTGCGCCTGCAGGGCGCTGTATACGTCCGCGACCGGAACGCCCAGGAGCTCCGCCTTCGAGCGGTCAACGTCGACCCGCAGCTGCTGGGAGGAGGCGCGGAAGGTCGTGTTCAGGCCGGAGAGTTCCGGACGCTGCCGGGCCTTGGCGAGAAACTGCGTGGTGAGGTCGTACAGCCGAGCCGGGTCGCCGCCCCCCTTGTCCTGGATCCAGAACTCGAAGCCTCCGGTGGTGCCGATCCCCGGTATTGCCGGCGGCGGAATCGGCAGGACCCTCCCCTCCGTGATGTTCCTGGATCCGGCGGCAACATCCAGCAATACCGCTTTTGCATTTTCCTTCTTGGCCCGCTTCAGGCTCGAATAGCGCTCCTCGAAATCTTTCAGCGTGACGAAAAGGGTTGCCGCATTGGACTTGTACTGGCTGTCCAGGAGGCTGTAGCCGTTGATGACGGTGGTGTTGGCCACGGCCGGATTCCGGGCGAACAGCCGATACACCTGGTCGGATGTCCGCGATGTGCGCTGCAGGCTCGCGGCGTCGGGCATCAGGAGCTGGGCCAGCACGTACCCCTGGTCTTCGTTGGGCACGAAGCTGGTCGGTATCGTCCGGAACAGGTGCACCAGGGAGAACAGCAGCACGGCAAGCAGCACGAACGCCACCGACATCCGCTTGATCATGAGCAGCACGGCGTCGCCGAACGCCAGGGTAAAGCGGTCGAACAGGCGGTTGAACCAGGCGAAGAAACCGTGCGTCGGCGGCGTGGTATGCTTCAGCAGGGCCGCGCACATGGCCGGCGTCAGGGTCAGGGCCACGAAGCCGGAAAGCGCCACGGAGATGACGATGGTGATGGCAAACTGCTTGTAGAGCTGACCGGTGGTGCCCGGGAGGAACGCCGCCGGGATAAAGACCGACGACATTACCAGCACCACCGCCACCAGCGAGCTACCGATTTCCCCCATGGCCTTGATGGTGGCCTCCTTGGGTGACAGGTGAAACTTGATCATGTTCCGGTCCACGTTTTCCACCACCACAATGGCATCGTCGACCACCATGCCGATGGCAAGCACGATGCCGAACAGCGTGAGCAGGTTCACGGAAAATCCCAGGGCGAGCATGCCGGTGAAGGTGCCGATCAGCGCCACGAAAACCGCGGTCGTGCAGATGAGCGTGGCGCGGAAGCTCTGCAGGAAAAGGTAGACGACCAGCACCACCAGCAGGATCGCCTCGAACAGCGTGTGGATAACCTCCTTGATGGAGATGCGCACGAAGTCGGTGGTGTCCAGGGCAATGACGTAATCGAGGCCGTCGGGCATGGTCCGCTTCAGCTCCCGCAGGGTCTTGCGCACCGCCTTGGACACTTCGAGGCCGTTGGCGCCCGGCTGCTGGTAGATGGCGATGGGGGTGGCCGGCGCGCCGTTCAGCCGGTTGTCGTCCACATATTGCCTGCGCCCGACTTCGGCGCGGGCCACGTCACCGACGCGGACGATGGCGCTGCCGTCCTGGCTGGCGCGGAGGATAATGTCCTCGTACTGGGAGGGCTTGGTGAACGGGGCCTGGGTCACCACCGGAAAAGACAGCTGAACCGTGTCGTCGCTCGGCTTCTGGCCAATCTGCCCGGCCCCGAACAGGGCGTTCTGTTTCGACACGGCATTCTGGATGTCGGTCGTGGTGATGCCGAGGGACGCCATCCGATCCGGGTTCATCCAGATGCGCATCGCCTGATCCGGAACGCCGAAAATCTGCGCCTGGCCGGCGCCGTTCACCCGTTTGATGGCATCCAGGACGTATACATTGGCGTAATTAGTGACGTACTCGGGGCTGTAGCGGCCGTCCTTGCTGGTCACCGCGATGATCATCAGGGTGCTTGACGATTTCTTCTGCACCGACACGCCGTACTGGGTCACCGCCTCGGGGAGTTGTGGCAGTGCGAGGTTCACCCGGTTCTGCACCTGAACCTGGGCAATGTCGGGGTCGGTGTCGAGGGTGAAGTAGACAGTGATGGTCAGCTTGCCGGTGCTGGAGCTGGTGGACGTCATGTAGAGCATGTTGTCCACGCCGTTGATCTGGGCCTCGATGGGCGCCGCAACCGAGTCTCCCACCGTCTTTGAGTCGGCGCCCGGATAGGTGGTCGTTACCTGGATCTGCACCGGCGTGATGGTAGGGTACTGGGCGACCGGCAACAGCTTCATCGATACCAGACCGGCAATGACGATGATGAGTGAAATGACCGTCGCGAAGATCGGTCGCTCGATGAAGAATCGTGAGAACATGGAATCTCTCCGGGATGGATTGCCTTTCTCTAGGTGCCTGGTGATACTGACTAACCGGAATGCATAACGCCTTCACGCCTTCGACTAGCCGTCATGCCTCGGTTTTTTACATTCCTGTGGGGTGAGACTGCCCGACGAAGTTTTCCCGGCGCAACAGGGTGAAACAGCGTCGGCGACGTTTAAACCCCGGCATTCTGCTCACTGCGGCGTTCAGGCGTCATGCATTCAGCTTCATTCGTCGTTCACTGTTTCATCGCCACCGGGGCGCCTGCCTGCAACGTCAGCCCCCCGTCGACCACCACCTTTTCTCCGGCCTTCAGGCCTTCCTCGATCAGCCAGTCGTTGCCGTGCCACTCTCCGGCAGTGACCGGACGGTACTCGGCCTTGCCTGCATTGTCCACCACCCACACGAAGTGCCCCTTTCCCCCCTGCTGAACCGCCCGCTGCGGCAGGACGACCGCGTTCGGTCTGATGCCGCCTTTCAGCAGGGCGCGCACGTACTGGTTCGGACGAAGGATCCCTTTGGGGTTGTCGACGCTGGCCCTGAGGAGGAAGGTGCCGGTCTGGGCGTTATAGGAAGGATCGGCGTAGGTAATCTTTCCCTTGTGGGGAAAGACGGAACCGTCGACCAGGATTATCTCCACATCGAAGCTGCCGCCGGGTGGCGGAATGAGGAGTTTCCTGGCTACTTTGTCGCGGATCCGCTGCATCTGGTTTTCGGAGAGGCTGAAGTTCACCCACATGGGCGAAAGGACCGCCACGGTGGTGAGCTGGCTGTTCTGCTGGTTGATGTAGGTTCCCTCCTGTTGCTGGGCGGCGCCGGTGATGCCGGTAATGGGGGAGGTGATGGTGCAGTAGGAGAGGTTGAGACGGGCGGTTTCGAGCTGTGATTTCGCCTGTTCGACTGCCGCCGATGCGGATTCGAAGGAGCCGGTTGCGTCATCCAGATCCTTTTGGGACAAGGCGTTCTGGGCTGCAAGCGGCTTGGTGCGCGCCAGGTTCAGCCGCGCCGTTTCCATGGAGGCCTTTTGCTTGGAGAGCGCCGCGGCCGCCCCGCTCAGCTGGGCCTGGAACGGTTTCTTGTCCATGAGAAACAGGACCTGCCCGGCCTTTACCACCGCTCCTTCGGTATAGACCCTTTTGTCCAGGAAGCCGCTGACGCGGGCGTGGATATTCACCTGGTGCGAGCTTTGCGTCTGTGCCACGAATTCGAGACTGACCGGAAGGTTGGTGGGGCTGACGGTCACTACGCTGACCGGGGTCGGTCCCGCAGCGGCTTTTTTATCATCGTGTCCGCCGCAGGATGTGATGACCGTCACCAACATGCATGCGGAGCATATCACCGCGAGCGCCGTCCGTACGGAACGGGTCCGGCGCCGGAGAGCCCCGGACCCGCAATGAAGAATGTTTCGCACTATCAACCTCCTGTCCTGCCGGGCACGAGCGTCAATATCACGCCTTACCGTGGAGCCGCTCCCGATTCGGTCCCGCGCGCGGCTCCGCCGGATGCGGCCTCCCGGTATTCCTGAGACGCCCCGGCCCTTTGCGGATTCATCGGTTTGAAGCGGATCGACCGGTTCGACCGGCTCTCATGGTCGTATTTTTCCGTCACTTGTCCTTTCAGAACTGTTCCAGATCCTGTCCCGTGCCCGGATAAACGAACGGCGTGCCCTCACTGCCCGAAGTCACGGCACACGTGGCAGGCAGCGCCCCTATTCCTCAAATCCGTACAGGTTCCGGATAACGTATCGCGGCCTGCGGCGGACCTCCTGGTAAATCCTGCCCACGTACTCCCCAACCAGCCCGATGCCGAATATGACAATGCCCAGGAAGAAGAAGAGGATGGCGAACAGGGTAAACACCCCTTCCACCTCGGCGCCGACGATGAACCGCCTGACCAGCAGGAACAGGGCGAATACCAGCGAAAGAACGGCCGTGACAACCCCGAACAGGGCGAAGAGCTGGAGCGGCACCACGGAAAAGCCGGTCATCAGGTCGAAGTTGAGCCGGATCAACCGGTACAGCGAGTACTTGCTCTCCCCCTCGGAGCGCTCGGAGTGGGCGACTCCTATCTCTGTCGGGCGGGAGGCGAATGTCTGCGCCAGGGCGGGAATAAAGGTGGTCGTCTCCCGGCAGCGGTTGATATTCTCGATGACGTTCCGGTGGTAGGCCCGCAACATGCAGCCGTAATCGCTCATGCGCATGCCGGTCATGCGGTTGGTGGTGATGTTCACGACCCGCGAGGCCAGCTTGCGGAAGAAGGTGTCCTGCCTCTTCTCGCGGATTGTGCCGACCACGTCGTGGCCGTTCTCCACCTCGCGGACAAGGCGCGGTATCTCCTCCGGAGGGTTCTGCAGGTCCGCGTCGAGGGTAATGACGATCTCTCCCCGGCACATCTCGAAGGCGGCCAGGATCGCCATGTGCTGGCCGAAGTTGCCGTTGAATTCGATGACCTTTACCCCTGCCAGTCCCCTGGACTTTTCCCGGAGAATCGCCAGAGACAGGTCGCGGCTCCCATCATCGGTGAAGATAATCTCGAAGGGCTTGCCCGTCCCGGCCACGACCGGATAGAGCCTGTCCAGGAGGGGACCGATATTTTTCTCTTCGTTATAGACCGGAATGACTATTGACAGGTACGGCTGTTCTTCCATGTGTAGAATCCTTCTATCTTCTCGTGCGCGCTATCACGTTTTTCACCGCATCGACGACATCCTTTGCGTCCTGCACCGTCATCCTGGGAAAAAGCGGAAGCGAGAGGATGCGATCCGACGCGTAATCGGCATGGGGAAGCGCGCCGTCGGGCACGGGCAGGTTTTCGCGGTACCAGGGGTGGTGATGGACCGCCTTGAAGTGGAGGCCGGTGCCGATGTTTTCCTTCTTCAACTCGGCCATGAAGCCGTCGCGGTCGATGGTCAGGTCCTCGATCCTGACCAGGGGCGTATAGAGGTGCCAGGCATGGCGGTATGCGTACGGCGCAGCGGACGGAGTCCGTATCTCCTCTACCGCCGAGAACGCATCGTTGTAGAACTCGGCAATCTCGGTGCGTTGTTCGATGAAACGGTCCAGCTTGGCCAGCTGGTGGATACCGAGGGCCGCCTGGATGTCCATCATGTTGTACTTGTAGCCGGGCAGCACGATGTCGTAGTTGGGGGTGCCCTGGGCGGAATAGCGCTTCCACGCCTCGCGGCTCATGCCGTGGAACTTCAGCAGGGAGACCTCCTCCGCCAGCCTCTCGTCCCGCGTGCAGACCATCCCGCCCTCGCCGGTGGTGATGTTCTTGATGGGATGGAAGGAAAAGACCGACACGGTGTCCAGGGAGCCGATGCGTTTCCCCTTGTACTCGGTGCCCACTGCATGGGCCGCATCCTCCAGCACCTTCAGGTTGAATTCCTCTGCCAGGGCGAAGATCGCATCCATGTCGCAGGGAAGGCCCGCAAAATGCACGGGTACGACCGCCTTGGTGCGCGGGGTTATTTTCTCCCTGATCCGCGAGACGTCGATATTGAGCGTGCCCGGCTCGATATCGGCGAGGACCGGAACGGCGCCCACATGGATCATGACGTTCACTGTGGCGGCAAAGGTCATGGGCGTGGTGATGACCTCGTCCCCCTCCCCTATTCCCAGGGCAAGGAGCGCCAGTTCCAGACCGGCCGTGGCGGAACTCAGCGGAACGGCGTAGGGGGCGCCCACGTAGGCCTTGAAGTCGTCCTCGAACCTCTTCACCTTGGGGCCGGTGGTAATCCACCCCGACTCCAGGGAATCGACAACCTCCCGGATCTCTTCCTCTTCTATGGTTGGTATGGAAAACGGCAAAAATTCCTTGCGCACGAAAACCTCCAAAAATTCCGGTTCAAAAAACATCGCAAAATGTTTTCACTTTTCTCTTTTCACTTTTCACTTTTTACTTTTTACTTTTTACTTTTCACTTTTCACTTTTCACCGCTTTTCACCTGTTACTGATCAAAACCGTCCCACCCCAGGTCGCGATTGTCTTCACCGGCGCCTTCACCTGCGAAATGAAACCGGCCAGGTCGTCGCGGCTGACAAGGGCCACATAGGCGGTCCGCGAATCCCACCAGCCGTGGAAGGTCTTCCTGTCGATGAACCATCCCGGCTGCGTCTCCCGCAGGCTGCCGAACTCCAGTTCGCCGGGGTGACCGGCCAGGATCACCCGTCTTCCCGCATAGAAGGGAAGTCCCTGCCGATAGATGCCGTAGCTCACCAGCCTGGTATCCGGATACCGATCGCGGATAATACGGGCCAACTCACGGGTCGACCTCTTTTCGATGGAGCGGGCGAAGACGGCGGATGGAGCGTTCATGGCGCCCAGCCCTGCCGTCAGGCAGAGGAGGGCCAGGGCGATTCCCCGGTGATTCCCCTTCAGCGCGAAGAGGGAGAGGAGGCTGCCGACTGTGAATATGCCCCCCAGAAGCAGCGCGCCGTCCGCGCCGATTTTCGCATGGGCCGCCACGTGGGTATACAGGATGAGCCCGGAACCGGCGACAAGCAGAAAAAGCCCCGCGCACAGGGCCTGAGCGGTGAAGAGCTTCCCCTCTGCTTCCAGGGTCTCCGAGATGCTCGCCCCGATCAGCAGGGCCAGCGCCGGAAAGACCGGCAGGATATAGGGGATGAGCTTGGAGCTGGACAGCGAAAAGAAGGTGAAGATGACGCCGAACCAGAGCAGAAGGAACAATCGTCGCGAATCACGGTTCCTCCAGGATTCCCGGACCGTGGCGGGCAGGAAGAAGGTCCAGGGAATCATCCCTCCCAGCACGACGGGGATGAAGAACCACGGCGGCTCGTAGCGGCCGTGCACCTTTGTCAGGAATCTGTCGAAGTGCTCATGGATGAAAAAAAAGCGGGGGAACTCGGGATTCCTGAGCGAAACGAGCACGAACCAGGGCACGCAGACCGCCAGGAACAGGCTGATCCCGGTGGGAAGACGCATCTCCCGGAGCAGACTCCAGCGCTTGGCACAGAGCAGGTACAGGAACACAATCGCCCCCGGCAGGACGATACCGATGAGCCCCTTGGCCAGAACGGTCAGGGCCGCGAAAAGGTAGAAAAGGTGGTAGTACAGCCCTTTCCTGCTCTCCTCCCGTCGCGACGCCAGCAGGAAAAAGCCCAGAGTCGCCGTCATGCAGAAGGTCAGGGTCGTGTCGATGATGTTCATGCGGGACTGGAACAGGAAGCCGACGGAAGAACCGAGCACCATTGCGGAATAGAGGCCTTCCCTGCGCCCGAAGAGCCTTCTTCCCAAGTGATAGACGAGCAGAACGCCGCACAGGCCGAAAAGGGCCGACGGCAGGCGGGCCGCGGTCTCGTTCCGTCCCAGCACCGAGAGTGACAGGGCGTTGACCCAGTAATGGAGGGGGGGTTTTTCGAAATACTTGACGTAGTTGAGCCGGGGCGTGATGAAGTCGCCGCTTTCCACCATCTCCCTGGGGATTTCGGCATAGCGGCTCTCGTCCGGTTCCTTGAAGGGAAGGGTCCCCAGAAAGAGGAGAAAAAAGAAGCCGAAAACGATGAGAAGGGCCGAGATATCGAC
Source organism: uncultured Geobacter sp. (assembly GCA_937886325.1). Classification (GTDB taxonomy): domain Bacteria; phylum Desulfobacterota; class Desulfuromonadia; order Geobacterales; family Geobacteraceae; genus RPRC01. The sequence continues at coordinate 60,088 of CALABV010000166.1, forward strand.
CCAGGCGTTTCCCTGCTTGCGCGTCAGGAACTCGGAAATACTGTGCATGAATGTGATATTCCTTTGCCGCCCCCCCGCGGAAGCGTTTCCGGATGGTAACAACATAGTTGCCGCGTGGGAGAACCCACGGTACAGCAATTAGCCCCGGCCGTCAATCGATGCGGGTTGCGTTTCCCTGCGAAGCAGGTCGAGAGGCTTGACGGAAAAGGGAATCCGGAGGCGGATTCTCTGGTTCGGATGGGCAACGGCCAGGGATGCTCCGTCGAACTCGGATATCATTTCCGTGAGTGTGAAACGGTGAGACGACAGTGCGCGGCCGATGATCTCCACCTCGTCTCCGGCCGCCAGCCGGTTGCGCACCTCGACGGACGCGACCCCGTCTTCCGACACTCCGGCAACGACGCCGACGAATTCGTGGCTCCGCAGGTAGCTGGATTCGTATTCACGGTCCTCCTCACCCGGCCTGCCGAAGAGGAAGCCGGTCGTATATCCCCGGTGACTGATCTTCTTCAGCTCATCGAGCCATTCCTCCCGCACCCGGAAACCGTGGGGGTCGTCGCGGTACCGGTCCAGCGCCTCCCGGTAGACCCGCACCACGGATGCGGTGTAATGGATCCCCTTCATCCTTCCCTCGATCTTCAGGGAGTCGATCCCGCTCTCCGCGAGTTCCGGCAGGTGTTCCAGGAGGCAGAGGTCCCGTGAATTGAAAATGAAGGTCCCCCTGTCGTCTTCCATGACGGGGAAATAGACTCCCGGACGCTGTTCCTCCACCAGCGCGTATCCCCAGCGGCAGGGATGGGCGCATTCGCCCCGGTTGGCGTCCCGGCCGGTCATGATGCTGGAAAGGAGGCAGCGGCCCGAATAGGAGATGCACATGGCGCCGTGGACGAAGACTTCCACCTCCATCCCGGCCTTTTCCTTCACCTGGCGGATATCTTCCAGGGACAGCTCCCGCGCCAGGTTCACCCTGGTCACGCCCTGCCGTTTCCAGAAGCGGGCGCTCAGCCAGTTGGTGGTGTTCGCCTGGGTGGAAAGGTGTATGGGTCGCCCGGGCGAGATCTCCTTCACCAGTTCGAGCACGCCCGGATCCGCTACGATGCAGGCGTCAAGGGGGATCGCGGCGACCTTTTCCAGGTAGAGGCGCATTTCCTCCAGATCGGCGTTGCCGGGAAAGATGTTGGTCGCCAGGTAGACCTTCACACCATGCTCGTGGGCATACGAGACAGCCTCGGACAGCTCGTCCGGGGAGAAGTTGTCCGCCAGGTTTCTGAGGCTGAACTCCTTCCCTCCCAGGTACACGGCGTCCGCGCCGTAATGAACGGCAATCCGGAGCTTTTCCATGTTTCCGGCGGGAGCCAGCAGCTCGGGGATTCTCACGTGGGAAATACCTTTCCGTAACAATCTCTGTTCAACCGACCGGACAGTACCACATCTCGAGGGGTATGAAAACCGAAAAGCCCGGCCAGTCCCTCTCCGGTGTCTGCTTTCTCCTTGACAAACCACCCATTTAGCTTTACACATAGAAATCATTTTAGGGGGGCTTAATGGCCGTTATCAGAGGTTTTCTCACCGTTTTCTGCCTGTCTGCTCTCTGCTCATGCGCAAACCAGGACGCACTCCTCCGAAAACAGACGGAGATGGAATCCCGACTTGAAACACTGGCAAAGGGAAGCAGTATCACCAACCAGCAGGTGAACGGCCTTTCCAACGACCTCAAGGATCTGCAGGATCAGGCAAAAAAGAACACCGCCGAGATCCGGGAATTGCGGGAAACCGTGATGAACCTGCGGGCGGCCGCGGACGAACAGCTCCTGAAAAAGACAGAGGTCCGGGCCGACAAGCCGACACCGAAGATCGAAGTGATCAACACCCCCGCGGAAGGCCCGAAAAAAGGCCGGACCGATGTACGGGCGGAAGAATACATGAAGGCCTTCGGCCTGTACAGCGCCAACAGGTACGAAGAGGCAATCGAGTCGTTCACCGCCTTCATCAAGGCATACCCGGACTCGGAATACTCCGCCAACGCCCAATACTGGATCGGCGAGTGCTTCTACACCCGGTCGAATTATCCCAAGGCCCTGGAAGCCTTCAAAAAGGTCATCAGCAACTATCCGAACGGAAACAAGGTCCCCGACGCCATGCTCAAGGCGGGATATACCCTTTTCGCGCTGAAGCAGAAGGACAGCGCAACGGCGCTTCTGGAATCCCTTGTGAAAAGATTCCCGGACAACCCCGCGGCGGCAAAGGCCAGAGAAAAACTGAACCAGCCGTGACGTTGTTTTCCGTGCCGCTTCTGTGAAACAAAAAGTGATTGCAATGCCCGAAGCCGCGTCTTCGGGCACTCCATACCCCTTCCGAACGCAAGGCATCATACCGGACGATCCGGAACAAACCGTGCAAAGGTGCGTGCCGACAACACTGAAAGCCATGAGGTGTCTATGAAAAGGATCATTTTCGCGGTATTTCTCTCCCTGTTGCCACTGGCAACCCCTCTTCCGGCCGATGCACAATCGGAACAGCCAACCATCTATGTCGTGAAAAGGGGAGATACCCTGTGGGGCCTCTCCAACCGCTTTCTGAGGGATCCCTTCTACTGGCCCAACCTGTGGGCGCGCAATCAGGTCATCACCAACCCCCATCTCATCTTTCCCGGCCAACGGCTCAGGATCTACCCCGACCGCATCGAGATAGACGATCAGAGGCCGCCGGCGCCGCAACCGGAGCAGCCTGAACAGGTGGCTGAGGAAACGACCTTCACCGTCAGCGGAGCGGAAGGCTACATCCTGGAAACCGACATGGAGCCGTCCGGAACCATTATCCAGACCAATCACGACCGCACCATCGTCGGACAGGAAGACGTGGTATACACGGACATCGGCACATCCCTGGGGGCGAAGAGCGGCGACGCATACTCCATCTTCAAGAAGATGAAGTCCGTCTACCACCCGGCAACGAACGACTTCCTCGGCTACAAGATACTCTCACTGGGGACACTGAGGCTCACGGACATGGAGGAAAAGAGCTCCCGCGCCATGATTACCCAGTCATACCTGGAGATAACCTCCGGCTCCCTCCTCATGCCGTACCGTGAAAAGCGCCGCGAAATAGTCCTCAAGGCGGCAAACAAGGAACTCCACGGCTTTATCATCGACACGAGACTGGGGAACATAACAACCGGCGAGGCGGATGTGGTCTATCTGGATCTGGGTACGGCGCAGGGTGTCGAGGTGGGCAACATGCTGTACGTGGTAAAGGATGTGAAACCCGATTCCCGGTATGTCACGCGGGATGTGGGAGCCCTGCCGAAAGAGGTTATCGGCGCCGTCGTGGTGGTGGAGACCGGCGAAAAGACCTCCACCGCCCTCGTCGTCAAGAGCGCGGACGTCATCCACGTGGGAGACCAGGTGCAGCTGCTGAAAAACTGAAAATACCCTTTCCAGGGGATCGGCCGGGAGGCCGGTCCCCTTTTTTTGTTCCTGCTCAGGTGGCAAGGCTGAAGACTGAAGGCTGATGTGTTGTAAATCATTTTTCAGCCGACAGAGCGTCACTCATTGCTCCGTATTTCCATTATGAAGCAAAGCAAAACGCATTCGGTTGAGACGGGCCTTCAGCCTGTCTACCTGAATAGTATCCTTTTTTGCCAATGGACGATTACTTCTGGTTTGCATTGAAAAACACCCCACACGTGGGAAACGTCACCTTCCGTCGGCTTGTTGAACATTTCGGCACACCCGAACGGGCCCTGTCCGCCTCCGAAAGGGAGCTTTCCGGTGTACGCGGTGTCTCCTCGGCAGCCATCGCCTCTCTCCTGACCCATGATCCGCGGAACGCCGCCGAACAGGAATGCGAGGCGCTGACGCGGTCGGGGGCACGGATCGTCACCCTCCATTCGCCCGAATACCCCTGCCTGCTGCTGCAGACACCCGATCCACCCCCTTTCCTCTACGTCAAGGGTGAACTGCGACGGTCCGAGACGGCAATCGCCATCGTCGGATCTCGACGCGCTTCGGGCTACGGCATATCGACCACCGAAAATATGGCGCGCGGACTGGCACGCCACGGCATTACCGTTGTCTCGGGCATGGCGCGGGGGGTCGATACCGCGGCCCACCGGGGCGCACTCGCGGAAGGCGGGAGAAGCATAGGGGTTCTGGGGTGCGGTATCGATGTCGTCTATCCGGCCGAGAACCGAAAGCTCTTCAGCGATATGTCGTCACAGGGCGCCCTCGTCTCCGAGTTCTCCATGGGCACCCAGCCCCTGCCCGAGAATTTTCCCCGCCGCAACAGAATCATCAGCGGCCTGTGCAGCGGGGTCCTCGTGGTTGAGGCCGCCGAAGGCAGCGGCTCCCTCATCACCGCGCAGTGCGCGCTGGAACAGGGGCGTGACATTTTCGCGATTCCGGGTAACATTCACTCCATGAACAGCAGAGGCGCCAATCGCCTCATCAAGCAGGGGGCAAAGCTGGTCGAACGGGTGGAAGATATCCTGGAGGAAATGTCCGGCAGGACGGTCAGGGTCGAAGAACCTCCCCATCTTTCGCGCTTCAGTTTCTCGCCTCCGGAAGCGTCGATCTACTCCCTATTGTCCGCCACGCCGCTCCATATCGATGAAATCGCGACAAAAAGCGCGTTGACAGTGGCGGACGTTTCGGCTATTTTACTTCGTTTGGAGCTGGACGGTATCATCATCCAGCACCCGGGCAAGCTATTTTCCATCGCCTGATCAATATGTTACAAACAAAAACCCTGTTTCACGGTGAACCCATGTCACAAAACCTCGTTATCGTAGAATCCCCCGCCAAAGCGCGGACCATCGAAAAATTCCTCGGCAAGGACTACAAGGTCCTCGCCTCCTACGGACACGTCCGGGCCCTGCCCAGCAAACAGGGTTCGGTGGACACCGAAAACGACTTCGAACCGAAATACGCCGTTCTTCCCGAGAGCAAGAAACATCTCCAGGAGCTCAAGAAGGAACTGAAAAACTCCGGCGCGCTCCTCCTGGCGACAGACCCCGACCGGGAAGGGGAGGCCATTTCCTGGCACCTGCTGGCGGCCCTGGGAATCGACCCGAAGAAGTCGAAACTGGACATCAAGCGCGTTGTCTTTCATGAAATTACCAAGGACGCCATTACCCACGCGGTCAAACACCCGCGTGACATCTCCCTGGACCTGGTGGACGCACAGCAGGCGCGCTCGATCCTTGACTACCTGGTCGGATTCAACCTCTCCCCTTTTCTGTGGAAGAAGATCCGCTACGGCCTGTCCGCCGGCCGGGTCCAGTCGGTGGCGCTGCGTCTGATCTGCGAGCGGGAGAAGGAGATCGCGGCCTTTGTGGAGCAGGAATACTGGACAGTCGCGGCAAGCCTTCAGAACCATGGCGGACAGGGTTTCAAGGCGAACCTGGTGGAGTTCTGCGGCAAGAAGCTGGGCAAGTTCGATCTTCCGGACGCGGCGGCGGCCGAAAATGTCAAGAACACCCTGATCAAGGAGCCGTGCCGGGTCGCCAAGGTCACGAAGAGTGAGAAGAAGCGCAACCCGTCACCACCCTTCACCACCTCCACCCTGCAACAGGAGGCGGCAAGAAAGCTCGGCTTCTCGGCCAAGAAGACCATGGCCACGGCCCAGAAGCTCTACGAGGGAATCGACATCGGCGGAGAGGGCACGGTGGGCCTCATCACCTACATGCGTACCGACAGCGTCAACCTCTCCTCCCAGGCGCTCAAGGAAGCGCACACTCTGATAACGGCCATGTTCGGCGCCGATTTCGCGCTTGCAAAGCCGCGACATTTCAAGAACAAGTCCAAGAACGCCCAGGAGGCCCACGAGGCAATCCGTCCCACCTACCTCTCCAAGACGCCGGCTGAACTGAAGAAGCACCTGACGCCGGACCAGTACAAGCTCTACGAACTTATCTGGAAACGGACCGTGGCCAGCCAGATGGCGGAGGCGCTCCTGGACCAGACCTCGGTGGACATCGCCGCCGGCAAAGGAAACACCTTCCGAGCAACGGGCAGCGTGATACGTTTTCCCGGCTTCATGAAGCTCTACATCGAGGGCAAGGACGACGAAAACGAGGAAAAGGAAGGGATGCTCCCTCCGCTGGAGGAAGGCGAAGACCTCACCCTTCTGGACATCATCCCGGAACAGCACTTCACCCAGCCGCCTCCCCGCTACACCGAGGCGACCCTGGTGAAAACCCTCGAAGAATACGGCATCGGCCGCCCCTCCACCTATGCCAGCATCCTCAACACCCTGATCGAGAGAAAATACGCCGTGCTGGAAAAGAAGCGCTTCATCCCCCAGGATACCGGCATGGTGGTCAACGACCTGCTGACCCTCGACTTTCCCACGTACGTGGACTACCACTTCACCGCCGGCCTGGAGGAGGAACTGGACCAGGTCTCCCGCGGTGAAAAAGAGTGGAAGCAGCTGCTGCGGGAATTCTGGGGCCCCTTTACCGCCCAGCTCCAGGAAAAGCTCAGCGAGCCCAGGCGGGTGAAGGAGATCGGCGAGGAGTGCCCCGAGTGCGGCAAGCCCCTGGTGGAGAAATTAGGGAAACGGGGCAAGTTTATCGCCTGCTCCGGGTACCAGGACGGATGCCGCTATACCCGCGCCATGGAGAAGAACGGCACGGAGGAAAAGGCCGAGCCGGTCTTTTCCGAGGAGAAGTGCGACAAGTGCGGCAGCCCCATGCTCATCAAGGAGGGGCGCTACGGCAAGTACCTTGCCTGCTCCGCCTACCCGGAATGCAAGAACATCCAGCCCCTGGTGAAACCGAAGGGGACCGGCGTGACCTGCCCGGAGTGCGGCACGGGCGAACTCACGGAAAAGAAATCCCGCTACGGCAAGTTCTTTTATTCCTGCAACCGCTACCCGGAGTGCAAGTTCGCCCTCTGGGACCCGCCGGTCACCAGGCCCTGTCCCCAGTGCAACTTTCCGCTCATGGTGCAGAAGGTCTACAAGCGGGAAGGCGCCTTCCTCAAGTGCCCGAAATGCGAGCACAAGGAGAAGCCGGAAGGCGGGAGCGAAAAGGAGTGAAGCCGGGCGTCACCATCATCGGCGGCGGACTGGCGGGGGCCGAGGCGGCCTGGCAGTGCGCATGCCGGGGTGTGGCGGCAACCCTGTACGAAATGAAGCCCGCACGATTCTCGCAGGCCCACACCCTTCCCTCCCTGGCGGAACTGGTCTGCTCCAATTCCCTGCGGGGCGCATCCCTGGAAAATGCCGTCGGCCTCCTCAAGGAGGAGATGCGTCGCACCGGAAGCCTGTTCATGGAAGCTGCCGACGCCACCCGGGTACCGGCGGGCGGCGCGCTTGCCGTGGACCGCGAGCTCTTTTCCCGCTTCATCACCGGGAGGATCGAATCCAACCCGCTCGTTACGGTCATGCGCGAGGAAGTCACCGAGATCCCGGAACAGGGGATCGTGGTCATCGCCAGCGGTCCCCTGACCAGCGAACCGCTGGCCCGGGCCATCTCCGGTCTCACCGGCCCCTACCTCTACTTCTACGACGCCATCGCGCCCATCGTGACGGCATCCTCCATCGACCACGACACGGTGTTCCGGGCCTCCCGCTACGGCAAGGGGGACGGCGACGACTACCTGAACTGCCCCATGACCCGCGAGGAGTACGACGCCTTCATGGCCGCGCTTCTGGCCGCCGAGAAAGTTCCGACGCGGGATTTCGAGAAGCTCATCCACTTCGAGGGGTGCATGCCGGTTGAGGAGATGGCGTCGCGGGGCCACGACACGCTCCGCTTCGGGCCCATGAAACCGGTGGGCCTAACCGATCCCCGCACCGGCAGGGAGCCGCACGCCGTGGTCCAGCTCCGCATGGAGAACCGCGAGGGTACCCTGTTCAATCTGGTCGGGTTCCAGACCAAGCTTACCTACCCGGAGCAGAAACGGGTGTTCCGCATGATCCCCGGCCTGGAAAACGCGGAATTCGCGCGTCTGGGCTCCATGCACCGCAACACCTTCATCAACGCCCCGACCGTTCTTGGTCCCACCCTGCGCATGAAAACGGCCCCCCGCATCCTGTTCGCGGGCCAGATCACCGGGGTGGAAGGATACGTTGAATCTGCGGCCACCGGTTTTCTTGCCGGCGTGAATGCCTCCCTGATGGCCCTGCACGGACCGGACACACATCTGCCCGTCCCGCCCGACACCACCGCCCACGGCGCACTGGTGCGCCACATCACCGGGGCCGACCCGAAGCACTTCCAGCCCATGAACGTCAATTACGGGCTCTTTCCAGAGCTTCCCGGAAAGGTGAAAAAGGCGGAACGGCGCCGCCTCCTGGCGGAACGGGCACTGCGTGACCTGGAAGAGTGGCGGGCGGAAATAACATAAGGTAACCCCAATGGACCACGACAAGGAAAAACAGGAAATAACCGTCATCGGCCGCCTGCTCTCCATGGAGGCGCTGCTGGTGCTCATGGGCCTGCTGTCCCTGATTTCCGGGATTTTCGCCCGCGACGCGCTCCGCCTCCTCCTCGGCATCATCATCCTGTCCGGACTGGCCCTCCTGATCATCCTCAGGCGCAGACGACGCCGCATCAACGGAGCAACAAAAAAGGACGGCAGCCGCGATGCATGAGAGAGACACCATTATCCTCGCCTCGGCCTCGCCCCGGCGGGTCGAGCTCCTCCAGTCTGCCGGCATCTCCTTCGAGGTGCGGCCCGGGGAAATCGACGAAACCTACCTGGAAGGGGAGGCGCCCGAGGCCCACGCGCTGCGGCTGGCCTCGGAAAAGGCGCGCGCCGTGGCAGCCTGCAACGGCGGCCGCTTCTTCATCGGCGCGGACACCATCGTGGTAAGCCGGGGTGAGGTCATGGGCAAGCCCCGGGACGCGGCCGATGCGGAACGGATGCTGAGCAAGCTTTCCGGCGCGCCCCACGAGGTGATCACCGGCTTTTCCGTCTTCGACCGGGAAACCGGGCGTGAGGTCTCGGAGGCCGTAAAAACCCGGGTCTTCTTCAAGCCCCTCCGGCCCGACGAGATTCACGCCTACATCGCCACCGGCTGCCCCTTCGACAAGGCGGGCGCCTACGCCATCCAGGGGAACGCGGCCTACATGATCCGCGGCATCGAGGGGTCCTACACCAACGTGGTCGGATTACCGCTGTGCGAGGTGGTGGAGGCGCTGCGGACCATGGGGGCCATCGCCTGATGCGCATGGCGGAAGGAGGTATCGGATGTCAGTCGCCGAAAATCTGCTGAAGATACAGGAGAGAATCCGCACGGCAGCGGAGCGCTGCGGCCGCGACCCGCGGTCCGTGCGGCTGGTGGCTGTTTCCAAGACCCAGCCGGTGGAGGCGATCATTGCCGCTTCCGGGGCGGGGCAGCGCATCTTCGGTGAAAACTACGTCCAGGAGCTGCTGGACAAGGCGGGAAAAGCGCCGGAAACCGCGGAATGGCACTTTATCGGCTCCCTCCAGTCCAACAAGGTTAAATACATCGCCGGCCTGGTCAGCCTGATCCACTCGGTGGACCGCATCTCCCTGGCACGGGAGATTGACCGGCAGTGGCAGAGGACGGGAAAGGTCTGCGACATCCTCCTCCAGGTGAACATCTCCGGCGAAGAGACCAAATCCGGGACCACCGCGGCAGGGGTCATCAAGCTGGCCAGGGAGGCGGCCGCCCTCCCCCACCTGCGTATCCGCGGCCTCATGACCATGCCCCCCTTCTTCGACGAGCCCGAGCGGGCCCGCCCCTATTTCCGGGAGCTCAGGCGACTGGCCGGGGTGATCAGGGCGGAGGATATCCCGGGAGTCTCCATGGATGAGCTCTCCATGGGCATGTCCGGGGATTTCGAGGTGGCTGTCGAGGAAGGCGCCACCCTGGTGCGGGTGGGGTCCGCAATCTTCGGGGAACGCTGCTATTACCCAGGCTAATTAATCAGTACAACCGCCTTGCAGGGGCGCAGCCTGCCTCGCCCGACTGGGCAGGGCAAGCTGCGCCCCTGTCGTTGGTATCACTCAACAGCACAACAGCTGGAATCTACAACAGGAGAACAGAGGAAATGAAAAAAGCGGTTCTTATCGGAATGGGCGTCATGGTATGTGCTTTTGCTCTATGTGGTTGCGGTAAAAAGACAAGTCTCGAGGGTAAAGTCGTCGACGGCAAAGACATGCCGCTGGCCGGTGTCAAGGTGATCGCCAAACAGTCAAATTCGGTCAAGGGCGACAAACAGTTTGAGAGCACAACCGATTCAAATGGTGTGTTCAAGTTCACCAAACTTGTTCCCATGTCAGCGTACAGGCTTGTCACCTACCCGGACGGCGCCACGAAAAACGCTGCCGTTGATATCGAGAGCGGACCGGAAGGACAGGCAACGACGCTTCCGGAGCCGATCAGGATTCGCTTCCAGTTTTCAAAGGATGGGGCAACGGCGCTCGACACGACAACAGGCCTGATGTGGGCAAATAATATCAATATGTTGGGAAGACATGTGAGTTATGCACAGGCGGTTGAATGGGTTCGTACGCTCGATCTGGGTGGCTACCGTGATTGGCGCCTGCCCACAAAGGCTGAATCCCTGTTCAAAGGCAATGCCGAACCCGATCTGCAGTATCTGGAGTCCTCCGGATTCGAGATCAGTCCCACTTCGAGGAGCATTGATTACTGGTACTCCGATGCGGCCACTGAGGCCGGCAAACCGAACGCTCAGATGCTGGTCTGGCCGGTTCGCAACGCAAAGTAGTTTTTGAAACCAAATTGAATGGGGTCGCAAATTGAATGGGGTCGGGATTTGAAGATGAACGTTGACCTGCCGTAACCAAGGATCGAATACCGAAAAGTTCACATCTTCACGTCCCAACCCCATTGACATCCCAGCCCCCAGTCTTCATCCGGCTTCTCCCGCCCTTCCCTTCAGCCTTCAGTCTTCAGCCTAAAAACCTGATTTTACAAATCCAACGGGCTCATCGGCTCTTTAACCGTCCTGACCGGGTGATAAAACCAGGTATGAGGCTGAAGACCGAAGGCTGAAGGTTTCCAGCCATCGCGCAAGGAACGAATCAGGCCAATAAGAACCTTTTCGGTTTCGACAATCTTTGAGTCGATCGGCGCCCAGCCTTGGTAATGTTAGAATTCCAACCGATTTGACAAGCCAAGCTGGTACCGCAATTCCCGCAAGGATCCGAAGGCCATTGTAAGGAATCTGAGATAGTCTGCCTGACTGTCTCTGGCGCAGCCTTCCACTATGTTCGAAGGGACTGAAACCGCTGCCCTTCGAATTTGAGATGTCAATCCATACTG
>CALABV010000167.1 GCA_937886325.1 uncultured Geobacter sp.
ACCGGAGTCGGTACCGGGCTGCCGAAGCGCTCTATGTGGGCCGAGTCCAGCAACCCCATCACCTTCAGGTTCACCTTGCCGCACTCCATTGCCAGCTCAACGTAGTCCATGAGCCCCAGGGCCGGGTCGGCGGTGGCGGCCAGGGCCTTGTGGAAGAAGGCGTAGACCTCATCGTCGTGCTTGCCCAGGATCTGGCAGTGGTCGGCGTACGCTGCCATTCCCTTGAGGCCGTAGACCAGGATCTCGATGGCGGAGCGGATGTCGGCGTCATTGTGGAAGGTCATGATGCCGTACTGCTCGCCCTGCTTGGCGAGATCCGCGGCCGGGACCCAGGCAGCCGGAGCTGCGACTTCCTGTGCCGGCTTGGACTCATCACCGGTAAAAAACGCCTTCAATTTCTGGAAGAACCCCCCTTCAGCTTCGGCGCCCCCGGAGGCTTTCAGATACAGGGCTTTTGCCTTCTCCTTCATCTCGAAGCATTTTCTGATGGCAGCTTCAAGGCGGGCCGGGTCAAAGTCCACGTTGGTGACCGTGGCGAAAAGCCCTTCAAGCATGAAGACATCAATAGCCGGATCCTTTGCCTCAAGCTTCCGGGCCTCGTTTGCATATATGGCCAGGCCCTTCAGGCCATACAGCAGGTTATCCTGCAGAGCCGCAACCTCCGGCTTCTTGCCGCACACCCCCATTACGTCGCATCCGATTCCTTTTGCCGCCTGCTCACACTGGTGACAGAACATAGAAACCCTCCTTTTCCCTTTTATTCAGAAATATGGGATAGATTCCAGTATACCCGGCTTTTCCCCAATTTCTTTCCAGGGTGCTTATACCAGTACGAGGGCACGCAGGCATTGACCTGCATCAAGATTCCGACAATAAGCTACCGTTGTTCATTTGTGTGGGGAACACCCCGGAGCAGGGCGTTTCCGCCTGCTCCCAACCCTCACCCCGCACTCCATGCCAACGAATCTGTTGATAAAGCCTTGCAACCCGTGCCCGAAGGTCGCGTATTTCTTCATCTGCTCGACGTTGGCGCTGCCCGCGCTCCGGTAGGTAAACAGATAGATCGATCCATCAACAAATTTGACCTTGATCGAGTCGTCGCCGATCTCGAAGGCAACGATTGCGGAGGTACCGCTGACATTCTCGTAGCTTTTCATGGTTTCCCCCTTTTTCACCGAAGGTTGCGATATACCCTGCCAAGCATCACACTACCTCGTATATGACTAAGTATACCCTGTTACCGCCGGGGAGCGGAAAAAAGGTCCATGCCCATGAAACATGGCCGTTTACGATGTAAAACACCGGCATGCGGAAGAATCACGGGATGCGTTGAAAAAGGCTGTCGAAAACTGTGGTATTCTTTCGGTGACCGGCAGGGGCGTATAACAGAATCCCATGAAGGGCTGGACCGGCGAATACGCACGTTACGGCGTGTGACATGAGAATTGGAGGAATTCCATGGACCATAAACTGACGACAACCGCATTCACGCTTGAGGGGTACCGCATCATCAGAAATCTTGGAGTCGTTCGGGGGATAACGGTTCGCTCGCGTTCAGTCTTTGGCACAATCGGGGGCTCGCTGCAGACCCTTTTCGGAGGGAACATAACGCTCTTTACCGAACTCTGCGAGAAGACCCGCACCGAGGCCTTCGACATGATGATGACCCATGCCCGCCATGTGGGCGCAAATGCCGTTATCGGGATTCGGTATGACGCGACCGAACTGATGGGGGGCGTGACCGAGGTCCTGTGCTATGGGACGGCAGTGGTGGTTGAGACTGCATCATGATGCGGACGACAACCCTGGAAAAGGTTGTCTCCGGCGGGCAGACCGGTGTAGACCGGGCGGCGCTGGATGCGGCGCTGAACGCCGGGCTCCCGATCGGCGGCTACTGCCCGGCGGGACGACTTGCCGAAGACGGCAGGGTTCCCGACCACTACCCCCTGGTCGAGATCGCTGAGGGCGGGTATGCCGAACGCACCGAGCAGAATGTCATCGAATCGGACGGCACCCTGATCCTGAACATGGGCGCCTTGAGCGAAGGTACTCTGCTGACCGCCGAATACGCGGAAAAACACGGCAAGCCCTGCCTGATTCTGGAGATGGACGATACTCCGACGACCGCGATTGTAACAGAATGGCTGAACCGGTACGACATTGCGATCCTGAATGTCGCGGGGCCGCGCGAGAGCAAGTCTCCCGGCATCTACCAGAGGGTTTTCCGGTATCTCGGGGAGGTTTTTTCGCTGCTCGGCGGGACGGCTGGGAAGTGATCCACCCATCGCAAGGGAAATGATTGAGTTGATTTCAAGATAAATACCACCGGCCCTTACGCATACCAGCCAAACCTGTCCTGCGCGCTAGGTTGAACAAAAGCGGATGCGGGTCGCTTTATCTCATCGATTTCTACCAACCGTAGCCATTCCCCATTCATCGAACTCCCTGCAGCGCTTCCGCATCCCTCCGCATCTTCTCCAGAAGGGTCAGAATATACAGCAGATACAAGAGAACGCACCCGTTCGCGGCAAGAACCAC